>CAIXQV010001163.1 GCA_903921605.1 uncultured Planctomycetaceae bacterium | reverse complement strand
TTTGCGGCCTGAAGAATAGGAGAGACCTGGAACGATCAATCGAACGCAGTGTCGTACGTCGCAATGCTCACGATTCGTTAAGCATTCTTGGGATTTCCGGCATTGAAATCCAATCGAGGGGCAACCTTTTTGAGACAGAATTTACGGACGTTTCACCACTTGACCATCCTTGTAGAACACTCATATCGAGGAGTGACTACTAAAAGCCGTGCCCAAACAGGAATCTGAAATCGTCCAGGAGTTCGAATTTGAGGGACGCTTTTTCGACCGACATTATTGTCACGACGAGCCGCCAGAGTGTTTTCCTCGGATCGCGGTCGGTACAATTTTTGGCGCGGCGTGCCTCGTAAACGCCTCATCTGAAATCCTGAATCAATGACCTCTTCTCCACAGATCTGGTGTAGCCATGAGCAATAGAAATTCTCAGTCTCGCAGACAATTCCTGGGACGTTCAGCCGCCGCGCTTTCCGCGCCGTGGATTCTGCCATCCCATGTGCTTGGTCGTGATGGTGCCGTTGCTCCCAGCGAAAAAATCACCCTGGGTGTCATCGGTATCGGCCCGCGATGTACTTATGACCTTCAAGCGATGCTGGGACTTCCCGACGTGCAGTGCGTTGCGATCGCCGACGTGCAGGCCAGCCGTCGTGATGCCGGAAAGGCACTTGTCGACAAGCATTATGGCAGCACGGACTGCAAGCTCTACGGGGACTTCCGTGAACTGCTCGATCGCAAAGATATCGACGCCGTCCTGATTGCCACCGGAGATCGCTGGCATGCCACCGCTTCTATGCTGGCGGCTCAGGCTGGTAAAGACGTTTACAGCGAAAAGCCGTGCGGTCTGACGATCGAACTGTGCCAGCAATTGGCCGACACCATGAAAGCCACGGGCCGAATTTTTCAAGCAGGAACGCAACGCCGCAGCGTGCCGAACTTCCAGCAGGCTGTGCAGCTCGCCCAGACTGGGAAACTTGGCAAACTGCAGACGATGTATGCATCAGTTTACGTGCCAACTCTCGACATTAGCTGGCTGCCTGGCGAGCCAACTCCGGCCAAGAGCGTTTGCGATTGGAACATGTGGCTCGGCCCAGCCGTCTGGCGTCCTTACAATAGCCAGTATGTCGTCGGCAAATGGCGTGGCTACTACGACTTTGACTCCGGTGCTCGAATCCTTGACTGGGGCGCGCATACAGTCGACCTCTGCCAATGGGCCAATCAGGCTGATGGCACAACTCCGATTTCCTATGAGCCGTCGGATGCAGGGATTACCTGCAAGTATGAAAACGGTGTGACTCTGTTTCTGGATTTTCTCGCCACTCCATTTGGTGATCGCAGTCCAAACTGGCACACACAACTCGGCACCTGCCCTGTTAAGTTTGTGGGTGATGAAGGTTCAATTGAAACGGGTGACAGTGGGGAAACGGAAGTCTCTTCTGCTGCACTTCGCAAGGAACTGCAGGAATCCGCAGGCAAGGTCAAGGGCCTTGACGTCACAGCTCACGCTCGCAACTTCTTTGACTCTATCAAGACTCGTAAGCCGACTGTTGCTAATGCAGAAGTCATGAGGAATTCTCATATCGCCTGCCATGCCGCCGCATTGTCCTGGATCCTGAAGCGCAAGCTGACATTCGATCCGGTGAAGCAGGAATTCATTGGCGACGAAGAAGCCAACGGCCTGCGATCACGACCAGCTCGAAACTGGGCCTGATAAGCTCGGTTGGTGATTCGGAACCAAACAGACTTCAAACCGACTTCTTCCAGGGCCGCGACAATATCAGTTTGTCGCGGCCCTGTTGATTAAAGAATCCGTTACACAGACCTGCTTCACAACTCTCATGAGGTGAACTCCATGGCCATTCTTGTTCCATCGCCGACTCGCATTGAAGCTCCCGGTCATCCGCCAAAGACGATCGAAGAATACATCGGTCGAGTAAACTCCGGAACAAAGGACGTCAGCATCGCTCGGATGGTAAGTCCATGTGGCTGGAGCGAACCCGGGCAGACTCCGGAATTCGACGAATACACCGTGGTGCTTCGAGGCCAACTGCGTGTGGAAACACCGGAGACCGTGTACGACGTGGCTGCAGGTCAAGCCATAATCGTGGCTCGCGGCGAATGGGTGCGTTACAGCTCACCGGCCGAGGGCGGAGCGGAATACATCGCCGTCTGTCTGCCAGCATTTTCTCCGGACACGGTTCATCGCGAAGACTCAGCGAATTCCTGAGCCCACTTGTTTGGCCGAGGTGTTTACCGTGCCGTGGCCCCTCACATCCCGAAGACGACCATTTCTTCAGTCGGCTTTTTACAGCCTCAATCAGTACAGCAGCCTGAATTCTGGAAACTGACCTATGCACTGCAATCCTGCTTACAACATCAAGGGCCTGGCTCTGTCGTTTATGGCTGCCGCCCTTGTCGGCTGTGGAGGCTCCAACACTCCGACAGCACCTGACGGAGAAATGTCGACTCAGGATCTAAATCAGGTCACTCAATTTGTAGCGGCCTCTCCAGCCGATGCAGAGGCACTCGTGAAGGCCGTCGAGAAAGCTGTCGCTCACCAGGACGTCAATGCGTTCAATGCGATCATCGACGAGAACCGCATGGTTGACCGAATTCTGGCGGGGCTTGATCTGAAGCAGGGTTTTCGCAATGGTTTCATGCAGGGCATGAAAGAGGGCGGTGGGCTCTCCAGCCTGTCAAATGAAATCATTGGCACTGTTCAGAATGGCGGCGACTACACGTTCGTCCGAATGGTCAAGCATGAAGAAGAAGTGCGTCCGCTGTTCCGCCTTGTCCTGCCGGAATCGGCCGGCATCAACTATCACGAACTGGTTGTCAGTGTTGATGCCAATAAGCAACCACGGATCGCAGACATCCACGTCCATCTGAGCGGAGAAATGTTATCGCAGAGCATCCGACGTCTGGTGTTGCCGGCCGTCGCCGCAGAAAACGCCGGAATCCTGGCCCGGTTGTCCGGAGCGGAGTCTGAGTACATGAATCATATTGAGAAGATGAAGGAGATCAACAACCTCTCGAAAGCTGAAAAGTATCAGGAAGCCATGGCGTTGTTCGCATCTCTTCCGGAAGCCATGCAAAAAGACAAGACAGTTCTGTTGTCAAAGCTGATTGTGGCTCAGAACATCAGCGACACAGAGTATTCGAAGGTCATTCAGGATCTTGAACGCTACTTCCCCAATGACACTTCTCGCGACTTTCGCGCTATGGATCTCCTGATTATGCAGGGGAAACACGAAGAACTGCTGAAAACCGTCGATCGATTATTGCAGATGATTCAGGATCCGTACCTGAATACGCTCAAGGTCGACAGCCTCTTGACTCTGAACCGCATGGACGAAGCTCGCAAAGCCATCGCGGAAGCCCGAACAGCAGCTCCGGATCGGATCGATGTCTATTGGGTTGAGGTCTCTATGCAGCTCAAGGCTAAAGACCATGCGGCAACCGCCGCGTTGCTGGATGAAATAGGAGAAAAATTCGGCATGGCCTTCAACGACCTGACATCAGTCCCCGAATACGCAGAATTTGCCGCATCGGAGATCGGAAAGGAATGGATGTCTCGTCAGGCAGCCGTTCCGGAAGCACAACCAGCCATCCCTGAGCCGCTCGCCACTCCGGAAGCGACAAAGCCTCAGTAACGTTTCGGCTTTTGCAGGAAACGTCGACTGCTGCTCGGCGGTAAACAATTGGACCATCAACCGGTCAGCGTATCAACCATTCATGCTTACAGAAGCCACCGGTCCATCGAAGGCCACAGTGCTTCACTTCTGCAGAAACTGCACATCACTGGCACATTCGGCGATCACGAAATGGTCTGAGTGATTCTTTCTGCCGACTCATGATTGTGTGTCCGGTTGAAAATGCCGAAGGCAGGCAGACTCATACGAAACCTTCGAAATCCTTCTTCCATCGCTCTGGACAGCGCGGAATAGCCTGCGATATCAACCCGCCCGCCCTGTGAAGCGAGGCCGAAACATCGAACGATCGAGATTCGGTTTCGCTTCATCGAGCAACCCGGCAGTGGCCGCCATGGATGGCAACTACTGTCCCGGGAAGTGTGCTTTGTTCTGCGACAAGACAATTCGGCGGACAGTTGGTTCTTCATTCTGCGGGATTCGGCTTAAGCTGCCGAAGTGAATGAGAACTGCCTGACGCGATTCGGAACAAAGTGGTTGTCCAAACAAAATGGAAGAACCGAACGATGCTGCATCTGCAGTCTGAGGTTCACTCGAACACAACGGCAGTCTTTGCCGAAACACAACATTGAAGAATTCTCCCCAAGGGAATAAACAATTCATTGTTCGTGTATCGAATCTGACTGTTGCACAGGATCGGGTGATCTTCGGGGCTGTGACTGTCGATATTGACTGATACGAGTCAATATTGCTGCAGATGCACCTGCTGTTCGTCATGGAGGATTGAATGGCTACCAAGGTCAGTGAAGATGTTTCTGAAGTCTGGGTTACCTACAAGCAAGACCAGACGAATCAGGAACTGCGGAACCGTCTCATGGAGCGGTATCTGCCGCTGGTCAGATACAACGCGGAACGGGTATGGGCCAAACTACCCGAAGGCGTTGACCTGAACGATTTGATGTCAGCCGGAGTTTTCGGGCTGATGGATGCAATTGAAGCTTTCGACATGGACCGCGGGGTCAAGTTTGAAACCTATTGCGTACCGCGAATTCGTGGGGCGATGCTCGACGAACTCCGTACCATGGACTGGGTTCCTCGTCTGGTTCGCAGCAAAGCGAGCAAGGTTGAAGCAGCCCGCAAAGTGGTCGAAGCTCGAGTTGGACGCCCACCAACCGAATCAGAGATCGCGGAGCAGATGAGTCTTTCGATTCAGGAATTCGAACGACTCAAAGCAGAAGCCAGCGCGATCAATCTGGTGAGCCTCGAAAAGAAATGGTACGAAACCGACAGCTACAAGGACGTCCGCGAAGTGGACGTTGTTGAGGATGTCCGTTGCGAAGACCCAACTGAAGGCATCCAGAAAATGGATGTGATGAAGCTGGTCACCAAGGGCCTGAACCGCAACGAACGACTCATCATCATTCTTTATTACTATGAAGAACTGACGATGAAAGAAATCGGCAACACACTCGGACTTTCAGAATCACGCGTCAGCCAGATGCATTCCAGCATCGTCGCTCGCCTGAAAGAACAACTGGATCGTCGCCGACCGGAATTTGGCTAGTCTTCAAACACAGCCGCAAATACAAATGCTATTCTCAAGCCCTCGTCATTCACACGACGAGGGTTTTTTGTTGCGCGGAGGAGTCTGCTGTTAGTCTGAATGAAGGGGTCACCGCAACATTTGCTCAAGACGCATCCTGGGAAAGTGCCAAAATCTGGTACAGGCATTAACAACGATTGAGTTCGGAGCGCGAACCGGGGACAATCCTGTGGAAGGAACCAGTGCACACAAGCAATTCTCCACACGGTGTGAATTGAGGCCGGGTGTTCGCGGGGTACTTTATACAGACAGCCTCAATCGTGGCTGCGTAATGAATAACTCCTCAAAAGGAGGCGGACATATGACACGATCTCATTGCCGACGTTTTCGACGCCTGAACGGATCTCGACGACACCTGCTCCAGGCGGCGGCGTGCGGATTTGGCTCCGTCGCAGCCAGTTTTTTGATGAACCAGACGCTGGCAGGCAACGAAGCGGAGAAAACACGCAACGGAGAACTGGGTTCGAAGCCCACTCATTTTCCACCTAAGGCGATGAGTGTCATCTTTCTGTACATGGACGGAGGTGTCTCGCAGGTTGATTCGTTCGACCCGAAACCTCGCCTCAACGAAGAGCACGGCAAACCGTTCCCGACCAAGATTGAGCCCACTCAATTCAATAACATCGGAAATACTCTTGCGAGTCCATGGAAGTTTAAGCAGTACGGCCAGAGTGGAATCCCGGTCAGTGATTTATTTCCTGAGACAGCCAAACATGTCGATGACATGGCTGTGATTCGCTCCATGACCAGCGGATTTCCGGAACACACCAATGCGAATTACTTCCTGCATACAGGTTCAGGCCTGCAGGGACGTCCATCCATGGGAGCATGGTTTGGATATGGACTGGGAACAGAGTGTGAAGATCTGCCACATTTTGTTGTGCTCAACGGTGGCCTGATTCCCCCCGGGGGACTCGACAACTTTGGCAGCGGATTTCTTCCCGCCAGTTATCAGGGTTCGGTCTTCGGACTCGGCGATTCTCCTGTCTCCGATATCAAGCCTCGTGAGTCGAGTGCTCAATTGCAACGACGGAAACTGGAGTTGATTCGCAAGCTGGAT
>CAIXQV010001162.1 GCA_903921605.1 uncultured Planctomycetaceae bacterium | reverse complement strand
GTATTCTCGACCGCATTGATGTTTATCAACAGGCAGAGCGTACTTCGTCCCTCTGGGTGACAGTCGTCTTAACGACAGCCCTTAACGAACTCCTGCAGTTCCGCAGATCCAGATGACGTAATAAGGGCAGTTTGTTAAGAATCGCCGTGGCCCATTGGCCAATAGTGAATTTTTTTTGCGTTCATGAATCCGTCACCGCAAGTGACGAATTCGCTCCAGATCGGCTTCTACGTCTTTCCATCCCGGTCTAAGCTCAAGGGCTCGCTGAAAATGATTCTCAGCGGCTGCGATGTCTCCGGTCTGAAGCGACAAGGAGCCTGCAAGGGCTCTCGCGTCGGCGGAACCATCAGCAAACAGGAATGCGCTATTGATATGTGCCAATGCCTCAGCGATTTGCCCGAGGGAAGCAAACGACAGGCTCATATTCACATGCATTCCGGATCGTTCTGTATTTCTTCTGGCTCCTCGATAGCCTTCAGAGAATCGTTGTTCATCAAGCCGAATGGCTCTGCCCAACAGGCGGATCGCCTGCTCAGGTTCACCCGCTTCAGCATGCAGCTCACCAAGACGCCCAAGAGCGACAGTGGGGACAATTCCTGACTGCTCAGCAACTCGCAGGGCTTCATTCAGAAGCGGCATTGGGGATTGAGGTGGAGACTGCTCACGCGACAATCCGATCAGCGCCTGCATCGCTCGGTCATTGTCCGGATTCTCCACAATCGCAGAACGCCAGATTGCAGTCCCTGTCGCATAATCCGCAGCTCTCAACCAGGTACGTGCAGCAAGTGCAATCCCGGCAGTTCCCACCAGTGTCATGAAGACTCTTGTGCGTCTCCGGGGCTCCCGAATCCGTACCAGCAATTGTCTGAGACCAATGACCACGATCAGAACGAGACTCGCCAGGGGAACGTACATCCGGTGATCGACCCAAAGATCAGCAGTCGGAATGAATGACGACGTCACCGCGAGTACACAAATTGGAGCGAGCAGCAAAAAAAACGCGGCATATCTTCGAAACCAATACAAAGTCGCGATCATCATCAGGAGCAGTGTCGTCAAAAGAATCCATCCCAGTTGGTCCGAAACGTACAATGGTGGTCGCATTGCGTGGTCGACACTCAGCCACTGTGGCCAAAGACTCTGGAACACGTACAGCCAGAGGACTTTCGCCTGTGCTGCCAGATGCAAATCAATCGGTGGAGCATCTCCTCCAAAGCCGACGTTCGCCTGGCCTTTAAGAATGCCGGGCAACAGGAGTATCACGGCAAACGCCGAACCGACGGAGGGAAACAATAGAAGTTTCCATTGAGCACGAAATACGTCCTTCCATGATTCGGAATAGAACGCTCGATCCATCAGCAATCCGACAACCGGAGCCGTGATCATGACGGTTTTTGACGCTAGTCCAGCGCAAAAAACAAGAATGGCGGCAAAGAACCATTTTGTGTTGCGAGTCGTTATCAACTCTGCAAGGCATCGCAGGTAGAGAAAGAAGAACAGTCCCATCAACGACTCACCTCGTTGAGTGACATAGGCAACAGCGGCCGACTGCAATGGATGCACGAACCACAGAAATGCCACGGCGAACGCTGTTTGCTCAGCATGAAGGAAGCTCAATCTCGAGCCTGCCTGTGACGTTCCTTCACAAATCTTTCGGATCAACCCGAACAGAGCAAAAGCAGCCAGCACGTGAATCAGAACGTTTCCCAGACGATGCACAGGCATCAGATCGCCAAACAGGTATGTCTCGACAACAAATGTGAGGCGTACCAACGGCCTTGTTTCCGGCCGCAGCCAATCCAATGAGACAACAGTGGCACCGATTGTTGCACCCTTGCTTATGTCGCTCAGCATCACATCGTCATCGAACAATCTCGGACCATGCAGCGATGGCCAATAGAGGATGAGGCCAAGGCCAAGCAGGGCCACGATTGCCAGACAGTAAACCCCACGACTGCCAGCATTAAGGTTTTTGCTGACAACTGGTTCAGTCATCGAATCATTCACTAGAGTGGCGGACATGTTCGTCCCTGTTCGCTGGCCCGCTTTGAAGATTCCTGCCTGTCTTCCGTATTGGATTTACTGCAGGAGTCGTCTGCGAGAGGGCTTTGAATCGCAATCCTGCGCACGAGCAATGTGATCTGCTCGCGCTGGGACTCGACGGCGTGCAGAAGGTAAAAGAATGAAAGTAAAAACGTGATCACTGTCAGATAAAGAACGACATCCGCTCCACGTCCAATGCTCAGAATGTCTGCGACTCGGTTTGTTGCCGAAGGCACCAGGATCAGGAACAGAGCCAGCAACCATACGGAAGCGCGAAGGCTGGAGATAATCCGCCGAGTCCTGCCGGTCAGTTGCAGAACGACTTCCATGAGCACGAGAGCGGACATCAGCCCACTGCAAAGCCATTGAAACAACGTCATCTTACCAGCCTCGAGATTGCCAGTCGTCCCAGAATTCGAAATGCGGCCGAGCTGCGCTGCCCTTTAGCCAGACTTTGTTCGCTGTAAACAACGGAACAGGGAACCTCATGAACACGCAACTTGAGCCTGGCGGCCATGGAAAGGATCTGCGAAGCATGGGCCATGCCGTCCTCGGTGAAGGTCAGCTTTCCGGCGGCCTCAGCGGTCATCGCCCGGAGTCCATTGTGCACGTCGGTGAGATTCAATCCGGTCGTGATTCTTGTAAACACGACAGCCAGCTTGAGCAGGCACCAGCGATGTAACGGAATTCCAGGAGCGCTACCCAGAAAGCGGGAACCGATGACAAGATCCGCCCCGGTTGTTCGCAGGACATTTAAGAGCGACGAGAGATCGTCCGCCTGATGCTGGCCGTCCGCGTCAAAAGTGATGATTTCTTTTGCGTCCTGGTCAAGGGCAAACTGAATGCCTGTGCGAAGAGCGGCCCCCTGACCACGATTGATCAGGTGTCGTAGAACGATGACGCCAGAATTCACCGCGACTGAGGCTGTTTGATCTGATGATCCGTCGTCGACAACCACGATCCGGAACAGCTTAAGATTCAGACCGCGCAGAACCAGCTCGAGGCGAGTTTCCTCATTGTAAGCGGGGATGATGATCCAGCTTTGCATCCACTGCGTCCCGATGATTGATTCAGGTGGAAATCGAAGACGAATGTTGTAGCCGGAATTAATGAAGATTCCGTGAACGGACCGTTAACTTCAGGTTGCGCAGGCTTCAACGCAGGACCGATCGTTAAGAGTCACTGGAGTTGCGTTTGCCGGAGACCATGGTGCGTCGGTCAGCGACCAGCGTCTCTCCTTGAGCATCGATTCGGGATCAATCGAGGGGACGTCAATCGAGTACACTCATGCTCTTGAGTCTGCCTTGAACCAGATTGCATTCACGCACGGCATGAACACGACTGATTGTTAGTGATCCGTTAATTTTTAATGAGACGCTCACAATGTGCGATCAGCAGAGTCATTGTGGGTTGAACTGATCGAACGATTTCTCAATGTCTGATGCAGACGCGACAACGTATTGAATCATCGATGCGATGGAGCAATCTTTGATTATTCACATTGCGTTCATCTGATCTTCATTTCAATCGCCGAGACTGCTCCACATGACGAGATGGCTGATGCCTCATCGTTGTCAGTCTGCGACACGAAGAAGTCAGCGAGTGAGCTCGGTCACATTCGTATTTCGCAGGACAGGGAATGATCTCGTTGAGATCGTCAAGGTAACGGGCCACTTTCGCTCAGTGTAAAGACACACAAGTTTCGCAGAGCGAAATGCAAAACGAAAAAATCAACACTCTGAAGTCTGCATGAGTCACGTGGGTACAGCCCGGGGATAGCTTCCGGATGTTCTCATGCATTGAAATAGAAATCGCAAAAGCCAACGCGGGATTCGGACCAACATCTTGACACCTCGCTCACGCTTCGGGTTGAGATAGATCGAACTTATCTCGGTACTGGTCCTTAGAGATTCAGTCAGCAATTGGTTGTCGATTTCGAGCTGATTAGTCTTCCTGATTCAAGATTTAGAAAAGTCATAAATTAACCTGAGCTTCATCGCAGATTAATGTTGGTGACCAAGATACCGCTCGCAGTCGCAAGGCTGTGAGCTTTGAGATACCGGAGGTGGGGCTGAGCTTTCGGAGGTTTTTGTTGTTTTACGTTCAATCAATTCGGCCAGTTGGAAAATTGCAGCAACATTCGCGATGTCGCTGCAGGTGATTGGTGGTGAGTCACAAATGCTCAGGCCTGACTTGTGACGAACCATGTGGGGTGGATTTGGCGAGTTTTCTGTTTTCTCAATCAAAAAGGTGATGTTGTGAAAAGGATGTTCAAAGGTACTTTGGTAGCTGAAGCCCGACGTAAGGGTTTCACATTGATCGAGCTGCTGGTTGTAATCGCAATCATTGCAATTCTGATGTCTTTGGTTCTGCCAGCAATACAGTCAGCACGTGAAGCTGCTCGCAGCACACAGTGTAAGAACAATCTTCGTCAGTTCGGGATCGCTCTGTACTCATGGGCCGATACGGACCCAGCCAAGCGAATCACATCTGGGCAATTTGACCTTGTTCGTGACGGATCACCGGATCTGTACAGCTGGGTAGGCAATGTTATCGCCGTCAACGGTGGTCGCCCAGGCGACATGTTGTGCCCAAGCAATGAGTTCTCTGGTTCGGAGAAGCTTGTTGACCTGTTGGGTGGCGACACCAGTAACTCCGCTTTGACACCTGACTTTCAGGCCGATGGTTTGATGCGTTCAGAGATCAGCGCTGCCGCGCTGGTAAGCGCCGGGGCACGAGCAGCAGCTGTCAAAACATGGGTCAATAAGGGCTTTAACGCGAACTATGCGAGCAGCTGGTTTATGACACGCGGTCAGTTGATGACAGTTCGATCTGGAGCTACGAACGATCTGACAGTATTGGGAACCGGTTGTAAGGATCGCGCGAAGAACACTGGAATCGATCCAACAACCACTGGTCCATTGACTCAGAATCAGATCTCCCGGTCTGACGTTCCTTCAAGCAACATTCCGTTGCTGGGCGACGCAGCACCAGGTGATGCAAAGGAAGCGGTTCTGACCAGTGTACTCATGGCAGGTGAGATGTCCCTCGATCGAGCCGGCAAAATTCAAACTGGATCTCGTCTCGTCGAAACTGCGACCGACGGCCCTGCGAAGAAGAATGGCACAAAGCTTAGCCTCCTCCACAAAGGCTTCGAAGATGGCAACGCTCCAACCTACTATGCAGCCAACGGCTGGTTTCAGGATACTCGCGACTGGTACGCAGTTCACCGCAATACCGCGAACATGCTGATGGCTGACGGCAGCGTGAAGACCGTTGAAGACAAGAATGGTGACCGTTTCTTCAACCCAGGGTTCGATCCTAGCGGTCTGGACGTCTACACGGACGGATATGCTCCTGGAGTCCAGGTTGAAATGAACTCATTCGACGTTTACAGCGGAGTTTGGCTCGTAGATCCAACCACAGCCAAGGGTTCATTCGAAGAATAATGTGATCCGATGTAAGTCGGGTCTGGTTATAAGTCCGGTCGAAGCTTAGGCTTCGACCGGACGTTTTGGTTGTTAGTGGCTTGTTTCAATCTGCCGCAGCGTGCTTGTGGTCCGCTAGCATGTTTTTCACAACCTGACACGCCAGTGCAGGGGAAAGTGATTGCGTTCTTCGGCAAACATCCCTCGTTGAGGCTTCGGGTTACGGGTCAATCCATGGTCGTGTGAATCCGATGTTCTGCCGACCAAACCTGCGGCTTTCGTTATTTAGTAGGTGCTCCCTGCCGAGAAGGACTTCGCGGCTCGCGTAGGATGGGCATTCCTGCCCGTCTAAACTCAGTCGGACAAGAATGTCCAACCTACATCTTAGTTTTTTTAATCGAATTTTTTGCATACGCGGTTCGCCTAACGGCGAAAGTCCTTTCCGGCAGAAAGGACCTATTTGAGCGATCGCCCGCGACTGCATGCTTTGGGACTAACCCGTTTCGGCGAACAAGTCGTAGAGGCTGAACTCTAAAGACCTTACCCGCATGGCCCTCTGGTCGGGATTCTTGTGGAGAGTGCGTAGACCTGAACTCAGGATCGGCTCGAATTCATGAAGTTTTGTAATCAGTGTGGTTCGAAGAACACTGCCAACGCAAAGTTTTGTCAGGAGTGTGGAAACTCTCTGCAGAACTTAGTTGCTGCGGGAGCTGGATTGGCGATTCCCGCTGCTGCGGTGACTTACGGAGTTGGTTCAGGCTCAAGCCCGCTGCTGAATCTTAGTCATTGTATCGCTCCTGCTCGAAGCCGTCTGAAGGAGTTGCGACAGACAATTCCTCCGGCATCATCTGACGCCATTGCTCCGCTGATGGGACGTTTGCAGACGATCCTGCCGGACGATACCACCGCACGAATAGAATTGATCGAGGCACTCGGAAGAACTCGTGATCCCGTTGTGTTGCGAGCATTATTGTTGGTGTCGGGCGCCGGTTCGAAGCACGTACGCCGAGCCGTAGCCGTTGCGTTGAGCGGCATCAATCATACTCTTTCGGCCTATATCCTGTTGCCAATGCTGGAGGATCCGTCGTCACGGGTCCGCAACGCAGCGATCCAGGCATTGATCTATATTAATCAGCCCCATTGTGCTGAGGTCATTGTTTCAGCGTGCCTGGGTAACAGGGACCTAAAACGGATCGCTTTCGATACCGTTCAACGACTGCGGCCGATTCAACGAGATTCTTTCATTCATCGAATCACTCAGGTGAATCCCGGCGGGGCGACGACAGCCTCTGACCTGATTCGAGAATTTCGGGCAGTGGCTTACTCTCTTCCTTCAGCGAACCGCACAAATGCGGATGTTCGACAAGACGAGCAGAGGCCGTTATCAAATGATCCCGTGAAATCCAGTTTCAGTGATCCGCGGTCATTGGATCGCTCGGCCAACGTTGATTCGACTAGCCCACGAGCATCCGTCGGACGTGGCTACTCGTCCGATGTTTCAACCGGTTCTGGTCTTCAAGGCATTCGGCAATCAGCCCGGGAAAGTGACTTTCGCAGCCGTGTTCCTGCCGCAAGTGAGATGAACGCCCCTGGTCCACTCAGTGCCGATTCGGCTGCGACTGCTGCACCGCGTACGATCGATGGAATGCCGACAACTGAATCAGGAATCTCGGGATCGCAACCGGCACCAGTGAAAGTGAATGCGGAAGATTTTGTCAATCATGGGATGGACTTGTCGTCCATGGATGACTTGACTGTGAATCGCCTGATGTCGGATTTGGTGCCACAGAATGAGGGCGTGCGATCGAGTGACTCGCTCGCCGATTTTCGATTCTTTGAGTCCGTCTCGACAAATCTCAGCGATTCTCGCGCCGGCTGGCAGTCGCCGGAGAATTCCGTCTTCGATTACAACCCGGAAGATGAGGAACGCTTTTCGGATACTCAAACGTTTAGTACTCAGAACACGAACAGCTCGGAGTTCTCGATCCCTCAAATGTCGAGCAGAGGTTTTGGATCCGGGGCGTCTGCTCCTGTGCCTTCTAGTGGCTCTTCGGCGACCTGGAATCCGCAGTCATCATTTTCAGCGATTCAGGCTTCATCAATGCGGGAGGCCAATTCGTTCGCCGGAGATCCATCGCGATCAGGGTCTCACCTTTTCAATCCGCCGCAGAGTTTTCCACCGTCGTCGACGGGTCCCGGCTGGCCTTCTGGTCCGCAAGCTCAGTTGGGGCCTCAACCGAATTTTCCCCCACAAGCGTTTCCTGGTCCGCAAGCCTTCCCGGGAATGCCGCAGCCTTTCTTCCCCGGGTACGGGCCCCAGCATTTCCCGCAGATGCATGGGGCGATGCCACCGATGGCCTACCTTGGACCACCTTTTCAGTCGCCACAATTTGGTTCAGGGGTGATGAATCCGGCACAGGACGTGATGACCAGATCATCCGTTGAGATTTCGACGATGAGTCAGCCGCAAGTGGCGACTCAGCCCGGCGGTGGTTCGGCCCAGAGGACCGCCGAAACTGTCGCACCTCTTTCTGAGGATGTGCTGATCAACGGCGGCACGATGCTTGAGATTCCAACGTTGCCTCAAGCGGGCGCGATCGTCGCAACGACGGATTCGCAATCTGCAGCACCTGTGGAGCTTGTGGTCAGCTCCACGATCAAGATCGACGACTCAGAGCAGGCTCTAAAGAAAGCCCAGAACGAGCGGAATCTTGAGCGATTGCGTCAGGCTCGGGATCATGCGTTTCGAGCGTTGCTGGACGTTCCGGAGTCAATCTCTGGAGTGGCGCCGCGACTAATCTCCAAAAAGATCACAAGTCTGCTCACGACACCTGCGGGCGATCATGCGCAGATTAAGCTGCAGTTGGTGGCCCTTGGCAAGACGGGATCTCCTCACGTTTTGGAAACTCTTGCTTCATTTTGCCAGAAGCCAGCCAAAGAGATCCGCATCTCGTGTGCAGAAGCCTTGGGTTTAGTCAGG
>CAIXQV010001161.1 GCA_903921605.1 uncultured Planctomycetaceae bacterium | reverse complement strand
GACACGATTCCTGACGAAGGAATCATGCGAGTTCGAGTGCGGGCCTCAAAAGAAGCCACCGAAGAGAATCGCGTTCCCAGTTTACAGCTTGAGTTTGGTTTTCAGGCCAGCAATGAAGGCCGCGCTGAGATTCGCGTGAGCACTGCGGACACTCCGATTACCGCAACGGCTGATGCTCCGGCGATTTATGAGTGGGATGTGCCTCTTGGTGAAATCTATCCGCGCAACGCATTTCGTCGCGAGTCAAAGATGGGGGATCTGCCGAGCCCTTCGGAGTACATCCGCTTCATCAACAGTTCTGTCCCGCAGGGCGGACATGGGGCGATTCAAATCGATTATGTTCAAGTGCTGGCTCCATTCTATGAGGAATGGCCGCCTCAATGTCACAAACAGATCTTCTTCGACAGTGAACATCGGGCCGATGAAGCGATCTATTCCAAAGAAGTGCTGACTCAGTTTATGACGCGTGCCTGGCGACGTGATCTGAGTGAGGAAGAAATCCAGCAAAAGCTGAAACTGTTTCATGCGATCCGCAGGCAGTGTGACAGCTTTGAAGAGGCGATGCTGGAAGTTCTGGCCGCTGTGTTGTCGTCTCCGAAATTCCTGTACGTCGTCCATGAGAATCATGAAGCCGGCAAAGACTCCGGGTCATCCGCTGCGACAACTCGTCTGTCATCGGAGGAACTCGCATCACGATTATCGTTGTTCCTCTGGTGCAGCATTCCGGACGACACGTTGCGGAAGCGTGCCTCCGCTGGAGAGCTGGCTGATGCAGAGATCCTTCGTCACGAGGTTGATCGCATGTTGCAGGATCCGCGAGCAGAACGGTTTGCCGACCAGTTCGTCCAACAATGGCTCGACATGCAGCTGCTGGATTTTCTGACGCTGAACAACGCGGAACCGGAACTCAAAGAATCCATGCAGAAAGAGCCTGTCGCGTTCTTTCATGAAGTGTTGCGGCACAATGAAAGCGCGCTGAACTTTATCCATGCTGACTACATGATGGCCGACGAACGTCTGGCGGTGCATTGTGGGTTGCCGGATGTGCGAGGTAACACTTTCCAGCGCATCGCATTGAATGGGACTCACCACCGCGGCGGATTGTTGACTCAGTCGGGACTGATGGCGATGAATTCCAACGGTGCCGATTCGCATCCTCTGAAGCGTGGTGTCTGGTTGTTGAAGTCTGTGCTCAACGATCCGCCTCCACCACCACCGGCCGCAGTTCCGATCATCGACCTTGCGGACCCGGAAATTGCCAAGATGACATTGAAGCAGCGGATTGAAAACCATCGTAACCAGGCCGCCTGTTTTTCCTGCCACGCCAAGATTGATCCGTGGGGAATCGCCTTCGAAAACTACGACGCCCTTGGACGCTGGCGTGATCAGGTCAACGGGGTGCCGGTGGATGCTTCCAGCTTGTTGTTCAATCAGCAGGAGTTGAACGGTGCAGACGGTTTGAAGCGATTCCTTCTGCAGAACCGACAGGATCAGTTCATTCGAGCAACGGTGCATAAACTTGCGACGTTTGCACTTGGGCGACCGCTGACCTTCAGCGATCATGCCGACATCGACAGTATTACCGCTGAAGTTCGACAGCAGGGAGACGGCTTGGCGACCATAATCAACTGCATCGTGGCGAGCGAGCT
>CAIXQV010001160.1 GCA_903921605.1 uncultured Planctomycetaceae bacterium | reverse complement strand
TTCTGGTGTTGCTGAACGGATTCTTCGTTCTCGCGGAATTCGCTGCGGTGAAGATGCGACCATCGCGCGTCCGTGAACTGCAGAACGATGGAGTCAGCGGCGCGGCAGCCGCAAGGCACGTCCAGGATCATCTCGATGAGTACCTTTCCGTTTGCCAGGTCGGCATTACGTTTACCTCAATCGGCCTGGGGTTCGTTGCAGAGCCGGCTGTCGTTCGGCTGATTGAGCCTGTCATTATCTTCACCGGCCTTTTCTCAGAAAATGCCCGGCTGACTTTTCTGACATCACATGCGATTGCATTTGCCCTCAGTTATCTCCTCGTCAGCTACGCTCATATTCTGCTGGGAGAACTTATTCCGAAATCGATGGCGATTAGACGGACAGACAAATCGGCTTTGGTAACGTCTCCGCCATTGCGGGTCTTTCGGACGATGTTCATGGTTCCGCTGTGGGTTCTGAATGGATCCGCCAATTTTTTGCTGGGACTGATGGGGCTCGGGAAATCCAAAGCTCATGACAGCCACAGCGAAGACGAATTACGAATTCTGCTGAACCAGTCGCAATCATCAGGGCTGATGTCGTTTCGCCGACTATTGTTCCTTGAGAACGTATTTGACCTCGGTGAACTGCTTGTTCGTGATGCAATGCGTCCACGATCACAGGTCCGCTGCATGAGTACCGCCAGTTCGTGGGAAGAGAACCTGCAGATTGCTCGTCGATATCGCTTCAGTAGATATCCACTTTTTGATGGCGATCAGGCAATTCCCGGTGGCATCATCCATCTGAAGGATCTGTTTCTGACAGGCGGACCGGATTCCGACCTGAAAGCAATTCTCCGGCCGGTGATCACTGTTGATGAGACATCGCTGCTGGAAGCGGTCTTGGCCGAGATGCAACGTCGCCGCATTCACGTTGCCTTGGTGAAAGACGCGCGCGGCACCTGGACTGGATTTCTGACACTGGAAGATGTTATCGAAGAAATCGTCGGGACGATTCGAGATGAATTCGAAGATGAGGAACCCGTCCATCTCGCAGACGCGCTCCTTGAGGATCGCGTACATCTGAACATCGAGGCTGAAAGTACGATTGAAGCCGTTCGCAAAGCGTTGTCTCAGATGAAGCCCGAATCCTTGCCGATCCCGCGAGACGAGGTCATCAGGGCGGTTGAGGAACGTGAGCGGCTGATCGAAACCTATCTGGGCCGTCATCTGGGGATGCCTCATGCTCGTCTGCATGGCCTGCAGAAAGCCATTGTGCTGGTCATTCGCTCTGAAGGCGGAATACCCTACCGTGGCACCACTGAGCGAGCCCACCTGCTGTTTGTGCTGCTGACTCCAACGGGGCAGCCTCGCGTGCATCAAAGACTGCAGGCGGTCATCGCGACGCTGCTGGATGAGAGCGAATTTATTCCGGAGCGTCTTCGTACGGCCAGTTCTGCGTCTGAAGTGCTTGAAATCCTGAGAACCGGTGAACAGGCCACTCTGGACTGATTGGACGGCAACAACTGAACCGGGCTTTCGCGAAGTTGATTTTAGGGGCCGTTCAGCTTGTCGTGCTGGCTTCGGCCCTTATTCTCTTGTCAATCTGTGCAACGATGCAGACTGAAGTTGACGCTTCGAACTAAATCATTGGACCTCTTTGTTGTCAGGACGCCAGCGGAGTAGCGATCTCTCAACGTACGGCTTGAGAGCTTTCCGCCATCCGAATCACATGGTCGTCGAATTCATCGTAACGACATACGTATCCGGGCTGTTGAGCGCGCATCCGTTCCTCTTCAAATGCGGCCAAAATGGCCAGCTCAATCCGTTCTCGGCAGTGAGGATTGATCGGATGAGCAATATCGGCAAACATTCGACTGCGACCGTTTGAGTGGTCCATTGGCGGAGAAGGCGGCAGAGCAGCTCCGCAATGGGAACAATAGCGGGCCTTAACGTCGTTCTTGGCGGAGCACCGCACACATTTTTCCATGAGTTTCCGGCTGGGCATAGCCACGAAATGGCCCCGCTGCCCCTGAATCACTTTTAGATCACGAACGACAAATTCCCCATCAAACGTGATCGAACAGAATGCACGCAGCCGGTCATCAAGGTCGGTGACCAATTTGATGCGAACTTCGGTAATCTGCACGGTAATGCCTAACGAAAAAAATTGACAGGCTGCAGTGAAGCGGACTCTGAAGACCATCACGACTGCGGGTGCATTCACGGCCCCGCATTCGCTCCACAGGATGACGGTATCGTCGGTACTGCACACAGTGCCACGTTGCTAAATTTGCCGTCACGCGGGTTAGTCCCAATGTCGTCAAGCCAGGTTGTTCAGGTGTTTGAACATGAAAATCGACAGAATCTGTGCAACTCTTACCTCACCCTTTCCCGGCTTAAGGTGTCGTCCTGGATTAGCGTCAAACGGCACCGGTCTTTGTTGGCGGCCCCTGGGGGAAGCGATCTTGGCTAAGATGTTTGACTCGAAAATGGTGTTTGCCGCATAGCTTGTTGTCTTTGGGAAGGCTCGCACGTAGACTACGTAAGGTTTCAAGACTGTTTTTTCTGGCGGCGATGTTTTCTGTTGAGTGTGGCAAAACGATAATGGCTGAATCCAAAGTTCCCACTGGGACTCTCGCAACTCTGACTTCAGAGGTTCAGGTTGCTGCACCTCGCGCTAAACAGCTCTACGAAACAAGCCTTGCTAACGCTTTGGCAGCCGTTCATCTGTGCGACCAGTTGCGTGGTCAGAACATCGTCCTGCTCGACATGACGCCCGTCACGTCAATCGTGGATTTTTTCGTGATAGCCACGGCAACCAGCCAGCGGCAGGCTCATGCGATTGCAGATGAAGTCAATCGAAAGCTCAAGCACGAAGACGGCAATCGACGCATCAGCATCGAAGGCTACCGAACTGAGGGAAACTGGATTCTGACCGACTATGGGGACGTTGTGCTGCACGTCTTTTCCCCTGAAGGTCGAGCACTCTACGACCTCGAACGTCTCTGGGCCGACGCACCTCGCATTGAATGGCAAAAGCTCATCTCGGCCATCCCGGCTGACGCTGCTCCAGTATTGTGAGCCGTCTGATGATTGAGTGGTCGTTCAGCTTTTAGTGCGGGCTTCTATCAACGTTCAATCTCGAGTTTGAATAACAGCGCCGACTGAAGTCGGCATTTCAAACTCAATCAACAAGCCGTAAACTGGACGCGGAAAATTCGCAGGCGATGAACTTACGCGTCAGCGCAGGATTTTCCGTGCCGACCCTCAGCAGCAAACTGCAGATTGCCCGCAGATCTCGATGACATCCAAACCGTGCCCCGTTCGGTTTTAAGTCACCGGCTTTTGTTCGAGGCAGCTCCGGCGGTCACGTTATTGGCTATGATCACTTTGTCACACGAACCTACGTTGGCACCGCAGCATTTATGGCGATCAGCCCTGAGCTTTACTGACCATCTGCTCAAACGCTAGTCGCTGCTCCGTCAATGCCGCAACTTTGTCTGCGGGTTCTGTGCGAGCTTCCAACAAAATCCAGCCGTCATATTTGTTCGCATGGAACAGGCTGATGAGCTGCTGGTAAGGGTAGTCGTCGATGTTCAGTTCACGCACATGCACGGTTTTTCCAAATCTCGATTTCACCAGATTGAAGTTGTGCTCCAGCCCTTCACCCTTCAGATCTTCCCCATTCGAATTCCAGCAGACCGCCGCATTCGGATGATCAGCCACATCGAAGATGGCTTTAATCACAGGCAACTCGCTGGTCCCCGGACCGTGAACTTCCACACGAATCTGCTGGCCATATTCCTGGCCGTAAGCGGCCACTTCGTTCAACGCTTTTCCGATTTGCTCGATTGTCTTCTCGTGCTCGACGCCTTTGACAAAGCTGTTGGGCTTCACCTTAACGCCGCTGCCGCCGCAATCGTGCATCAATTGAATATACTGTTTGGTCAGTTCAATATTCGCTTTCAGTTTTTCTGGCTCGGCGTCATGAAACTGAGCATTCGAACCATAGCCCACCAGCTCCACCGGGCTGTCCTCGAACCGCTTGCGAACTTCCGCTCGCTGAATTTTTGAAAGTGACGGTTCCACGGCATGCTTATGCTCTGTGCGAACCTCGACGCCGCCCAAACCAGACTTTTCACAGGACGAGATCAATGTGGGCAAATCCATGTCCTTGCCCCACAAGTAGGTCACCAGCCCAAACTTCATCTTTGATTCTGCAGCGACTGATCTCGCCAGCACAGGAACCGTCTGCATCGCGCTGGCCATTCCTGCAGCCAGAGAAGCTTGAAGAAAGATTCGGCGGTCAACATTGCGCACGGCGGGCTCCTGCATGAGTTTCGCTGGAAACAGGATTATCGGATCACACTCTCTGCGCGATCATAGTTGGCGCACGCAGAGTTGCAAAGCAGGCCGACCCGACCGTCCGTTTTCACTACTGACCGAAGCCCAGCTTGCCGAGCCAGCGACGCGAACCACTGCCGCGACCGGCCTGATTCGGGCCATGCACAATCGTTCCGTCCGCGTTGAGGATCATTCCCATCTGCCGTGCATTTCGCTCCAGCAACTGGCGAGAATGTTCCAGTTGATTCACCTGGCGAGCAATGCGGGCTCGTTCCAATGACAACTCCAGTTCGCCCATGCGAGCCAGGTCGTCCATTTGCTTCAGTGTGTGACGAACCTGTTCGGCCAATTCATCCGGAAGCTCTTCCGCAAGTGTCCGCAATTGGTCCGCAGACAATTGTCCCGTCGCGGATTCCTGCTGCCGACGAATTCTGGCAATCAACGTCGTAATGAATGCTTCCCGCTCTCGGAATGCGTTTCGCAGTTCCTGATCAGAGACAACTTCCGGATCAATCGCCTTGGGGATCTCTAGTGACAGATCCTGTTCTGGTAACCGAAAATGCCTGTCCGATGTGAGCTGAGCAACTTCCGGAAGTGCCGCCGCTGACTTCTGTGGCTTACTCGCCGAAGAGGGCTCCGTCAGTTCCCCCTTGTTCATCATCTCATGCTTAATCTGTTCCCACGATCGCGTTACAGAACTTGCCGCGTTCTGCAGTTTCATTGGGCTCCCGTTCCCGGTTCGTGTTGCCACAGGTCCGGGAGATGTTGCAGCAGGAGAAGTCTGAGTTGGAGCCGCATTGCCTGCGATGCCTTCTATGCGAGACATGAGCCGCTCTTCCACTCCGGAGAAAGCTTTCTCAAGCGCATCCGCAGAGATGTCGTGGCTTCCGGCGGACTGAAACATGATCTCCGTCAGAGTTTTCAGGACTTCCGACTGCGCCGCATTAGCTGCAGCCTGACTGGCCTGCATTGACTCAAGTGACTGACGAAACTCATTGCGTAAAGTTTCCGTCAGCTCTTTCAGTTCGCTCTTCAGGCGACCGCCAGAGAAATCCGATCGGTTTGTCAGGGCCGGTTCAAAGTCCTGCTGCAGCACAGTCAGATCAGTTGATGCATCGGGATCAGTTGATGGAATGCGGTGGATATCTTCCGTGCCAACAGCTTG
This sequence comes from uncultured Planctomycetaceae bacterium, assembly GCA_903921605.1. The sequence goes on along the minus strand of CAIXQV010001160.1, from coordinate 17,163 downwards.
CGCGAGAATCTCTACGGCCGCATCGATTGCCGAGACGGGACTTGAATGCAATGACTCGTGCTGAGAATCCTCGCCGAACGTGTCTGCATCGAAGGCTTCTTCGCCCACATCATCCGCATCCGGATCAGCATCAAGTTCTTCAGCAGTGTCCCACTCGGCAGTGACCGAGTCCTCCGTTTCAAATTCGTAAGCTGCGGCGTTCTCGAATAGTGGTTGCTCGGGCTCAGGGCTTTCCTCAAAGCAGCAGTCTTCGAGGCTGATTTCATCCCATGTTTCTGATTCATTATCCCCAGTCTTCGCTGCATCATCCTGCGTCACTGACTCACATGCTTTCAATTCCTGCAACACCGCGCAGGAGATCTGGGCATAAGTCGTCGCCCGAGCGGATGCGGCCTCTTCATCAGCAAAGATATTGGCCCCAAAGTCAGAGTCGAAATTTAACTCATCGCCTTCAGGTTCCATCACAGCAGTGGCGGTGGCGTTATCGCAGGGCACTTCTGTCTCTTCGACGGAGAGCGGTGCCATCGGCTGAAGCGATGAAGGAGCCACAGACGCGGATTCGAGAATCTCTTTGTTCACATCGCCGTAATCAGAAAAAACTCCGTCGACTTCGCGGGCTGACGTGAGTGCTTCCAACAGTGACGCGGCCAGCAGTTCCCTCTGAATACTGGTTGATTCTGAGGGCTGAACAGCCGCGAGACTGCTTGCACCGCTCGGAGAAGAGGGGGCCAACGTGGCTTTGTTCTTCTGTTTTGTGGGATTCGACCGGCGAGACATGGCTTCCTCTGAGATGTGCGACAAGGCACTTCAAGATTTCAAGTGTCGCCTGAACACTAGCTCTGAATATGACTGCTCGCGCGAGCCCCGCATGACCACCGAGGAAATTCCCGCATCCGGATTTGCGAATGATTCCAATTGTGCCGGTCAGGAGTACTTCTGATTGGCGGGGAATCTTCTATCATGCTGTGTTCGGAAGACGGCTTTTCCGGCCGCCGTGTGGAATTCGTGAGATTTGAGATGTCTCGATTAACTTTGAAATCAGCGATCTTTTCTGATGGTTTCATTCAGCTCTCGATTGGAGATCTGCCTGTCACTATCGGACGCAGCCATCGAGCTGATATCGCGATCAATGATTTGCTGCTCAGTCGAATTCATGCCGAGATTCGTGCTTCAGATAATGGTGAATTTGAACTGGTCGACCATGAGTCCACAAATCTGACGATCGTCAACGAACAGGATATCGATCGAGTCATCCTGAAGACGGGTGACAAAATTCTGCTGGGCGATACCGAACTGATTGTGGAGATTGAGTTGGATCAGTCAAATCTGCACGAGCGGACGACTCGCGAAATCCCGTCTTTCAAACCTCCTGAACCATAGTCAGCGATCAACAGTCATCGCTCAACTGGTTGTCGATTCGTCGGAGCATTTTTTCGTGTCAAGAAAATGGACATTTCAACCTCATAATGAATCTGCCATTCGCAGGCTCTGTGGCCAACTGAAAATCTCTCCCCTGCTGGCTCAGGTGCTGATTGCACGAGGCTTCTCGGAGGCCGCTGGTGCGAGCAGTTTTCTGGATGCTCGGCTGAGCGATCTGCATGATCCATCACAGTTGCCGGGTATCGATCAGGCCGCTGACCTGATCCTCGCTGCCATCAAAGATCAACGACGCATCACCATCTACGGAGACTATGACGTTGACGGTGTCACCGGGACCAGCATTCTCTGGCACTGCCTGCAGCTCAATCGCGCGAATGTGGATTACTACATCCCGTGCCGCATGGAAGAAGGCTACGGCATCAACAAGAACGCACTGCAGCAATTATTCGAGGAAGACCCAAAGCGGCTTATCGTTTCTGTGGATTGCGGAATTGCCAGCGTCGAAGAAGCCGCATTTGCAAAATCCATCGGGCTCGATCTGATCATCACTGATCATCATCACATCGGCGAATCCTTGCCCGATGCTCTGGCTCTCGTGCATCCTCGCTTACCGGGAACCGAGTATCCTTTCGGCGAGCTTTGCGGTGCCGGCGTTGCCTTTAAGCTGGCCTGGGCCATCTGTCAGCGACTGGGTGATGGCAAGAAAGCCTCGCCACGAATGAAGGAGTTTCTTAAGCAGGCTGTTGGGCTTGCCGCCGTTGGGACTGTCGCGGATGTTGTACCTTTGATCGGCGAAAACCGAGTCATCGTACGGTATGGCTTACAAAGCCTTCGTGAACAGTCGACGCCCGGAATGAAAGCGTTGCTGAAAATTGCAGGGCTCACAGAAAAGCCGGAACTTCGCAGCGACGATATGGGTTTCGCTCTTGGCCCGCGAATCAACGCCGCAGGACGACTTGGCCAGGCTCGACTGGCGGTCGAACTACTCACGACGGAGAACGTCGAACGAGCCGACCGGCTGGCTCAGTATCTCGATGAACTCAACGAAAACCGCAAGACTGTCGAACGTCGCATCTTCAAACAAGCCAAAGAAATGGTGGCGGAGAATCCTGAGTGGGAAAATCATAAGACGCTCGTTCTGGCGAATCATGACTGGCATCCTGGAGTCATCGGGATTGTGGCCAGTCGCATGACGGACGAATTCAGCAAGCCGACGATCCTGATCGCTCTCCGTGACGACGGAACGGGGACTGGATCTGGTCGCTCTTGGGCGGGCTTCGATTTGTACGCTGGGCTTGCCTCTTGCCGCGAGCATGTTAGCGGCTTCGGCGGCCATAAAGCGGCAGCCGGTGTGCGATTGAAAGCCACTGCGGTCGGCCTTGTGCGCGATACTCTGGCTGCGTGGGCAGCCGAGAATTTCCACCCGACACCGGAAGACACAGAACTGGCCATTGATGCGGAGGTGCTTCTCAAGGAAGTCAATCTCCGCGCGGTGCAGGAACTGGAGCGGCTGGGTCCGTTTGGTCAGGCGAATCCTCAACCGCGTTTCGTGGCCAATCGAGTCGATCTGGCCGAGCCACCGAAAACCATGGGCGAAGGCTCCCGACATCTTTCCCTTCAGATTCGGCAACAGGGAACGATCATGCGAGCTGTGGCATGGGGACGCGGCGAATGGGCCGAAGAACTCGCCTCCGTCCGTGGACCATTCTCCATCAGTTTCGCGCCTGTGATCAATTCGTTTCGTGGATTCAATAAAGTGGAGTTGCAGTTGATCGACTGGAAGCCAGCCCACGATCCTCAGCTTTCTGCCACCAACCTCTAATCAGAATCGTTCGATGCTGCTCGCTGTTGAAACATCGGGATCATTGGGATCCATCGCCGTCACTGACGGCTCCAACCTGCTGGCCGAACGGGTTCTCGCCGCCGCCGGTGGAGTTCGCCATGCGCAGTCGCTTGTTGCGGAGGTCGACAAACTCCTGCGTGAGCTAACTCTCAAGCCGACAGATATTCGCTCGGTCGCTGTCAGTATCGGCCCCGGAAGTTTTACGGGCCTGCGAGTTGGGCTCGTTTTTGCCAAGACATTCGCGTGGTTAAATCAGTCGCATCTGGTTGCGGTCGATACACTCCGCGCGATTGCCCAGCAGGCTCCTGATGAAGAAGCCCTCGTCACGGCTCTCGTGGATGCTCAGCGAGGAGAAGTGTTTGCCGGGACTTATCAGCTTGACGCCGTCTCTGGATGTCGGCAATTGATCGATAGTATTCATGTGACCGGCCAGGACACCTTGCCACAGGATCCCATTCTGACAGGACCGGGACTGACTAAACTGCGTCCCGAATTAGCCACTAATCACCGTCTACTTGCAGAGTCCTGCTGGCAGCCCCGAGCTTCCACGATTGCTCGATTGGGCATCGACATGGTCAGCCGAAAAGAGTTTTCGATGCCTGAAACTCTCGAACCCGTCTATGTGCGTCTCAGCTATGCCGAAGAAAAACGCGACCTTCATCCGCCCTGTTAAGCTTTCCCCGCACTTTTTATGTCGGATGATCACGAGACATGGAACCTACCGCGAGTGCCACCATGCGTTAAGCCGATCCGGAAAATCTGCGATTCATTTCGAGTAGAGCGGTGCGCACTGGTTCACCTGCGATTCGGCGTCGCTCCTCATATCGGACTCTGCTGCCGCAGATCAGAGGCGGCTGCACTCGCCGCTTGCGATTGGCTGTAATGCAGTGTCCCGGTGTTCATTGTGACGGCTCATGCAGTATATCAACCTGCCATTTTCGAATGGACGATGCTCCGCAACAGTCCTTATGTTCCCGATGCGAACCGGACATGGACAATTGGCTGGATTGCTTATGGGCCTCCGAAACTGATACGCTTGGCCCACAGACGGTCCAACCGCACCTATGGTTGCTGACTTGAGGGCCATCCGGACCAGTCGATCAAAATCCGGTCAGAGGAATTCCAGCATGCATTCTGTCCATGACTTCATGATAGCTGTTCGTACCGCTCCGGCGCCTCGTGATCGTTTGCAGTTGATCGATTTCCTCGGACTGGCGGTCTATTTGTTGATCACGATGGGGATCGTGATTTGGTCGTCAAGGCGTCAGGCCAGTACCAGCGAGTTCTTTCTGGGTGGGCGGCGTATGCCGTGGGTCGCCGTGGGCTTAAGTGTGCTGGCCACTTTGATGTCCAGTATTTCCTATATGGGTGTGCCCGGGGAAATGATTAAGAACGGTGTCGCCATGTTCGCACAATACCTAGCGCTTCCTTTGAGTATGTCGGTGGTTTTGTTCGTCTGGGTCCCGTTCTTTATGCGGCTCAGGTTTACCAGCGCGTATGAGTACCTGGAGCGACGATTCGATGTGCAGACTCGAATCATTGGCAGCGTTCTGTTTCTCTTCCTGCGATTGGGCTGGATGTCCATGGTGACCTATGTTGGGTCATTGGCACTCACGCAGATGGTCGGCACGCTGATCCCCATCGAAACTCAGGATCCAATTGCTCAGTGGTTTAGTTCGTCAGAGGCTTCACACCCTCTTCGCGAATCGTTTCTGTATTGGATCATTGTTGCGGTGGGGTTATCGGCGACGGTCTATGGAAGTATCGGAGGGTTTCGCGCCGCGATCTGGAACGATGTTCTGCAGTCATTGATGTTGTTCGGCGGGACGATCACGACTCTGGGATATGTGATCTGGACGACCGGTACCGGGCCTGCCGAATGGTGGCGACTTGCCGCGGAGAATTCTGCCGGGCATACCAAGCTGATTTTATTCAGCATGGATCCAACCGTTCGAATGACAGTTGTGACGGCAGCAATGTTGAACTTCTTTTGGGTGATCTGCACCCATGGCTCTGATCAGGTGGTTTTGCAGAGGTATTTTTCCACAACGTCATTGAAATCAGCGAAACGCAGCTACCTTGTCGCGGCGTTGACTGATGTCACGATTGGAGTACTCCTGGCATTGTGTGGTTTGGCTCTGCTGGCGTTTTATCTGCAACATCCAACCTATCTGCCGGAAGGGATTTTTGTCGTTGAAAATGGACACACCGTGGTGAAACACGGGGACAAAGTGATGCCCCATTTCTTTGCTCATCAATTGCCGGCGGGGATCGGTGGTGTCATTCTTGCCGTCCTGGTTTGTGATGCTATGCAGACATTGGTTTCAGGGGTCAACAGTATCAGTGCCGTCTTCGCTGCAGATCTTTACGGACGTATTCGTCAGGGGGCAAAGAAGAGGCTGACCGAAGTGGGATTCGCGAGAGTGCTTTCTGTGGTTGTTGGTCTGGTTGTGACTTCTCTGGCGATTGGAGTTGCCTATTTGGCGCAGAATTCAGGCCGCAATATCTTTGATCTGATGGCTCCCGCGTTCAATATGTTTCTTGGTCCGCTCGCGTCGCTGTTCTTGATTGGGATGTTTCTGCGCTGTGATGGTCGCGCAGCAAAAATTGCGGTGACTTTCAGTATTCTCATTTCGTTCTTCTGGAGTTACTGGCAGATCCTGTTTGGCACCAGCTATCAGCCAACGATTACTCTGACGACTGCGGTTCCTTATCTTTCCAGTTTTCTGATTGCTGCGGTAGTCAGTCGATTCATTCGCACGGCTCCGGATTTTCCGGGACTGGAATACACAAGAGCCGTCGTGATGCGTCGTGAATTGCCCCCTGAAGTTGAGTCTTAGTGGAACCTGAAACTACTGAGACATGAAAACCCAATGAGTTGCTCACACGCTGGCTAATTGCGTAGTGTGCTGCGTTTTGTTGCTACCCCACCCACCGGATCTGAGTTTGTAAGGGCCACGTTCGATGTCTGAAGTTGTTGAGTATGACCCGTATGCGCTTCCGAAGGATGCGATTCAGGAACCGCCAGTTTCTCTGTGGGCGGCTTTGAAGATGATCGGTCCGGGGATCATTCTGGCCGGGACGATTGTTGGGTCCGGAGAGTTGCTGCTGACGACTTCTCTGGGGGCGAAACACGGCTTTGTGTTTCTCTGGCTGATTCTGTTTAGCTGCGTCATCAAAGTCTTTATGCAGGTGGAACTTGGCCGTTATGCCATTTCATCCGGCAAACCTACGCTGGGAGCGATTAATGAACTGAGCGGTCCTCGCCTGGGAGCTCACTGGATTGCATGGTGGTGGCTGATCATGATGCTGTCGACCGTGTTCCAGCTGGGAGCAATGACAGGGACCGTTGGGCAGTCACTGAACCTGGCGTTTCCTTCCGTCTCGGAGGGCTTTGCTAATCTGCTGGATACGTTCCTGCCGTCATTGGCGACCGCGACTCGTCAGCGTCCGGAGTTTCCCTGGGCTGTGCTGACATGTTTGGCGGCGATGGGACTTCTCTGGAGTGGTACTTATCGCAGAATTGAAATCGTCACGACTATCCTGGTGGTTGGAGTTACGCTGCTGACTGTCTCAGCGGCCTGTGCACTGCCGGCCACGAAGTTCCCCATCAACTGGTCGGACGTCGCGAATGGGCTGACGTTCGGCATGCCAGCCGAAGGAATTGCAGTGGCGTTCGGCGTCTTTGGAATCACCGGAGTCGGTGCGACGGAGCTGTTCTTTTATCCGTATTGGTGTCTTGAAAAAGGATATGCTCGCTACACGGGAAAAGTGGAGCCCGGGCCGGACTGGGAACGTCGAGCCAAAGGCTGGGTTCGAGTAATGCATCTGGATGCCTGGGTGAGCATGATCGTGTTCACGGTCTCAACGCTCGCATTTTACTTCATGGGAGCTGCAGTTCTGCATGCTCAGGGTCTGCATCCTGAAGGCAAAGACATGATTCAGACTCTGGCCCGGATGTTTGTTGATACGTTCGGTCTATGGACAAAGATCGTATTCCTGATCGGGGCTGCGGCTGTGTTGTTCAAGACGCTGTACTTGTCGAGCGCCGGGAATGCTCGTCTGGTGGCCGACTTCTTGAGTCTTGCGGGATTCATGACCTATCGTCAGCCCGCGCAGCGTGGTCGAGTCATTCACTGGGTGTCGCTGATGATCCCGGTGCTGGCTTTGTTGCTGTTCCTTGCATTCAAGGAACCTCGTTGGATGGTTGTTGTCGGCGGCTTTGGCCAGGCGTTGACGCTTCCAATCATTTCTGCCGTCACCATCTACTTTCGATACCGAAAGCTTGATCGCAGAATCACACCGGCATTCTTCCTCGACGTCTGCATGTGGCTGGCCTTCGTGTCAATTACAGCGGTCGCCATTTATGCATTGCGAGATCAATACTTCAAGTTCTTTCCGGTGGCCGTTGCCGGGAAGTAGTTGGTTCTGGTGAGGAATCAAAGCGCTTTCCGCCACAGACCCTTTTGACAGGTCATGGTGCAGAAGCCGATTGACCACTGGAGCAGGCCCAGTGGCGTGGACTTAAGCTCGACTTGCCACAATGGGGCTTGTCCTGAGGTGTGAAAACTTTGGTACTGCAGCGAGATTTAGTGGGACAACTGTCGTTCTAATTTCGCCTCGTAGAGGCGGCAGCAGGTAGCCCCAGGCTGAGGCTTCGGGCTGAATCCTGCCACAGCTACGCTGCGAAACACAACCCGAAACGGAGCGCCTTGGCGCGATTCGTCTCAAATCGTAGCTGCCAGTTGTGTCCTCCCACGAGACAAGCTCGACGAAAGAACGCTGGACATCAATGAATTGCTTAAGTCCACACCATTTGGGGACAGGCCCAGTGGGGATTTCAATGATGGTGGATCGCAGCGGCGGCGGCTTTCAGTTCGTCGATCATCCGACCGACGAACTGACCGCGACTCATGACTTTTGCGAAACCGGCTTCGCGAGCCTGATTGAGTTTGGCGATGTGAACGTGAGGGCCGAATGCAATTCCCGAGCGAGCCGTCAGTGTGGGCAACTGTTCCGAAACGAGCAGCGGGTCCACGGCCGCAAAGCCGAGGTCGACGCACAGGATGGTGGTCGGGGTCGCTTTGGCGATGAGATCTTCGAACGAGGATGCTGATCGAAACACGAATCCTGCTGCGGCTGCGGCACCTCCGGCTGAACTGATCAGCATCAGATCAGAAGAGAAAAGCAGGACCTGAATTTCGGTGCCGGTGACATCTGTCATTGATTAAGGTTCGCGGCGAGGAGCGAACTTGATCTTGCTGATGTATCGCACGGGAATCCCGTTGGGGCCCATTCGTCCCGAGCAGGATCCAATCGCACTGATGATGTTGCGATAATGCAGGTTGTAGTCCGGATCGATTTCGACTTCCTGTTTTTCCTGTTGGTCGGGACCGATCGCCTTCAGGGCGTTAATTGCACGGAACACTTCGGAGTTGAGCTTGGCAAACGCTTGTGCGCCACCACCCAGATTCACGCCATTGAAAGACAACGCATTCAGGTTCCCCTCAGCATCCGCAATCATCCGCACCTTGAACGGTGGTAGTTCTGCTTCCGTTGAGGCGGACGGTGCCGCCGCTCCGAGCGGCATGCTGATGTCAAAGTCGCCTTCTGGTTCAGTGACCTTCAAGGTACACATGAAGAAAATCATCAATTGAAACACAACGTCGATCATCGGCGTCATGTCCAGTTGAATTTTTCCGAGTCCAACGCGGTTTCGAAGCTTCATGGTTCACAACTGACGAAGGATGAATACTGGGCAGAGTCGGGGCGACTTCACAAAACTTAAGACTACTCAATCATCTTCTGAGTTGCTTTCAGAGCAAAACGCTGAAAGCCGATACCATCTTCCTGACACATCTGAATTAGCTCCTGAACCATGCCCGACTTCACGTCGGCATCGGCTCGGATTTCGACCACAACTTCTTTCATGTCAGTTCCGATTGTCTGATAGAACTGAGCTTCCTGACGAAGTCGCTGACGAACCTGAGCCAATGGAACCTGCTCATCACCGAAAAAAAAGAGTGGCTCAGGGTTCGTGAGATTACCCTGTTGATCTCGCAGGTACCCAAAGTTCAGCAGGAAAGAGTCTTTTCGCTGAACGGCCGGAGGAACCGCCAATTGATCTTTGGGCAGTGTGACTCGCTCATCTGCTTCGGCCTGATCGAACTTATTGATCACCATGAAAAAAGTGATCAACTGAAACACGATGTCAATCATCGGAGTCATGTCGAGATCAGGCGGAGCGACATCGGCGGGCTTGAACTTCATTGCAGCAACCTGACAGATGAATCAAATCATAGTGACAGACGAATTGACTGAAGGTTTCAGGCCTTTTTGCCAACCGCAGCAAACCGTCCCATCAAACCTTCGCTGACCATACCGATTTCAAGCACCAAACGTTGAATCCGATTCTTCAGGATGCCGTAAAACACCATCGCAGGAATCGCGAGCATCAGCCCGATCAGCGTCGTGACCAGAGCGGTCGAAATACCGTCCGCCAACTGAGAAGGCTTTGGCGCGACTGCGGAAGTAGCGATCACGTCGAAGCTGGAAATCATCCCCTGAACGGTTCCCATCAAGCCCATCATTGGAGCGATCGTGCCAATCAGGGCGACGTAGCTCAATCGATGTTCCAGGGACATGTTTTCATCTTCACCGGCCTCCTGCATCCCTTCGACAGCTTCCTCGTAGCCACGGCTTAAACGTCCCATCCCTGCGGCGAGAACGCGTGCAACAAAGGATTCATCACTGCGAGCAAACTCATAGGCCGCCTGGAAATCTTTGGCATTGAGTTTTTGCTCGAACTCTTCGACAAATGCCGTTGGCAAAAGGACGTCGCGACGAACCTGCAGGAGGTTCATCATGATGAGCGCCACCAGAATGAATGAAACGAGAAGAAACGCGGGGCCCCAGAACCAGCCACAGGCGCGAGCGATGTAAGCCAGAAAGCTGCGAGAAGGCTGCGGTGCTCCGGGATCTGCAGCTGCCGGCGCGGCGGCTGCGTCCGCTGGAGCGGTTTCAGCTTCAGCAGCCGGAGGAGCTGCGGCAGTATCAGCGGCTGGCGGGGTTTCTTCCTGAGCCATCACGAATGACTGACCAAAAGAAGGCACCAGCAACGCCACTGCCATTGCCAGCAGGAGTGCAGGAATGGACTTGCGTCCGCAATTTTGTTCTGCTGAACCAAAGACATTACGCATTTCAAATGATCTCCGAGTTGACCTCATTGGGGCGGACTCGCCAGTTGAGAATAGCCAGGAAACTGAGAACGGGGACTGTAGTAAGTTATGAACCTTTCGTCACCCTTGGCGAAAGATTTGAGCTGCACAGAATCAGGAATCAGGGGGTTGCAGGAGCACCTTGCTTCGCCCATGCACTATTCGGGTACTTTTCCATCAGACGCTGACGAGCATCATCTGCTCTGTCCTGATGGCCGGCTGGAGCCCAAAGACCAGCAAGTCGATACAGAGCTTCAGCATGAGCGGCCGGTTCCGACGGATAGAGCACATCCACCTGAAGGTAAGCCCATAGCGCATCCTTGGGAAGGTTCTTTGTTCTTTGGCAATCGCCTTTCAGGACCCAGGCCTCGGCAAGTGTCTGAGTTTCCGATTCTGACGCCTTGGTGATGATTTCATTCAACGTGGCGATGGCTTCGTCAGCCTGACCCTGTTGCTGCTGACAAAGAGCCTTTCCCAGCATTCCGTCGAACATGGCCGATGTCGCTCCCGCATCCCCAGTGCTGGTTTGAATCACCTGGTCGAAAGCCGTCAGTGCTCCGGCTGTATCTTTCTTCGACAGCAGAAGCCGCCCGAGCTGTACGCCCGCCTGGAGCTGAAATCCCTTGACCGGCGATGCCTGAATTTCTTTCAACAGTTTTTCTGAAGCATCGGCATTCGCCGCATCAAGCGATAAAAGCTGTGCCTCAAGAAGCGTTGCCTCAAAATATCGGAAGTTCGTCTTGTTCTGCGCTCGGAAGTCGCTGATTGCCTTCTGAGCGTCGGCCGCAATCGCAGGATTTGCGAGAGCCGCTTTCACTTTGGTTCTGGCGATCAAAAACTTAATGTCCTCGACAAGTCTCTTGTCATCCCCGCTGTAGTCTTTTTGGACAGCTGTCAGTTTTTCCAACGCCGCATCCAGAGCCCCACTGCGTTCGTTGGATTGAGCCTGAGTAAGTGTCGAAGGCTGCATGTCGAAAGCAACGTTGAAAATGTCACTGACGGGGACTTCGACTTCCTGACCATTGACCTGTTTGATCTTAACGGATGCCGTTGTCATCGCAGTAAATTCACCACGCAACACACTTCGGTCACTGCGACGTGTGACTTGATCGGCCGCATGAGAAGCGATGATCAGGTTGAGTGTCAGCAGAGTCGTGATGAGACGAGTGACTGTTTTGGAAGGAGCGATCATAGATAGAGAATCCCGATGGGGTATTGATTCTGATTTTGTTTCAGTAAGAAAGGTTGTGTCAGCCACCACGACACCAGCGTTACGTATGGTTCACTCGTCCGCTTCCGGAGGTTTTGGACGTTTAACCGGGGGAGCTTCTGACGGTGGACGTGGAGCCGGGCGTTCCGCAGCGGAAGGATCTGCTGAAGGTTTTGGGGCGGCTGGGCGAGGTGCCACTGGCCGCTCGCCGACTGGTTTCTCCGTTGCTCCTTCCGGTCGCGGAGCCGCAGGTCTTGGTGCAACTGGCTTTGGTTCTGCGGTTCCCCCTTCAGTTGAAACCGGTTTCGGTGCCGCGGGTTTGGCAACGGGTGGCTTGGGAGTCGCAGGTTTAGCTTCCGGAGATGTGCCGTCGGTTGAGACTGGCTGCGGAGCTGCAGGCCGCGGCGCGGCTGGTTTTACTGGAGCGGAACCGTCCGGAGCTGGAGGACGCGGCCTTGGCGCCGGCTTGGGCGCGGCGGGATCGACTACCGGAGCCGTTCCGGCTGCGGTTGCCGCCGGGGCCGGCACAGGTTTTCTGACAGGTGCCTCACCAGTTGCGCTAGCAGGAGCCGTTGGCTTAGGTCGTGCTTCCCCCGTAGAAGTTGATGGAGCCGCGGGTCGTGGGCTGCCTTCGACCGAAACGGGTTTAGGAGCCGGTTTTGCGACAGGTTTTGCATCTGGCGTGGCAGATGCGTTTCCTGGAGCCGCCGTTCCGGCCGGTGCGACAGCAGTGGATTCCGAAGTTGCTTTTGCGGCAGGGGCCGTTGGTTTTGCAATTGTTGTGGCTGGCTTTGCCCCAGTCACGGCTGGTTTTTCCACATCTGCCCCTGGCTTTGCCACCGCCGACCTTATGGCGGGAGCCGCTTTCTTCGCTGCTCCGATACCAGCGAACCCACTAAAGTCCGGTGCCGCTGGAGCCTCAAAACTTATTCCCTGCGGTATCGAGGGCTCTGGTTGAACAGCCACATTCAATCCGGAAAACTTGGGAGCAGCCGTTGGTCCGGGAACTCGCACACGATTCTTTGGCTTCCGCATGAAGAAAAACAATCCGCCGGCGATGGCAAGACACACCCCGACGCCGACAAGAATCAACACTGTGCTCGAGCCACTCTCCTCTGCCGGTGCTGCTGATGGAGTCCCCAAATTCGCGACGGCTGGATTCTGGGCTACTTCCCTGGGCTCTTCTTCCGGCGTTTCAGCGACGATATTTCTATCCAGCGGTGTGGGCGCCTGCCCCAGATCCGCCTGAATGTCCTGATAAAGCCGATCAAACTTGGCAAATGAAACATCGTCCAAATCGCGATAGACCTGCACAAAGCTGGTGATTTCCGCCATGGCCGACTTTCGAAGTTTGTCTGCATCGGCGTCCGAAGAATTTCCAAATCGTCGACGGCAATTCGCCATTTCGTAGCGTGCTTCGACAAATCGGCCCTTCAATTCTGGTGAAGGATCTTTGGCTGTAATCTGCTGGAGTCGTCGCGATAACTGCGACCATCCCCAGACGGCGGTTGCCTTCCCGGATGCATCCTTTCGTCCCTGCAGAGCTTCTGTGAATTTCGTCGGATCAGTATCAGCTCCCCAATCAGTCAGAATCAGAGCGGCTTCGAACTGGGCATCCAGAGTCATTGGATTCTCGGTCAGAATCTCCTCAATGTTCTTCAAAGCTTCTTCGAACTGTTTCTGCTGCCGGCGACATCGCGCGAGACGAAGTTTGACAGCGTTCTTGTTATCCGCATTAACAAGTCCACCGGAGATAATTTCGGAGTATGCATCGCCCGCTTTTGCGTAGTACGCAGCGGCACTGGCTGCATCGCCAGCAACTCCCTGACCAAGGCCATAATACGTTTCGCCGATCCATAGCAGGGAGTTGTAGTCGCTCTTGTTGCGAGACTCGTAAACCTTCTGCAGGAACTTTTCGAACGAATCACGAACGGCAGCCAGTCGCTCATTTTCGCCGGAGAGTTTGAGTCGTCGCAGTTCTTCCTGAAGCTCCATTCCCAGTTGGGTGTAGGCTGCAAGAATGTCCTGTCCGCCGACTTTCTCCAGTTTTGTCATTGTCTGCAGAGCTTGGTCGATTTGTTGCGTGCCGATGTAAGCACGAAGCAAGAGTCGATAAGTGAGACCTGCAAATGACTGACTCTGAATTCCGTCTTCGGGACGCGGAGTGCCTTCGGGAACCTCAATCGCAACGACTACGGAGTTCTCTGCGCCTTTGGTCAGGCGATCAATAGTGCCGGGAAACTCGCCGTCCAGATTCAGAATACTTGCGAGGGAGACTTCCGCTGCGGCCAGTTCCTCCGTGGGCTTTGCCATATCGCCCAGTTTTTGCCGGGTCAGTTGAATCCCGTTCGCCAGCAACGTTTTGGCTTCAGTCTTCCACTGCAACATCGCCTGTGCATCAGGCTGTTCACCCTGCGGATCTGCTGCGGCCATCGCAGCTTTTTGTGTCCACGCTGTCCAATAAGACTGTCCGGCGTTGATTCGAGCAGAAATATATTGAGGGTCGGCTTCAGGCACCTGGAGATACCATTTGGCCCCTTCAAGTGGTTGATTCAGAGTCCGATACACACTGCCCAGACGCATTCTCGCTTCACCGCCTTTAGCGGATTGCGGATACAACGTCAGAATTCTTTCGCAGACATCGCGGAGGGTTCGGGTTTCGAAATCACGATCCTTCGGGGGGCCGGCGTTCCAGGCTGCTACAGCGGCCGCCATCGCAATTTCGGTCGCGTTCAAAGCCGTATCCGGATCCGCTTTGATGTCATGCTCAAAGCAATACTGAGCCAAAATAATCGCATCCAGAGGGCGACCAAGACGCAGCTTTACGAAACTTAGCAGGTATCGGGACTGAGCAACGGCCTTCGGGTCACTATCGTCATCACGCAGATCGAGTGACAGTTGAAGGAGACGACCGACTTCTTTCAGGTGGCTTTCCAGAGCGGCCTTCTTAGTTGCTTTTTCTGTAACGTCAACAGCCTTGGCCGCATCGTCGCTGAGCTGCTGGATCTGCGCGATCAAACCTCGAGCACGTTCGAAGGCTGTCGCAAAATCCCGAGGTTCCCGATCTTTTTCGCCGAGGACAACTTTGAGACGCCGCCCCATTGCGGCGGCTGTTTCCTTATACGGGCCCGGATACTTACCCACCTGAATCGCGTCATCCATCGCAGACCGCAGGATGGCTTCTTTTTCCTTTTCAGGCATCTCGCGGGTGGCCCCGAGTTTCTCGGCGGCAATCGCACGTTCCCAGAGGATTCCAAGGCCCGACTGACTTGTTGCCAGTTGGCGGTTGCTCTGTAACCAGACGGTGGCTTCCTGAATAACGAGAGCGTGGTCATTTTTCTGCGGATCATTCAGACAGATCAAGCGATAGTGCTGAGCGATGCCCTTCAGCACCAGGACCGCACTGTTTTCCGACGGATGCCCGAGCATTTCATTATAGATGCCCAGAGCACGGCCGATATCGTCTTGTTCCTGAAAGCATTTCCCCATCATCAGGCGGGCATGCAGGCCGATCTGATTGGTTCGACGGCTGGTGTGGATCTTTTCGAACAGCTCTGCAGCTTGAATCAATGTTTGTTTGCGTTCTTCGGTACCTTTATCAAACGTCTGTCCTCGTTCATAGGTGCAGCGGACAAGGTTGAATGAGGCACGAAGGTACTTCGCTTCGGCTTCCAGTCGGCGCTGAAATTCTTCCTCGTCCTTTTGTTCGTCAATAAACTTTGGAAAGGCGTCGTAGATGGCTTTGTACTGATCCTGAGCCGTCTGGTAGATGGCCTTGGCCTGGTCCACGAGGGTTCGGGCGGATTGCTGCAGCTCCAGCTTTTTGTCGGCTTCCTCGATTTCTGAAGCCTTCCACATCAGCGAACGAGCACGTTCAAACAGCAATTCTCCCAACATTGAATTTGCGAGAGCAGCCTGTGCATGCTGGCCATGTTCTCCAATAAACTTGCGAAGCGAAACTTCCGCTTCGGAAAGCGCCTTCTCGCGGTCTTCCGGGATGCGTGATGCCGCCCCTTTTTGCTGGAGAGTCATGCCACGTTCGAGGTCCAGAACTTCCCGCACTTCCTGTGGCAGGTCGGATCGCTGAGTAATCGAATCGATATATTCGATCGCGGTGTCAAAGAACTGACGCTCCCGGAGACCTCCAATGAAGTCAAGATATCGCTCTTCTCCGCGGGCGGCGGCTCCGGAAGCCAGAGCCATGGCCACGACCAAGGGAACGATCATCGGTCGACCGAAACGCCCCAAACGCCCGCAAAAATGACGGAAGGCGGCGACAATTGGAAGTCGGAAATTCAGAACGAACGGGCCGTCCATGCGAGATCCTCAGCGTGACAGGCTCGAATCATCGAGACATGATGACAGGAAGTGGGGCAGGAACATGTGTATCGGAGCATATGTCTTGTGGCGTCTTGTCGCAACGATTGAAGGGAATTCTGTGGTTGCCCTGTGGCAGATTGTTCCGGTCCGCTACATTTCTGCTGGATCGCAGGGATGTCACGGGCCCTTGCTTCCTCACGATTTGTCGCTGAAAGGGAAACTGGCGTGAGCGAAAACATTACGCTGTCGGATACCGACCGAGACCTGCCAAAGCACGTCAAAAACGGCTTTATGCGATATCGGGATTTTCAGCCCCTGACGCAGGGTGGCGAGGCGATCTTGCGCACCTGTGTCGACGAGAATCTCGGCCGGACCGTCGTGATGAAGACTCTCCAGCCACAGTTCCAGAATCTTGAGACCTATCAGAAGCGGTTTCTTCGGGAAGCCCGCGTTACTGCGCAGATACCGCATCCGGCCACGATTCCCGTGTACGAACTCAGCCGGGATTCCGAGGGCAATGCCTACTTTACGATGAAGAAACTCCGGGGACGCGATCTCAGCGATATCCTGGACAAGATCTCCGAAGGCGACAAAGCCACCATCGAAAAGTATCCCCTGGATAGTCTGCTCAACGTTTTGATCCACTGCAGCCAGTGCCTCGCGTTCGCTCATAATCAAAAGGTGGTTCATCGCGATATGAAGCCCGCCAACATTATGATCGGTGACTACGGTGAGATCATGGTGCTCGACTGGGGACTGGCCAAAGTCTGGGACATGGAGGACGACGAGGACGTCGATCGCCTGATCCGAAGCGGGCAGCAGGCAATGTCCGGGCGGCTGACCGGGCGTGGTGACGTTCAGGGGACACCGTTCTACATGTCGCCTGAGCAGGCGGTCGAAACAGGTGATGTGGATGAACGCACAGACATTTACAACATGGGGATCATTCTGTTTGAAGTTCTGACCGGTGAAAGTTACATGTCCGGCAAGAACTTCAAAGAGATCAAGCGGAAGTTGCAGGAAGATCCAGTCCGTGAACCTCGAGCAGTTGCACCACTCAAGAAAATTCCTGCCGAGCTGAACGCCATCTGTATGAAAGCGTTGCAACGCTCCGTGACTGATCGATATCAGAAAATGTCCGAGTTCAGCGAAGACCTTCGCGCCGCGCTGCTGGGGAATCCCGTGTCGGTTTA
>CAIXQV010001159.1 GCA_903921605.1 uncultured Planctomycetaceae bacterium | reverse complement strand
CGGAACACTGCTTCCAAACGATGTTGAGAATCTGCTGGTGCCAACAGCGGCTAGTTCTACTCATGTGGGCTTTTGCGCGTTGCGGCTTGAACCGATTTGGATGTCGCTGGGACAAGCCGCCGGGCATGCCGCCGCAATCTCAATTCAAAAGAATCTCACGGTACAGGATGTCCCAATCGCACCATTACAGCACAAGCTGCATGCGGCCGGTTCGGCGACTGTTTATGTCTCCGATGTGCTGCCTTCGCACCCGGACTTTGAAGCTGTCCAATGGTGGGGAACAGCAGGCGGACTTCATGGCTTGGCTCCAAAGCCAGAGAAACCTGGCCAACGAGGCAAGAATCTGCACGGCCAGTACTTCGAAGCGAACCCGGGACACACAGCAGACCTGAACTCAACACTTTCAGCGGACCTTGCAAAACGCTGGACGGCGCTGGCGATCATCGCAGGACTGCCTATGGACGCTGTGCCACAAATTAGTTCAGCAACGACGCGAGGAGATTTCATTCGCGAGGCCTACAGCCACTGGAAAACATTAGAACATGCGACGGGGATGGAAAGATCGTTTCGGCTTCATACAAAAGCCATCTCCAATACTCACGCCCCCGGTGAGGTCGATGATTCGTCTCTGGTCCCATTCATCATCACGGATCTTCAGACTCTTCCCGGAATCGTTTTGGACGACAGCGATGCGGAGTTAACCGGCGACTGGCAGTATTCGAGCCACACGCCTCCGTACGTTGGGCGAGGCTATTTGCATGACCGGAACACTGGCAAAGGCCAGAAATCTGCGACGTTCAGGCCTGCAATCCCTGCCACTGGAAAGTACGAGGTGCGAATCTCGCACTGTTACAACGTCCGCCGCGCCACGAACACCACCGTCACGATTCATCATGCCGACGGTGAGTTCTCAACGAAGATCAATCAGCAGAAAGTTCCCGCTCATGATCGGCTATTTCGTACATTGGGGACATTCCGATTTATTGCTGGCAACGAAAGCTGGATTCGCATCTCCAATACAGGTACCGACGGTAAGTATGTGATCGTCGACGCAGTCCAACTTCTTCCAGCAGATTAAGGGAATTGAATTTCGTTTTTGATCTGAGGTTGAGGCGCAGCGGAGTTCTTGTCGGTGGTAAGATGAGATTTCGTCGTCCTTGTGGGACTTACGGATTTTCTCTTTGAGGGACCTGGCAAGATGTCTTCTGAAGACTTTCTGCTCACCGTTCGCCGTTACTTCTGTTTGGCCCTGTTCGCTTGTATCGGAACCAGCAGCCTGATGGGCTGTGGGGCCTCTGATGCTGTCGCACCGGCTCCGATGATTCCGGAAGTGACAGTCTCCGTTCCTGCAAGTCGCGAACTGGTGGACTACGAATACTTCACAGGGCGAATCGAGCCGAAAGAGAAAATTGAGCTGCGTGCCAGAACCAGCGGACACCTGGTCAAACTCCATTTTCAGCCCGGAACAGAAGTCCAGAAAGACGACCTGCTCGTCGAGATCGATCCGCAACCGTTTGAAACCGATCTGGCTAGTGCAACGGCGGATCTGGCCCAGGCAGAGGCTCGTCACACGAAGCTTCAGGGCTCACTGAAGCGAATCGAAGCAGCTCGAGCCAAAGGGGCCTCGACGGAAGAAGAACTTCAAACAGCAATCGGTGATGCAGCCGAGGCGGCTGCGGCCGTTGATGTGGCCAAGGCAGCGAAGAAGACGGCTGAGATCAATCTTGGTTACTGTCAGTTGAAGGCGCCAATCTCCGGAAAGATCGGCGATCGCATGATGGACGAAGGCAATCTCGTCACCGGCGGGCCGTCTGGAGCTTTCAATTCGACACTGCTGACAACAATCGTCGCCGTTGATCCGGTTACGGTCTTGTTTGATATGGATGAAAATACTCTGGTGCGGCTGCAACAGGCGATTCGCGATGGCAAGCTGGAAGTGCCGGCAGAGAACTCGATCTCTGTCGAACTCGGACTGCCCATCCATCAAAACCAGTATCCATTGAAAGGCGTCGTTCGCTTCATCAACAATCAGGTGGATTCACGCACCGGAACAATATTGATCAAAGCGGATGTGCCAAACCCTAAACCCGAAACGGGAGGGCGAGTTCTGACGGCCGGTATGTTCACACGAATCCGAATCCCAATCGGCAAACCACGTTCAGCGATGTTGGTTCCAGAGGCGGCTCTGGGCTCTGATCAGGGAAGTCGGTTTCTGTTTGTCGTGAACAAAGACAAAAAGGCCGTTCGTCTCAATGCCGAAGTGGGACTGCTTGACGGTGACATGCGTGAGATTGTGTCAGTCAAGGCATCCGGCGAATCTGAATCTCGACCACTTCAGGCCGACGAACAGATCGTCGTGCGAGGAATCCAGCGAGTTCGCTCTGGCATCGAAGTCGCCGCCAAAGCCACTGATCAGTAAATCCAATTCGTTTAATGGCAAGCCGCAGGCGACTGCAATCGCGGGGATCCGAAACGTGACTGGATCGCCTGTAATAGGACGCCGCTTCCCGGACCATCAATTCTTGCTCGAGGTCTGACGTGTCAGCTCTATCGAAATTCTTTATCGATCGACCAATCTTTGCCGCAGTGCTTTCGGTTGTCATCGTGATTGCCGGAGCCATTGCTGTCACCACGTTGCCCATTGCGCAGTATCCAGAAATCGCTCCGCCAACAGTGCAGGTCACTTGCGCCTATCCGGGTGCAAATGCGAGCGTTGTTGCAGACACGGTCGCCTCGCCGATCGAACAGCAGGTCACGGGCGTGGAAAACATGCTCTACATGTCGTCGCAATGCACGAATGATGGTCAATACAGCCTGACTGTCACATTCGATGTTGGGGTCAACCTTGATATGGCCCAGGTTCTGGTACAGAACCGCGTAAACCTCGCGTTGCCGTCTCTGCCCGATGTTGTCAAACAGACGGGCGTCAGCGTCAAAAAGCGATCCCCCAGTATTCTCCTCGTCGTCAATCTATTCTCTCCGGACGACTCCTATGACCAGCTCAAGCTGAGCAATTATGCAACCATCAATCTTCGCGATGAGTTAGCTCAGTTATCTGGTGTCGGTGACATCAGCATGTTCGGTCAACAGGACTACAGCATGCGCATCTGGCTCGATCCGGAAAAGATTGCGGCTCGCGGCCTCACAGCCGCCGACGTTGTGAGTTCATTGAAAGAACAGAACGTTCAGGTGGCCGCAGGCTCTTTGGGTCGTCCGCCAGTCCCCAATGGTCAGGCATTCCAGTACACACTCAGCACACTGGGACGACTCCAGGATCAGAAGCAGTTCGGCGAGATTATCGTGCGGTCCGGCTTTGAGGGTGAGATCGTTCGTTTACGCGATCTGATCAGTGAACAACGCATGGACTCATCAGGCGCACAACTTGGCGGGATTCAACTCGGGGCGAAAAACCAGGACACATTATGTTATCTGGATGGAAAGCCGTCCGTTGGTCTTTCGATCTACCAACAACCCGGATCAAACGCTCTGGCTACGGCCGACAAAATCCGCGAACGCATGGAACAACTGAAGCTCTCATTTCCGGACGGCGTGGACTATGGCATCGTCTACGACACAACTCCATTTATCGATGAATCAATTCACGAAGTTTTCAAAGCCTTGCGTGATGCGATCGTGCTGGTGGGAATCGTCGTGCTCCTGTTTCTGCAGTCCTGGCGAGCCACTCTGATTCCGTTGATTGCAGTACCAGTAGCCATCATCGGCACGTTTGCTCTGATGGCGGGGTTTGGTTTCAGCCTGAACAACCTCTCGCTGCTGGGCCTGGTACTGGCGATCGGGATTGTGGTCGATGATGCCATCGTGGTTGTCGAAGCCGTGGAGCATCATTTGGAACACGGCATGTCACCTCGCGATGCTTCAAGAAAAGCCATGGATGAAGTCGCCGTTCCGGTCATCGCAATCTCACTCGTCCTGATGGCCGTCTTTATTCCGTGTGCTTTTATCACCGGGATTACAGGCCAGTTCTTTCGACAGTTCGCCGTCACCATTGCCGTATCCACGGTCTTTTCAGCCGTGAACTCTCTGACGCTCAGTCCGGCTCTGGCAGCCTTGTTGCTGCGTCCAAAAGCCGAGCAGAAAGACATCCTGACTCGACTTCTGAACGGTGTGCTCGGCTGGTTCTTCAAGCTGTTCAACAAGTTCTTTGACAAAACTTCCAGTGGCTATGCATGGTCCGTCGGCTGGCTTTTGCGTTTGTCCGTGATTGTTCTCTGTGTTTACGGCGGACTGCTCTACGCGACCTACTACAGCTTTACGCATGTTCCGACCGGATTCGTCCCGGCTCAGGACAAAGGCTACCTGCTGGTCAATGTGCAGCTTCCCGATGCGGCTTCGCTGGAACGCACCAACGCCGTAATGAAGGAAATCGATCGCATCGCGCGGGGTGATGAAAGTGACAAAACGAAGCATCCGGGTATCAAAGGCGTTGGCCACGTGATTTCGATCCCGGGGCAGTCCATTGTGCAGAATGCAACCGGTTCAAACTTTGGTTCGATGTTTGTGATTTTGGATGAGTTCGAAGAACGCGGTCCCGAACTTAACTCTGACGTGATCGCTCAGCAACTGCGAGCAGCCGCGTTTCAAAGTATTCAGGATGCCGCTGTCGCCGTGTTTGGACCACCGGCTGTTGATGGTCTCGGCAATGCCGGCGGTTTCAAAGTGATGATTCAGGATCGATCCGGTACCGGCTTCGGTGAACTACAGGATGCGGCCGACACATTTGCCGCTCAGGGAAATCAACGTCCCGGGCTGGCCGGTCTCTTCAATGCCTTCCGTGCGAATACTCCTCAGATGTTTGTTGAGGTCGATCGAGAAAAGTGTAAGTCACTGGGCGTTCCACTAAACGATGTCTTCCTGACTCTTCAGGTCTATCTTGGCGGCTTCTATGCCAACGATTTCAATCGCTTTGGCCGCACCTGGCAGGTCAATCTTCAAGCCGATCCTGCGTTTCGATTAACTGCGGACGACGTGCGGAAGCTCAAAGTGCGAAACCTGATGCGAGACATGGTTCCGCTGGCCAGCATCGCCGAGGTCCGCGACATCGCAGGTCCAGGTTTGATCACTCGCTATAACGGAGTTGTCGCAGCGACGATTAACGGAGGTACGTTGCCCGGTGTGAGTTCCGGGCAGATGATTTCCACGGTCGACAATCTGGCCGCCACAGAACTACCGCCAGGGATGACCTCTTTATGGACTGAGCTGACACTGTTACAGATTCGAGCTGGCAACACGGCGATAGTCGTGTTCGCTCTGGCCGTTGTCCTGGTGTATCTGCTTTTGGCCGCGCAATATGAAAGTCTCAGATTGCCGTTCGCCGTTATTCTTGTCGTGCCAATGTGTCTGCTGTGCTCGGTGATCGGTGTCGCGTGGGCTCATCTGGACATCAACATCTTTGTACAGACCGGTCTCGTCGTACTTGTAGGTCTGGCCAGCAAGAATGCGATTCTGATCGTCGAGTTTGCCAAGGAAAAACGCGAGGCTGGCGCGACAGCATTCGATGCTACCGTAGAGGCCTGTCGGATGCGACTTCGTCCGATTCTGATGACGTCGTTCGCCTTTATTCTGGGTGTCGTTCCATTGGCCATCGCGGATGGGGCAGGGGCCGAGATGCGTAGAACACTGGGGATTGCTGTATTCTCCGGTATGCTGGGTGTCACAATCTTCGGAGTCTTTCTGACTCCTGTGTTCTACTTCGTGCTGGAGCGGCTTGGCAGTCTTCTCTTTGGTGAGGCAAAGCCCGACGATGTCTGAGCTGACAAATGAGCTTTTCTCTTTGGTCGACTGTCTGACGGCTGCTGGAATTGACTACGCGGTTTGCGGGGGACTTGCTGTAGCTCTACACGGCTATCCGAGAGCGACGCGAGACATAGACCTGTTAATCGACCGCAACTCACTCGAACCCGCAAAGGCCGCTATCGAATCGCTTGGTTACATCATCCCATCTGGCATCATCCCATTTGCTTCCGGAACAGCTCAGGCGCGAGAGGTTTTTCGTGTTTCACGTATTCTCAACAACGAGTTATTCACACTGGATCTGCTGCTCGTAACTCCGGTTCTGCACGATGTCTGGGCCTCAAAAGAGGTACTTCATCTGCCGGATCGAAAAATCTGTGTCGTTTCAAGAACAGGGCTTGCTAAGATGAAGCAACTGGCTGGACGCTTGCGTGACCTCGCAGATCTGGAAGAACTGGGATTGCTTGAAGAGAAACCATGAATCATGACCCTGGCAAGTCACTAAGCAGAGGCATGTCGGTCGACATGAGTGCTCACGCCCTGCTGCGAAGACTGACACTTTGCGCCGAACTCAGCAAGGCATGTCGTGAACTCGAATCCCTGCGTCTACTGTCCAGGATATCGGTTGCTGCTGGTCCGGAAGCTTCGCAAACGCTGACTCGCTCCTTCGTCATTGGCTCCCTTAACCATGGGTCGCAAGGTGACGACGCCAGATAAAAACAGCGTTGCGAAAAGTTTAGTAACGCAAACGTTCGCGAAATGAGCCAACGAGTATTTCCTCTCGCCGCGAATCGCAGTGTGAAACAAAAAGTTGGTCTCCCCGAACAAAATAAAGGGCGTCCTGTCGGAACTGGCACCCGAGATCGCATGCGTCTGAAAAAGACAACTCCACAGCCCATCCGGGTTCTGTATGCCCGGTCCGAGGTGAGAATCCGGTGACGCGTTGAATCCAGACGCCTCGCCGCAGCAACTCGGTCTGTAACTCAAGGTCCGCCCTCGCATTGGCTTCCGATGTCCAATTTTCACCTGTTGTGGCGTAGCCCGTGATAATCGCAAATTGACGCGGCCATGAACCATCGTAACCGGCGGGATCAAAGTGAGTTTCAAAATATTCGGGATACATGCCGATCATCGTTGCGGAAACTCCAGAAATGTTCAATAGATACGTGTCAGCCCTCTTAATGACCGCAGACAGTGATTTGCAAGTCAAAGGAAACAGGAGTCGACGGCTGGTATCCTGTGCTCAACAAGCTCAAGTCACTCGAAAAGGCTCATTATGAAACACATCATTCTGACAATCATCGCAGCTATGCAATGCGCACAGGTTGTGGGAGCAGAGACTACTCCAAATGTAATTTTGATCCTCGCTGATGATCTGGGCGCGAAGGAACTGTCTTGCTACGGCAGCAAGAGGCATCAAACTCCAAATTTGGATCGCATGGCAGCAGAAGGAACACGTTTCGAAACGTTTTACGCAATGCCACTGTGTACTCCGACTCGAGTCTGCCTGATGACTGGCCAGTATGGTTTTCGTAACGGATTTCTGGGCATGCAGGATCCAGCGTTCAAGCCACCAGGCGATTCTCCAAAGGCCGACATTGGCAATCATTTACTCATGCCGATCTGATGAAATCACGAGGATACGTGACGGCACAGGCGGGCAAGTGGCAGCTCAGTGGAAAGCTCCCGACGCTCGTGCGAGACACAGGGTTCGATGAATATCTGATGTGGGCTTACGATCATAATTTGCCGGAAGGCGTGAAACATCCTGGGAAGGAAAATGGCGGAAAGGCCAGTCGTTTCTGGCATCCCAGCCTGATTCGAAACGGTGAGTACGTACCGACCACTCCGGAAGACTACGGCCCGATTATGTTCAACGATTTCGTAATTGACTTTGCGAAACGAAACAAGACGAAACCGTTGTTTGT
>CAIXQV010001158.1 GCA_903921605.1 uncultured Planctomycetaceae bacterium | reverse complement strand
TCCAGATTGACACCAACATCGAACGTCACCGTCAGGCTGTACTGACCATCATTCGTGCATTGCGACGACATGTAGAGCATGTTTTCCACGCCCGTGACCTGTTGCTCAATCGGCGAAGCGACCGTGTCTGCAACAACGCTCGCGTTTGCACCCGGATAGGCACAAGTGACCTGCACTGTTGGCGGAGCGATTTCAGGGTACTGGGCAATGGGCAACGTGGTGACAGCGATGGCTCCGGCAATCACGATGACGACCGAAAGCACTGCTGCAAAGATTGGTCGATCGATAAAGAACTTGGATAGAGCTGACACGTCAGACCTCGAGCAAGAATTGATGGTCCGGGAAGCGGCGTCCTATTACAGGCGATCCAGTCGCGTTTCGGATCCCCCGATTGCTGTCGCCTGCGGCTTGCCGTTAAACGAATTGGATTTACTGATCAGCAGCTTTCGCGGCGACTTCGATGCCGGAGCGAACTCGCTGGATTCCTCGCACGACGATCTGTTCGTCGGCCTGCAACGGTCGAGATTCAGATTCACCGGAGGCCTTGACCGACACAATCTCACGCATGTCACCGTCAAGCAGTCCCACTTCGGCGCTCAGACGAATGGCCTTTTTGTCTATGTTCACGACAAACAAAAAACGACTTCCCTGATCAGAGCCAAGTGCCGCTTCCGGAACCATCATCGCTGAACGTGGTTTGCCGACTGGAATGCGGATCCGTGTGAACATGCCGGGTGTTAGGACTCGCCCCCCAGTTTCGGGTTTGGGGTTTGGAACGTCCGCTTTGATCAATATTGTTCCGGTGCGTGAATCGACCTGATTGTTGATGAATCGAACGACGCCTTTCAATGGATACTGGTTCTGATGGATGGGGAGTCCAAGTTCCACGGAGATGGAATTCTCTGCTGGTACTTCCAGCTTGCCATCGCGAATCGCCTGCTGCAGTCGTACCAGAGTATTCTCATCCATATCAAACAAGACTGTCACCGGATCAACGGCTACGATTGTTGTCAGCAGTGTCGAATTGAAGGCTCCAGACGGCCCGCCGGTGACAAGATTACCTTCGTCCATCATGCGATCGCCGATTTTCCCGGAGATTGGCGCTTTCAACTGACAGTAACCAAGATTGATCTCAGCCGTCTTCTTCGCTGCCTTGGCCACATCAACGGCCGCAGCCGCCTCGGCTGTATCACCGATCGCCGTTTGAAGTTCTTCTTCCGTCGAGGCGCCTTTGGCTCGAGCTGCTTCGATTCGCTTCAGTGTGCCCTGGAGCTTCGTGTGACGAGCCTCTGCCTGAGCCAAATCAGCCGTTGCGCGAGCGAGATCAGTTTCAAACGGTTGCGGATCGATCTCGACAAGCAGGTCGTCTTTCTGGACCTCTGTTCCGGGCTGAAAGTGAAGTTTAACCAGGTGTCCGCTGGTTCTGGCACGCAGCTCAATTTTCTCTTTCGGTTCAATTCGCCCTGTGAAGTATTCGTAGTCCACCAGTTCGCGACTTGCAGGAACGGAGACTGTCACTTCCGGAATCATCGGAGCCGGTGCAACAGCATCTGAGGCCCCACAACCCATCAGGCTGCTGGTTCCGATGCAGGCCAACAGGGCCAAACAGAAGTAACGGCGAACGGTGAGCAGAAAGTCTTCAGAAGACATCTTGCCTGGTCCCTTAAAGAGAAAATCCGTAAGTCCCACAAGGACGACGAGATCTCATCTTACCACCGACAAGAACTCCGCTGCGCCTCAACCTCAGATCAAACCAGAATTTTCCATTCCCTTGGCGGTCCGTTGATTTAGGTGTTTAACGGTAAGCCGTGGGCGTTGCTGCTGGATTTCGCCTGCGCCTGCGGCTCGCCGTTAAACGAAAACGATCAATACACGATTAAGTCAACACCCCGTTAATCTGCTGGAAGCAGTTGAACAGCATCGACGATCACATACTTACCGTCGGTGCCGTCATTTGAAATGCGGATCCAGCTTTCAGTGCCAGCCTCAAAGCGAAACGTACCCAAGGTGCGAAACAGCCGATCATGAGTCGGGACTTCCTGCTGATTGATTTTTGCTGCAAACTCTCCGTCGGCATGATGAATCGTGACGGTGGTGTTCGTGGAGCGTCGGACGTTGTAACAGTGAGAGATTCGCACTTCGTACTTTCCAGCGGCAGGGATTTCAGGCCTGAACGTTGCTGATTTCTGGCCTTTACCAGTGTTCCGGTCATGCAAATAGCCTCGCCCAACGTATGGAGGCGTGTGGCTCGAATACTGCCAGTCGCCGGTTAACTCCGCATCGCTGTCGTCCAATACCATTCCAGGAAGAGTCTGAAGATCCGTGACGATGAATGGAACCAGAGACGAATCATCGACTTCACCGGGAGCGTGAGTCTTGGAGATCGCTTTTGGGTGAAGCCGAAACGATCTTTCAGTCGCCGTCGCATGTTCTGCTGTTTTCCAGCGGCTGTAGGCCTCGCGGATGAAGTCTCCTCGCGTCGTTGCTGAACGGATTTCTGGCACAGCGTCCACAGACAACCCTGCGATAATCGCCAGCGCCGTCCAGCGTTTTTTCAGGTCAGCCGACAGTGTAGAGTTCAGGTCTGCTGTGTGTCCTGGGTTCGCTTCGAAGTACTGGCCGTGCAGATTCTTGCCTCGTTGGCCTGGTTTCTCCGGTATCGGAGCCAGTCCGTGAAGTCCGCCCGCAGTTCCCCACCATTGGACGGCTTCAAAGTCCGGATGCGAAGGCAGCACATCTGAGACATAAACAGTGGCCGAACCGGCCGCATGCAGCTTGCTCTGTAACGGTGCGATTGGGACATCCTGTACCGTGAGATTTTTCTGAATCGAGATTGCGGCGGCATGCCCGGCGGCTTGTCCCAGCGACATCCAAATCGGTTCAAGCCGCAACGCGCAAAAGCCCACATGAGTAGAACTAGCCGCTGTTGGCACCAGCAGATTCTCAACATCGTTTGGAAGCAGTGTTCCG
>CAIXQV010001157.1 GCA_903921605.1 uncultured Planctomycetaceae bacterium | reverse complement strand
GGGACTGCGTCGCTTCAGAAGCTGACTGTCGTAGTAGGTGTAAAACGGGTCAACGAACCCCATTTCACTCAGCCGCACACCGTGCTTCACCGCCAATTCGCGTTGAGCAGTATTCATCACCGACAACGTATAACCACAGCCGAGCGTATCCTGCAGCCAGTCCGGAATCGCCACTTGGTGAAACGCCTGCCGATCAAACGGCTGAGCAGCAATTTCGCGATCCCAGATCTTTTGCGGAGCCTGAGCACTGGCCGTTGACTCAGCCAGTACAGCCACACAACAGAGGCACAAGATCCGTCGCAACAAGTTTGAACAATTCATCTCACGCTCTCCGTCAGAAAGTAATTCTGTCGAGAGTGTAGTGGCGTCAATCGTATCGCGACCAGCGAGCCCATTTCATGATAGGCAATCTGAGTTCGCATCAATGCCTTCAGCCAGAAGATCGCAGAAGCTGAAATTATTCAGCCGCCTCAATCACAGTTACTGCGGCGAAGCCAATAGATGGTGCACCGTTCTGACCGCTGGCGTTGAGATTGACGTTGAGTGCACTTCGCCATTCCTGATTTTCGCCAATCCATTGCAGGCCACGAGCAAAGTTGTCGGTCCATGTTCCTGTGTAGCCGTTAGCCAGTGTTTCTGCAGCCGCCTGATTGAGTCCTCGTGTGACAGCATCTAATACCGTCGGCCGAAAAGGATGATCCTCGGGCAACGCATGGAGCAGTTCAAGGAGTTCGCGCATCAGGATGTTGTGATAAACCGCGCAGGCGTTGTGAGCGTCGAACCAGCGGCCGCTGGCCATTTGTCCGGGCAAGACTCCGATCTGTGCTTTCTCCACAGCCGCATCCAGATACTTGGCTTCTCCTGTCGCAGTGGCCAGTCGAGCAAGCAATCCGACACTGAATGCATTGTAGTTCCAGTTCGATACCAAAGGCCGCGAGATCGCCCAGTCACCGGACTTACGAGCAGCCTCCAGATATTCTTCATCACGAGTCAGCTCCCAGGCGCTGACCAAGGCTCGTCCGCAAAGTCCGTTGTCAAACTGAAGGCCGCCGTCGGAAGCATCGTCCGAGATCCAGCCATCAACAACAATTTCGGGATGCTCCTTCATCGCGCGAGCTACGATGTGGCCAACCTTATCGCGTGGGTTGAGACCTGGTCCCACTGGAAAGGGAAACACGCCGGACGAGTGTTGCAGACTGACCAGCCAATTCGCTCCTTGCCTAACGATCACTGTTAGCTCTTGGCGATGCTCAGGGAACAATACGGCCGTTCGAGCCAGCGTGTCGAGTGGCCAGGCGCCTTCACGAAGTCCTGCCTGCATTTTGGCGGGATCACCTGTCGGATTCTTTAGCCATGGGAGCCCTCTTTTCCCTCGATCGATCTCCTTGAGCCAATGGTCTCGAACCTTGGCAATAGGAAACGCTGATTGATCAATTGGTGGAAAGCACCGCGTCGCGGTCTCGGGATTGCCGGCCCATGGGCCGAGAATTTCAACGGCCTCCTGAACGGCTTTTCGAGTCGCCTCGGCATCCATTGCTGCAAGAGCTTCGCGCCCGCGTCCGAGTGCTGGTCGAACTTCTTTCAAGATTGTGTCGGGCGGTTTGACGCCCGGACGCACCTCATCGGCTGACGAAGAGAGGAAACCGGAAAAAGCCATGAAAACGATCACGGACATTATGAGGTAACAGGGGGTTGTCATATCAGGAATACCTTTCACCACATTGTCACCCTCGCATCAGCCACGGCACAGACAGGACACACTGCCTATTTTGAAGCACAATCACCAACGGAAGACTTCGCCGAAACACAACGTGACTATTCGCACACTTCCTGAGTTATCCTGGCTCGGATTCTGAGAAACCCCACATTTGCCACGGAAAAACGTCCTCAGGAAGCCGCCTCCGTACTTGCGTCGTGGCACTTTACCGATAGTCTCATGAACTCCCAACGCTGGGAAGTACTTCGTCGTGGGAAGGAGAATCGAAAAGACGCATTCGACTTCCCGATGTGTCAGTCATAAAATTTGAAGCAGCGCGGTATGTGTCCGGGACGTGGAGAGCCCGGCTCGGCTATTTCTATCAGAGGTAGCTCTTCGGTTCACGATGGCCTGCTCCGTGTCGGATCCTTGAAACTCAGGAATATCACAATGAAGAAGATCTTTTTGTCAGCAGCTCTCTCAGCATGCTGCTTTGCATCCGCCGTTGCTCAGGACTGGGGCAATGTCTCTGGCCAGATTGTTGCGACAGGCGCGATTCCGGCTCCGGAACTGCTGCACAAAGCTGGTGCAGCCATTAAAGACGCAGCCGTCTGCGCAGCAACCGACACCTACAAGGATGACCTGCTGATCGACAAGGATTCCAAGGGCGTTGCCAACGTTTTCGTTTACCTTGCCAAAGCTCCAAAGAACATCCATCCGGATGCGAAGAAGCCTGAGCCAGCGACCGTTGTCTTCGACCAGAAGGGCTGCATGTTCACTCCGCACGCCATGGTTGTCCTCGGTGGCCAGACCGTTGAAGTCATCTCCAGTGACGCGATTGCTCACAACACTCACACGTATCCTTTGAAGAATCAGCCGATCAACGTGTTGATCGCTCCGAACACTGCCTTGGGCAAGGGCGAAAAGCTTGATTACAAGGTTGGCGAAAGCTTGCCGATTAAAGTCACGTGCGACTTCCACCCATGGATGGCAGCTTACTGGATGGTTGTTGATCATCCCTATGCCGCTGTGACAGACAAAGACGGCAAGTTCACCATTCCGAACCTGCCTGTTGGAGAGCACGAATTCCGCGTTTGGCACGAACGCATGGGTTACGTCAATCGCAAGTACGCCGTCACCGTGAAGAAGGGCGACAACGCACTGAAGCCTGTTGAAGTCAGCGTTGACAAGCTCAAGGGCGAAAAGAAGTAGACTGAACACCGAACCCTGAAACGCTCGCATTGGAAGCCCGGCTTTTCTAAAAAGCCGGGCTTCTTCTCTTTGATCCCTTTCCGAACGGATGTCTCATGTTTCGATTTGTCCTGCGATGTTGCACAATTGCGGCGATCTCTCAAACTTGTTTCGCACAGGGAATCTCTGTCGCACCGCTAACGGACGATCAACAGAGTGCCGTTCAGACGATCGAACAGTCCGAAGTCCTGTCGACGGTGTCGTTTCTGGCCTCGGACGAAATGGCCGGCCGCGACACACCGTCAACAGAACTCGATATCGCGGCCGCTTATGTCGCGGCCAGACTCAAAGGAGCCGGTCTGGAAGGCCCTGGGCCGGACGGCAGCTACTATCAAACGACCGAATTGACTCAGTATCTCCAGCCCAAAACGGAGGCGACCATCACACGAGATGGAATGCCTTTGGAATGCCGAGGAGTCCTTTTCGGCGGCGAGAAAGAGTCTGCGGTGACCGCGAAAATCTCCGACGGGAAAGACCTGAACGATGTCGCTGGCAGGATCGTTGTGATCGATGAATCCCCCTTGCCTCCTCAAGCAGTCGACAATCCCGGAATGCTGGTCGCCACCTGGTCTCGACGTGTCGCTCAATTGGCCAACAAAGGGGCAGCCGCTATTCTGGTGCGAGTTGCGGACGACAGCATCCTGCCGGAAGCCGCCGGTCGCCTTCGAGAAAAGCCGCTGACGTTTCCTGCTCAATTCCTGACAGCGTGTCCGGTGATCCTGATTGGTGCCAACTCAGACACAACAGGCGAGATTCACGTCGAAGCTCCCGCACGAGAAACCGTGGCCACCCCCGTCAGAAACGTGATCGGTATTCTGCGCGGCAGTGATCCGGAACTTGCCAAAGAGGCGATCATCATCTCGGCTCACCTGGACCACATCGGAAGACTGTCGGGTGATCGCGGTGGAGATACGATCAATAACGGAGCCGATGACAACGCCACCGGAGTCACTGCTGTCGTCACGCTGGCTGATGCTTACAGCTCGCTCAAACAACGCCCGAAACGGACGGTCATTTTTATGACGTTCTGGGGTGAGGAAAAAGGACTGCTCGGTTCAAAGTACTATGCGGAAAACCCACTCTGGCCGCTGGACAAGACCGTCGCCAACATCAACATGGAAATGATCGGTCGCCCGGAGGAAAACGCCGAAGGCAAAGCGTGGGGAACTGGCTGGACGCGATCAAACCTTGGCAATCAAATGGCCGCCGGCGCAGCTCGGGCCGATGTGGCGATTTTTTATCGCGAAGATGTCAGTGAGATGTTGTACACTCGCAGCGACAATTACGCGTTTGTTCAAAAGGGAGTGATCGCTCACAGCTTTTCCGCCGGATCTCTTCACAGCGATTATCATCAGCCGACGGATGAAGTCAGCCGTTTGAATCTCCCACATATGACTCGCATTATTCAGGGGCTTTTTGCAGGTTCACTGCCTATTACGGACGGCGAATTGACGCCATCGAAAACAAATCCATAGCCCTTCTGAACAGACCGACGGGTCAGCACCAGCTCAAAAATCAGCAACAGCAGAAAGAGACCCATCAGCAACGCCCACAGCTCCCAGGTGCTCTCTTCGCCATACATTCGTCGAGCAAGCTCGCTGAAAACCGGCACAAAGTGGATCCGGTCGTTTGTTGCCATTCGGTCTCTGTCCGCTGCGGTCAGTTCCGTCAGATCATCTTCGGAATGGTCATAATTCACCACAAAGGCGTCGCGTGGTGGAGTCGGCCATTCGGCAGGTCCGTCAACTCGGTAAACTCCCGGGACAAACGTTTCGTTGAAAACCGCCTCCGCTGCCGTCTCATCGCTGGCTCCGGGAAGTGTTGTTTTCGACCGGGACGGATTGGTGACCGTGAAGATTGCTGAGCGTTTTTCGCTGGAACTTCCGCTGACTGCATTGCTCTTAGCCTGGTTGCCGGCGATCGAGTTACTCTCTGGCAGAGTGAACCGAAGAACCTGAGGTTCCGCGAACCCGATATTGCGGTGGCTCCGTGATGACGCGACGTGAAAAACGGCTTCGTGCAGAAACGGCACGAAGTCAGAACGCGTTGGCAGATCCGTCCACGTTCGGTCGAGCGTCGATGTAAGCAACAGGATCGTGCCAGCCCCGTGCCGAGCCTGCAAAAGCAACGGGGCCCCGTTGCTTAGCTGGGCCACGGTAATAGGCAGATCAGATTCCAATGTCGCCGACGATGATTCCGGGGCGATCACGTCAGGTTCAACTGTTTTCGTCTGCACCCACGCGCCAAAGCCTGCCTTCAGAAAACTCCGTGATGGATCGGAGCGAAAACGATCCAGCCAGCCTGGTTGAATCGAAAGCGGTGCGAGCTGTAAAGGAACATCTGCCTCAGAGATCTCCTGTGTTCCAATGACTCGCAATGGCTTCAACAACCCGGTTGCCGCAAAGCACTGCTCAAATGATTCCGGTGTTGTGTTCGGGCCACAAGCGATAATGACACCGTTTCCGGCCGCGGCAAACTCCGCCAACGCCTTTGCGGCGGCCTCTGGAATTCTGCCGACGTTACACAGGACGACAACGGCCGCCTTTTGAAAATGCTCCGGTGTCAAATCCCTGGCATCAACCACCTGTGTCCGAACCCACGGGACTCCCTGCTCAGGAGGAGCAAACGCCAGCTCGGCAAAAAAGGTCGCTCGCTCAGCCGGTGTCGACGAGGGTACTCCGTTCACAAGCAACACAGACAAGGAATCTGAAATGTGCAACGCCGCATGACTGATATTATCTGCAGCGATCGCATCTCCTGAAGTCTCTGCGGCAACCGTCAGCACATGCGTTCCGGCCGAACGAGCCGAGTGTTCAAATTCGGCAATTCCCTCAGACCGCGCAAGCACAGAGACATCCTGAGTCTGTCCGGGCAGAGTCTGACCTTCCCTCTGAAGTCGAACAGGGATCTGCACTTCTCGATCAGAATCATTTCGAATCGGCACCCTCAGTCGTACCGGAAAATCAGGCACCGACATTTCTCGCGAGATCTCAATCCGTCCCACCGACACATTACGGGAACTCGGATCGACGGGAAGACCCACATCAACAACCCAGATTTGTGGACGCACCGCGGGAAACTTGAGCATCTCGTCAACACGCGACCAATCCGCATCACTGGTCGGACGCCAGCCCTGACTCTGTCGATCGCTAAAGACCACAATGTCTCGCGCAGCAGCACTGGAGCGTCCCAGGATTCCAATCGCCTTCTCAATCGCCGCGACGGCATCACACGCACCGCCCGGGCCGGGCAAAGTCAGTAACTGCTCATCCACCGCACGGATATCTCGCAGAGGCGATTCGATCACCGAACGCGGGACATCTCGAGCATCAATCATCGCAACGGTGTCATTGGGACCCAGGGTTCGCAGAAACTCCATTGCTCGACGAACAGCGGTCTGATGCACAGTCTTCATTCCATCCGTCCGCGACATGGAATTGGAACCATCAACCACAACGACGACTGTTCGAGAACCGGACGAATAAAAACCACTAAGAAAACCACTCGGTATCACCGGTCGCGCGACGGCCAGGACGATGACAGCAACAAGAGCAATCCGCAGCAGAAGCAACAAGAGTTCTTCCAGCTTCAATCGGCGACGCGTACGGCGCGAGGGATTGAGGAACTGCATGGCTCCCCATTCCACCACATCGAAGCGCCGTCGATTCAGCAGATGAGCAATCACCGGCAACGCAATCCCAGCCAGCCCAATCAGCAGCCAGGGATTGATGAGTGATTGAAGCATGAAGACCACGGCCTGTTTCGAAAATCGGCGTTCCTGATTC
>CAIXQV010001156.1 GCA_903921605.1 uncultured Planctomycetaceae bacterium | reverse complement strand
TCTACCGCAAGTTCTCAGAGGTGCTTGAAGCGGCGATCCGTGCATTCCGGGAGAAGCGGCTGGCTGACCGGGATTACTTAAACCAGGTGATGACCGTTGCGGATTCGATCCGAACCCGGAGCGGTGACTCTTTTCCCGACAAGCTCCGCAATCAGGACGTCGCCAAGGCGTTCTTCGGCGTGCTGAAGGATCTGCTCGGTCGGCATTGTGAAGATGCCGCTGCTGGCAGGGAGCTATCGGCGGATGCCGCTGTCCAGATTGACGAGATCATCCAGGAGGAGAAGATCGTCAGTTGGACCAGCAATCCCGACGTTCAAAACCGGATGAAAAACCGGATCGAGGATTACCTGCATGAGCTGAAGGACGAGACTGGCTTGGCCATCACCTTTGAGGACATTGACGACATTCTGGAGAAGTGCCTGGATATCGCCAAACGGAGGTATCCCGAATGATCCAGAACGGACAACCCGGAGGCGGCTACCTGCTGAAATACGGCGGCTGCGAAATCCCATTTCGCATTGACCAAGGCGAACGATCGAAGCTGACCATTAACGTCTTTCCGGACATGCGTGTCGAAGTGCTGGCACCTGCGAGCAAACCACTGGATTCCATTCTGGCCAGAGTAGATCGGCGTGCTCAATGGATCGTGAAGCAGTGGCGTTACTTCGAACAGTATCAACCGACTCAGCCCGAACGTCGGTTTGTGAGTGGTGAGACTCACGTCTACCTCGGCCGTCAGTACCGGTTGAAGGTGGTCAAGGCCCCGGTGTCGGACGTGAAGCTCATTGGTCGCTACTTCCGAGTCCAGCATTCCGATCCAGGTGATTCATCGGGCATCGCTGACTTACTCCAGGATTGGTACGTTCGCCACGCATTGGCACTTTTCACTGTCCGTGCCGATCACTGGCTTTCGGAATGTAAATCCTTGTCGCTTCCTGAGCGTCCAACTCTCTTGGTTCGCCCCATGACCAGGCGTTGGGGAAGCTGTTCAAAAAAGGGAACCATCACGCTTAACGTAGACCTCGTAAAGGTTCCTCTGATCTATATCGACTACGTCATCGTCCACGAACTGTGCCACTTGAAGATTCACAACCACAGCCCGGCGTTCTACCGGCTACTGACCCGCTGCATGCCAGACTGGAAGCAGCGGAAGGAACGGCTGGAGGGGTTTGTGACATGACAATCACAATGAGACTTCTTCCACAGTCCACGCCGTATGATCCCGCCGAAGATCCACCAGGGAGCATCGACCCTCTTGGAACGGTGACCGGGGCGGAACAGCTTGCTGAAGTCTTGTTTCCAGGTGTCACGGCTCGGATGTGGCGGGTGAGGCTGCTGACCTTTGCCGCACTTGCGGCTGAGGTTTCAAAACGGGTAGGTAACGATCGACTTTTGGATTCTCGTCTGGCATTTGAGCGTCTGTCCGTTTCAGCAGTTGCACGGCAGGAAAAAGCGGATCAAGCCTGGAAACCGGCATCACGTTGATTGCCAGGGATTGGGTTGGCTCGTCAAGCCTTGCGGGCTGGGG
>CAIXQV010001155.1 GCA_903921605.1 uncultured Planctomycetaceae bacterium | reverse complement strand
CATGAAATGATCGTCGTGAGCAATTGCGTCGGCGGCAGGCAACCGCTCTGCCTCCGGGATTATGCGGATACCTCGTGGATTCCCGCGGTCGAACTCTATCACGCCTTTCCGAACAAGTGCATCGATTTCATTGATCGTCTCGAAATGGCTCAGACTTGCTGCGGCCTGAATCTCGCGAACTGTGGGAGACTCACCGAATTGAGCGAAGCGAGACTCAATGAAGCCAAAGACAAGCTCTTGAGATTGGGAAAGTCCTTCAATCGAATTCTGACTCGGACTCGCAATACTGTCGCGGGGGGAAAATGATTTTTTCGATGGAGCAAGTCTGCTCGATGCGTTGCCTATGTGATTGAGTTTTTTCTCCTGACGCGAACTTTCGACATCCTCCGGGATTGGGGCGAATGCCTGGCTTCTCTGATGGGAATGTCCTGTTGCATCGTCGCTGCTGCGTGCTTCACGCTGAGTCTGTTCAGGGCCAGCCCAGTTGCTGTCAGTTTGTGATTTACCGTCCAGATCCAAAGGCGGCTGACCTGCGTCAGCACTTGAACCGTCTTTGCTGTCGGTCTCCTGAACGATGATCCCGCTTCGATGAACAGGGCGACGCCATCTCACTGCTGGAGTAGAACCAATTAGCTTCTTCTCCACTATTGACGGAATCGTGGATTGATTTCGATTCTCGATGTCATCTGTTTTGGACGGAGCCGGCAGCTCGACGTTCAAGTCAGGAGTCAATGCGGGGCGAGTTCCCTGTTGATCGTTCCTGCCCTTGCTTTCATTCTGCCTCATGGCCTTGAGCCAGTCAGAATTAATAACCCAGCCCACCTTGCCATCCTGCATTAATACGGGCTCGATCTTTTTCTCACGGCGAAGCTGCAGAATGTGATTCGGCGTGTTCTCGTAACCGCTAAGTTCCGTCAGCGTTTGAACTGTCCGAGGAAACATGTCGCTCAGGAACGTGTTCACGTGCGCCGCTCCATGACGAAGCCGACTGCCAAAGATGTCATTGCCTCCATTTGCAGAGTCCGCTGGAACGCTTTGGCCCTCAGGGGCTGAAGCATCCTTGAAAGTGGAAACCTCTTCGATCGCTGGAACAGTTGGATCGACAACGGCTCTCTGATCCTGTTCTGGGGCGTCTGCGGATTCGGCTGACGGCTTGTTGATTAAGCGCTCCAGCCAAATCGGGCTAACGATATACCCGAGATCGCCATTGGGCATTCCAACCGCCTGAATCTTATTTTGGCTCAGCAAGTCTTCGATGTGTCGTTTCGTCCCTGAAAACTTACTTTCACTTTTCAGCGTGACGATTGACTTCGGCTCGAATTCATCCAAAGCACTATTGACGCTTGCAGTGGGATGCAGCAACGGATAACCAAAGAGATCCAGTGATTTGTCCTCGATCTTTACCAATGCAATTCGGCTGCGATTCGGAGCTACAGAGGGAGCTAGAGCTGGGGTCTCTGAGTCTATTGCCCGTGATACCGCCACACTCTTTTCCTCTAACCTATCTATTGCTTGCCAATCAAACTGGTTAGAAGCGGAGGCTGGAGCTGGCTTCACCGGTGTTGCTTTCGGTGACTGCGTATGAGTCGCCTTGGCGGGAGTAAGCCGGGGTGGCACAATTTTCGGAACTTCAAGTTCATGCTTGCATCGTGGACACCTGACGGACGTGCCGAACATCCGTGCCACCACTGACAACCGTGCTCCACAAGGGCAGGGGAGTGGGATTCTGGCGGGTAACGGAGATAGTTTCATCGGCAAAGCGACACTTGGTCTGAGTGAAGCAACTGTCAGTCAGCTTGCAAAGCGCTGGTCGTGGTAGTAGACACCCTGTGGGGCGTCGATGCAAACGCGAAGTGCCCAATGGCGATGAAGTAACGTCGCGAAAAGGTGCTGCGATGGTCCAGTCCAGACGGATTCTGTCAGAACAAAGTGTTCTCAGGACCACCACGGGCATAGAATGGAAGGTCGTCTCACTTGAACAAGTTGGACCGTTTTGGCAACTTGTGCCGAAGTTAGTGATTCTGAAACAGGCAAGAGTCCTGATTTTTTCCCCGAGCGTGATTCCGGTCTCTGGCGTCCTGGAGCACGATGGTAAACTTGGGTGGGGCCTTATTTGCTCTGGTAGGGTCTTGATTATTTCTCTTCTGGGTTGGTGCGAAAATGTCGGTTTTTGAATCCGCTAGACACGCTGTCGATGCGTACTCAGAAAACGCGGAATTGTGGAAACCGGACCATGATTTGGCAATGGCCTGTGGTCGGTTTGAGGATCTGCTTCGTGCTGGCGTTGAATCACTTCAGCAGATCGTGGCGTACCATCAGGCATGGCAAGAGCAAGTGTTGTCTGGACAACATGAACCTGACCTATCAATGGACCAGGCGATTTGGGATATGTATGCGTGGTGGTTGCGTCCTGTGCATCGCATGAAAACAGAATTGCGGTTCTTTGAACGTCAGGGCTTCAAGGTTGAGCATGCGGTTGAGTTTCGGGATGCTTTGCAGAAACTCCAGGATGACCGAAAAGGTCTGGTGCGTCCAAACTCGCCTATACGACCGATCACGTCTGAGCACGTACAGCGACTAGCGACTTCCACAATCGACACCTCTCGATACGACGATTGAGTTTTGCGTGGTTGGAAAAGCAGCTCTCACGGTTGGCTCCATTGTCTACGTCGAGCAGGTGCAGCCACCTCAGGGCGGCATTGCCAAGGATCGTCGAGTGATCATCCTGCGTGCTCCGACAGTCGACGACGACACGTTCACTTTTGTTGTGAT
>CAIXQV010001154.1 GCA_903921605.1 uncultured Planctomycetaceae bacterium | reverse complement strand
TTCGCACACAACTGGTGGTTCGCACACAACTGGTGGTTCGCACACAACTGGTGGTTCGCAGACTGACGGCTCTTCAACGGGTGGCTCAACCACGCAGTCCACAGGCTCTTCGACAACGATTACTTCGTCTTCATCGACGGGAGGAACTTCAAGGTCGCAGCCTGGCGTACAGTTACTCATCCAGTGATCAACGCAAGCCCAGACGTCATCATCGTCAGTAACGACGGGGTCGCCTTCTTCTGTCGCTTCTTCGTCAATCTCTTCTTCAACCACTACGATTTCGTCAGTCCCTTCCTCTGCGATCTCGTCAAGGACAACTTCTTCGTCA
This sequence comes from uncultured Planctomycetaceae bacterium, assembly GCA_903921605.1. The sequence goes on along the minus strand of CAIXQV010001154.1, from coordinate 4,033 downwards.
ACGACGATAACTTCTTCAGCTTCTTCGTCTGTCAGCTCTTCATCGACGACCACTACTTCGTCGGTTTCTTCTACGGCGATCTCGTCAACGACCACTACCTCTTCGTCAGCAACGACAACTTCTTCAGCCTCTTCGTCCGTCAGCACTTCGTCGACGACTACAACTTCGTCGGTTTCTTCTACGGCGATCTCGTCGACGACCACCACCTCTTCGTCAGCAACGACAACTTCTTCAGCTTCTTCGTCCGTCAGCACTTCTTCGACGACTACAGCTTCGTCGGTTTCTTCTACCGCGATCTCGTCAACGATCACTTCTTCAACTGGCAGTTGAGTCGTTGTGACTTCAACGGCTTCTTCGACTATGGCAGCTTCAACGGCGACAGGAACAGCAGGTTCAGTGACCACTTCCTCAGCGTCAACAGGAGCGATCGCATCTACCACAAGTGCTGCAGGGGCGGCAGGGGCAGAGCCGGCTTTGAACAGATCCGCGAGAGAATACGATCCGTCACGGAACTGAATTTCTTCGACGTTGGTCACAAAGTCCGTCGAGCGGCCATTGTCGATTTCAAGGATTCCAAATCCCTTGTCGGTGACCTTGTAGTCAGCTCGATTTCCACCCCAGTAAACCAATGTGTCCTGGCCGTCACCGCCATCGATCACATTGTCGCCGCGAATTGCGATCAGCATATCATGACCATCTCCACCCTTCAGATAATTGTCGCCGGCGAGGCCAATCAGGATATCATGGCCGGCTTTGCCATCCATGAAGCCGCCAGCTTCGAGAGCAACCATGACGTCATTGCCTTCAGTCGCGTCATCCAGCGTAGCTGCATCAATGTCCGCTGCTGATGCTGACATCAGGATCATTGGCTCAAGTGATTCAATTCCGCTCAGATCCAATCCGCGATTCTTATCCGTGGCCATTATGCTCAGTTTCCCCATTAAGCTCTGAAAGTGTTGGCGTCGGTTCAACACATCTGAACCGACTCCCGCCGGGGACTTAACTGCGGGGCCGACAATTCGTGGACAGGGATTCTTTAAAAATCTCCGTCAGCCTTCGAAAACGTCGACAACTTCTCGACACCAACCTTAAGTTCAAAACAGGCCCATGCATTCTTTCCGCGGGGTTTATTCCCGGGAGCGAAGGTATCAAGGGATGCGTTTGGCCAGCGAGATGTTAACAACATCGTTTACTGGCAAGCCGCAGGCATCGTTGATCGGATTTGCCGGCGGCGACAGCTCGCCGCTAAACGACAACGCAGGATGCGCGATCAGATCAACGGCGTACGCTCGTCTTCAGTCGAAATCATGCGGTCACCGCAGCGGCCGCGCATCATTCCGGAATAGTGGCGGCGCAATACTATTCGTCGAATGTGACTCGCAAATGAACAGGCATTCCATCGTCGCCGTCGGAGAGCGTTTCGACCCAGCCGCAGGCATCAATCAGCGTCAGTGAGGAGTGCCAGGGGCCGACGGAAATGAGCGAACTCTGAATCGTACCGTCAGTGTGAATGAGCCCCAGCCATTGCTCCAGCTGACCCGAGTTCGCAACGTAATACATCACAGACTCATCATCGTACATCCAGAGTCCCGCGGCCTGTGCGGGAATACCACTCGCCGATACTTCTCGAGTCTTAAGAAAACGTCCGTTCTCCTGCAGCTCAAGCGTCCACAGTTGAGATTCCTTCGCGTCGTCCCCCGGATTGCTCATGAGCGCGAGAAATGTCTTCCCATCGTGAGTCGCCAGGCCGTGAAGATGGCGATCCAGTTCACAGTTTTCGCTGAGCGGGATTGGCTGCTGCCAGGTTCCATCAATGGCTCGATCCGTCATGTACAGAGAAACGATGCCATCTGTCAGCTCGTGTGCATGAAACAGACGTCGACCGTCCGGAGTGGCCGCACCCAGCAGTGATTCTCGCAGTTTGACATCGCTCCACGGAGCATTGCCGATGCCTCCGGAAACAGGTTCGAAGGTTTTCAGACCGCCGTTGTTTGGTGAATCCACGAATTGCAGCAGATGAGCCCGCCTGCAATCGGTCACTCCCAGATCCACTTCATAAATGCCATCCCGATTCTGGTCATAAGGACGAACTGCATTCGGCGTTTGACGAAACAAGACCGTTCCCGAATCAGGATGCACGGCAAACAGGTCTGCATCAGCACCGCCCGTGATCTGATACATCGCAGCGACGCCGTCAGGATCGTAGCACTGCAGTTTCACGTCATTGAACGCAGTGTCACTATTCTCCAGACGAATATTCAGCGACTCGCCACCTCGGATTCCGGTAAAGCTTGGTGCTCCACTGGCTGCTACATTTTCGGCTCGGCCACTCGACAAAAACATCTGTGCCGCGATAAGAATTGACAAACCGGCGACCAGACCAGCTCCCGCCAGAAACCAACCTTTGGACGAGCTGCCCGAACGAACGGACGAGGCCAGACTTTTCTGAAATCGTCGTCGATCACGCGAGTTGCCACCATGGGCGAAACGATTCAGTTCCTGCTGAAACGCCTGTGCCGTCGCAAACCGATCGCGAGGATCGGGCGCGCAGGCTTTCATAATGATGTCAGCGAGATACTCGGGAACATCCGGCCGCAATTCTTTCAGCGGCGGAAGAGCAAGAATCGAACGATCCTGAATCGCCTGACGAGCCGTCGTACCGGAGAAGGCTTCGGTTCGTGACACAAGTTCATACAGAGTCACCCCAAGACCAAACACATCGCTGCGTTCATCCGCGAAGCCACGCAACGCTTCCGGCGACATATATCGTGGCGTACCAATTGTATCGCCGGTGCGACTGAGATTACTGTCCTCGTCACGAATCTTGGCTAGCCCAAAGTCGGCGATATACAAAGTCGCCTGACGGTCCAGCAGCAGATTGGCTGGCTTGATGTCTCGATGAATCATGCCATGCTGATGTGCATGCTGCAGACCGGAAGCCACCTGCGCACCCAGGCGAGCAATCTTCTCCCATGAATCGACCGCCGCCAGACATTCGTCCGGCGCGGCATTGGCTTTCGGAACGCTGACGCCGGACTTTTTCACGATCAGGTGGCGAATGACCTGCTCCAGATTGCACCCGTCGATATACGGCATGGCCAGGAACTGCAGTCCCTGAAACTCGCCATAATCGAAGACGGGAACGATATTGGGATGATGCAGTCGAGAAGCCGCTTCTGCTTCCAGAGCAAATCGTTTGGGCAATGAACGTGATGTTGGAGCCTGATCGGCCAGGACTTTGATCGCCAGACGACGGCTCAACCCGGACTTGCTGGCTTCGTAGACAAAGCCCATGCCGCCGCGACCAATCAGCCGATAAATTTCGTAGTCGCCGAGCCGCATCAACGATGGCGGTTCCCGAAGTCTCGCGGCGATCGGATGAGGATTCGTCCCCAACCGTTCGGCAAACATCATCATGCGACACTGGCGACGAACCTGTTCCGCATGGTCCGGAAATCGCATCACCAATTCATCAATCGACGGACGTTCGCCGCGTCGTACCTGCGACAGAAACGCATCCGTTTCCGCATCAGGCAGACACCAGTCAATGTCCAGATCAATTTCATGGCCAGGTTTCATAGAGCAGTCTCAATACAGACTTGACGTGCCAGCCAGTTCATGGAGCCGCTCGAGGGCTCGCATGTATCGTTTACTGGCCCCGGACTCTGTCAGATTCAGTCGTTCCGCGCATTCCTGATTGGTAAGATTCTCGACATGCCGCAGCAGCAGAATTTCCCGATCGGCCTCATCCATACCGCAGATCAGCGAGTGGATTCGCTGCTGAGCTTCCTGGCGAACGAGCTGTGATGCCGGCCCGGCCATGGAGGCTGACAAAGCTTCGACAAGGCGAGAAACGGTGGACTCATTTTCCGTGCCTTGAAATCTGGGGCGTTGCTCGCGATCGACCGTGCGTTTGTCAGCTCCCAGATGAAAGCGACGCAAACGATTCACACTCTGGCGAACAACAAACTTCAGCCAGGCGCTCAGGGACATGTCCGTCGTCTGTTCCTTATCGCCAAACCGCGCGACGGCT
>CAIXQV010001153.1 GCA_903921605.1 uncultured Planctomycetaceae bacterium | reverse complement strand
TCAGATCGGTGGCGGCATCGCGGGTGACTTCCCGATCTGTGTCGTGCCGATGCTGCATCAGGATCTGGGGCGCGACAGCGTGCCTCTGTGGGGTTACTTCTGTCAGATCAGCGATTCGACAACCAGCTACGGCAGTTACTCGGGCGCGGTGCCGAACGAAAAGATTACCTGGGGCAAACTGGGAGTTGATACGCCGAAGTTCATCATCGAATCAGACGCCACCATTGTTGCGCCACTGATATTTGCTCATGTGCTGGGCTGGTAGTTTTCAATGGAGCAGGAAACTGCGATCTGAATCATCAGCCGGAACGCGTTAGCGTCCGGTTTTTAGCCCAGAGACGCAGGAAAACCGGGGGTTAGTGCCCGGCGGCTGATGAAGCGACTAAATCAACAGCCCGTTAGCGTCCGGTTGATGTTGTGCAAGATGTTGCTGATTGAATTCGTAGTGCCGACATCAGTCGGCATTCGAGTTCTTCCTTCTTTGCAAACGAATGCTGGCTGAAGCCAGCACTACACGCTGAACAGCGACCAAAACACATCACAGGAGAACAGCAAAGCGTGCGAGTCCTTGGACTGGATATTGGTGGAGCAAACATCAAGGCTTCCACTGCCGATGGAGAATCCGTCAGCATCAGCTTTGCAATCTGGCAGAATCGCGATGGCCTGCGCGGCATTCTGAAGCAGCTGCCGCTTTATCGCGACGCTGCTCCGGATATCGTAGCGCTAACGATGACGGCGGAACTGGCGGACTGTTTTCAGACCAAGGCCGAAGGTGTTCAGTTTATCATTGAAGCTGTGCAGGGGGTCTTCGCAGGATCTCTGATTCGAGTCTGGCTGACTTCGGGCGAATTCGCAGAAGCAACGGATGCTATTGAGCTGCCTCAACTGGCCGGCGCTTCCAACTGGCATGCCCTGGCAACATGGGCGGGTCGAGCAGCTCCTTCCGGGCCGGCTGTGCTGATCGATATCGGTTCCACAACGACGGACATTATTCCGCTCATTGATGGTCTGCCTGTTCCCGAAGGTCGAACTGATCTGGAACGATTGGCCGCATCGGAGTTGCTCTACACTGGTGTCGGGCGAACTCCTGTTTGTGCGATTGTGCAGACGGTACCACTTGTGCCGGATGAAGAGAGTGCTGGTCCGGTTGGCGTCTGCCGCATACCTGTTGCCGCGGAGTTATTCGCAACCGCACTCGACGTGCATCTGTTGAATGGCGATGTGATGGCCGATGCAGGAAACTGCGAAACGGCTGACGGGCGTCCTTTGACTCGTGAAGCTTCGCTAAACCGCCTGGCTCACATGCTTTGCTGTGACTCGACAGAGTTATCTGAAACTCAGTTGGTGAAAATCGCCGAGCACATTGCTGAGCAACAGCTTCAGCAGATTACCGTGGCGGTGAAGAACCGCTGCCAGTATGTTCGCAAGTTGGTGGCCGATTCGGGCGTGACAAAGATTCATGCCGTGATCAGCGGAAGTGGTGCCTGGCTGGCGGAACGAGTGATTCAGGAGGTTGGTGAATCCTCCTTTGCTGCCGTCCACAACCTGTCAGAAATGTTTGTTCGCAATGTGAGTCGTTCCGCTCCGGCCTTCGCGGTCGCTCGACTAGCGGCCGAACGCTGCCAGGACGATTTGCTGCCGATTGAGTCGCTGTATTAAGAGCACTAAACATCGCCATATTTCCCCCTCTCCCCCAGTTTTTTGCGGATGCTGCGTGGGGTCCCAAGGCAGCTTTCTCACAAAAAAATGGGTGAGAGGGCCGGGGTAAGGGGGCCGTTTTACAACGCTACCCTCAATGAAAGCCACCTCATCCGGCCTATCGGCCACTTTCTCCGCCGAGGGGGAGAAGGGAGTGTGTTGCGCACGGCAAATTTTGATCACAAAACGACCTCGGTGGATCTGAGTCATCAAATATGGTGCTGCCCAGGTAAAGGCTGAGCAACTTGACGATTGAGCATGGACCGCACATATTGCATGCGTAGACCAAGCCTTTCCCAAATAGCCTGCCCAACTGAGGAAATCGTCATGTTACTGAAACGCGTCAGCCTTGCCGCCGCACTGTTTTTTTCTGCGATCAATACAGCCACTGCAGCTGATGTTTGGGGACTCACGCCGGGAACTCCAGAACTGAAATCTGCCACCACTCTGGCATTTGGACCGGAAGACATTCTGTTTGTGGGCGATGCGAAGAATGCCACTGTGTTTGCGATTGGAACGGGCAACACCGAAGGCGATGCCGCAGCCGCCTCAATCAACATTGACGATCTGCCCACAGCAATCGCCAATGAACTGCACGCTAAAAAGGTGGAAGTCAACGATGTGGCCGTGAATCCTCGCACCGGAGCTGCTTTCGTCGCAGTTACAGCCGACGATCATGCAGCCCTCGTGCAGATTGATGGAGCTGGCAAGATTTCCGAGCTGTCGCTGAAGGACATCAAGTTCTCGAAGGCGACGCTGGCCAACGCTCCGGAAGACAAGGTCGTCGGTGAAGGTCGACGAGCTCAAAATCGTCGGACCGACTCCATCACCGATATTGCGTTCTTCGAGAACAAGCTATTGGTGTCCGGGCTTAGTACTGCTCAGTCAGCATCAACCGTGCGAGAGATTAGCTTTCCGTTCGCCGATGCGGATAAAGGCATTGGCGTTGAGATTTATCATGCGGCTCATGGTAAGAGTGAAGATTCTTCAGCGATGAGAACCTTCGTGGCCATGATGATTGATGGCGAACCAAGCATTCTGGGAGCCTATGTTTGCACGCCGCTCGTGAAGATTCCGGTCAAGGAATTGTCAGCCTCCGGTGAAAAGGTCAAGGCGACGACCGTTGCGGAACTTGGCAATCGCAATCGTCCACTCGACATGATCAGCTATTCGAAAGACGGAGCTGAATATCTATTGCTCAGCAACAGTGCTCGCGGCGT
>CAIXQV010001152.1 GCA_903921605.1 uncultured Planctomycetaceae bacterium | reverse complement strand
TCCTCGGGGGTGTTTACTCGTTGAATTGCAGCGATCAGGATTTCCGCAGACAACGGACCGCAGACAAAATCAACGCCAGTCTTCACCGCTTTGGGTGTGTCAGCGTTATTGACGATCAGTGCCACAGGAAAAGTGGCTCGTTCGCCTGCGAGCTGCTCCACCAGTTCCGATCCCTGCATGCCAAGCAGCCGGAGTTCTGACATTACAATGCCGCCGCTGTAATTGCGTTTGTCGATCAGGAACTCTCGCGCGGTTTGATAGTCAGATGCATTGTAGCCGGCCTCGATTAACTCGCTGGCCAGTGCAGTGCGGACTGCTCGATCCCTGATGATCAGGAACACATTGGTTGCTGATTTGGTTGCCTTCTTTGCCATTGCCGCTGATCCATGGGTGGGAGACTTTGATCTCCCATGATGATACCTCAGCAAACTGCGGACTCCACTTCGCAACGACGAAAAGCTGAAAAAACGGGGCTCAGAAAAGGGGGCGGGCACCAATAGTGCGCAGCACCCTTCGGCCCTTTTTGTTGTTGGTTCCTGAACCCTTTTGTGTACCGAGGCGATGCCTACACGTAGGCGAGCTTGGCGATGTTGTAGGCGGTGGGCAGGTCATTTTCTGCACGAAAGGGTTTGATGTAGCTGCCGGAGAGGAACCATTCGCCTTGGCGCGGCGGGCGATGTTCTCCCGTGGCTATGGCGCGGACGCCGATACGATCTTCGACGTTGAGAGCTGCCAGTTCTTCCGGGCTCGGTTCATCCGCCAGTGGAATGTACTTGCCTTGTAACGATGACACACGATGCTCCTGACGCGCTGCTGTTGCAGCAATGGTGAATTCATTGGGATCGGGATCGTGTGAGTTCGGCGACGAAGAACTGCGCCTCGAACCTCCGCCATGGATATCAGTTGCTCCACTATCGCGGCTAATTCTGTAAGCCAGTGTTGCGGCATTGGTCAATTATCAGAGCGTGGAAGCGGTCGACGAGGAGTTGAAGCGGCGGGCCGTTGAAACGAATTGAGGCGGCGTAAAGCGGTAGGAGAGTTCGGAAATATGTTCAAGAACTCGCTAACGGAAAAGCGGAATAAGCACTATCGATCTTAGTCTAGTGGCGAGGCCGAACAATCAGTTGAACCGCAAAGCGTCGCGCGGTTTCTGAATTCAACGTTGGTTCGCCGAGTCGTTCACTGCAATGCTCAAATCAAACGCGCGGCGTAGTTTGCTATTAACAGTTGTTGCCGAGACTCCGCATGCTTCTCCGAGAAGAGCATGCTGTAGTACGGTCCTGCATTTCCTCCATCGGCTTGGTAATTGAGGCATGAAAACTCGCTCCAATCTGTAGCCCGAGCCACATATACCGACGCCGTCTCATCAAATCGCACTGCACAAAATAGGAATGTTGATTCATTCCGCCACTTTTTCGCGTAGATATATGGTTCCGCCGAAGGGCACGTGTATTTGACCGTCACATCGTACACTTGGCCCGCTGGGCCTCGACGGACACGAAAATCCACGCCTGAGTCTACATTCGTTTGCAAAATGTCGAACCCGTGGACAACAAACTCAGCCTTTGCGTAGTATTGCCCCACTTGGCTCTTCTGGCCGGTCGACAATGTTGTCAGATCCGCGTTGGTAATCATTTCAACTCCCTTGCAGCATGTGGTCAGCACAAATGTAAATATACAAATTCAAAAAACGTGTCCCCGAGGTTTTCACTCCCGTATTCGCATCCTAGCCGCTGGCCTTGACCTGCAGCAAACGATTGCGTGAACTGGAGAGCCAAGCGGCGGCAACACGTCGCCAAGCGGCGGGCGGCATTCACGTCATGCCTGACAGAAAGTGACATTGCCGACGTTGTGGCAACACTGCTGAAGCTTGCGATTGGCGGCGACGTTGCGGCCATCAAGCTTGTATTGGAACGTGCCATCGGGAAGCCCGAAGCGTTTACCGATCTGCCGGACGATGACGCGGGCGAGGCACAAATCGAACTGGAGAAAATCACGGCCGAGAATTTTGACGCAGTCAGGGAACACCTGAAGCGGCGAATTGAAGCGCTGAGGGAATGACCGGAGTGGAATTGAGATTCAGGGCACTTCGCGTGTGCGTGCGATGACAGCGTCCGAGGCTCTCAGGACTGGTGATTCAGCAACCAACCGTGCGGTAGGTTTTGAAAACCCTGTCTACAAACTGATGATTG
>CAIXQV010001151.1 GCA_903921605.1 uncultured Planctomycetaceae bacterium | reverse complement strand
CGTTGGCGTCAGTAGAGCCAGCCAGTGAAGCATGTGATAACGATGCCCCCTTTCCAGACAAACACAAAGCGAAGAAGCAGACAAAGCCCCGAGAACGTCGAGAATCGTCAGGGCGAAGCACGCGGAAGCCAAAGCAAATAGAACCGCCCGCCCATGATTACGACTACCACGATCCTTATCAGCAGGATGCTCAACTGCCGCCAATTGCGTCAAAGCATCGAGCCCAATCCAAACAATCAGAACCCGTCTTCATAAAGCGTATCGTTGCCACCATCCTCATCGTAGTAACGCTGTCTTTATCGGGCGTTGCGATCCATGCTTTCTTACCGAAGCTGCTGTCCACGCTGTCTCCAAGTGACAACCAATTAGCAGACCGTGATCGAAATGACGCGCCTCGTTCCAACGCAATGCCTTTCAAAGGTGGATTCACGCCACGACTTTCCGGCGAGCCACCAGTTCAATATGAACGCACGGACGTGGTGTGGGGAATAGCACCGACCGCAGATGTGAGCAAGCATGCGTTCGGACTTGTAGAGTGTTATTTACCCAGTGATTTTGTAGAAGACGTCCAGAAGCGAAAGTCCTCTCCCGTCGTCCGCAAATTTCATCGAGCTCCGGCCACCTTTAGTCAATATTGGCTGAGCATCCACGATAAGAAGAACAACATGACTTGGACAGAGTACGACTTTGCGGACCTGCTTCAAGCCGCCTCGGACGAATTGTCGGGCCACCCCGTTGGATATTCTCTAGGCACGTTCAGTGGTAATGCCTGCATCTATGGAAAATGGACTGCCAAGGCCAAAACAGGGAGGACAACGTACCACTCAAGCTACATCATTCCGCTAGGCGAGAAGATGGTTTTGCTCATGGCATGGGCGGAATCCTCTTCGGAGCTGGCCGAGATGGAGAACGCACTTCAAATGACGCAGTTCGTGGCGACTACTCCATAGCTGGGACTTTGCGATAACGACATCTCACTGGCAGCTTTGTTGCGCGGAACACGAAACGAGATGTGCTACTACTCGGTCATAATGTATATGTCCGGTTTCCTATGTCCCCGTTGGCATGAAGACCAGAACACGTTCCGTTGAGCTTCCGTTTTAACAGCAATGGTTCACCGCAACAGAATCCGCATCTCTTACGGGGAATTTGCCAGGACCAGAAGATTCACTGCTGAACTGAATCAGTTCATTCAGGATGAACGTCAAACAGGTGGCTATCCCAACGAAAACACGGTGCTGACGGCTGCACTGGAGGTATTCCGTGAGGACCGGCAGCAGCCCTGGGGAATTACCAGGTCGAGTTCACGAATCACTGGCGCAGTCGCACGCTGGTAAGACCTTGCTGCTCGACATAAATCAGCTCCGACAATCGCTGACCGCCCACCTTGATCAACTCGAAGGCTGAGCTGGATGTCTATGGTCCGCACGACTCAAAAGGCGGATGAAGGCCTGCTTGATATTGGTGTCTGGATTTATCGATCCAGCGGCAGCATTGAGAATGCGTTTCAAAAAGTGGTTCT
>CAIXQV010001150.1 GCA_903921605.1 uncultured Planctomycetaceae bacterium | reverse complement strand
AGCTGCCCGGTGTGTCGGGAGGAAATATGCTCAGACACCGGGCGGCTGACGCCGATGCCGCTACAAGACAGACTTTGTGTCGAAAGAAAATACCTAGCCGGGCTCTCCTGACGATTACCGCCCCAGTCCCAGCATTACAAGAGGCTGCTGGTTTTGTTCGCAGAGAGGTGACACGGCACCCGGTTGCTGCAGGATCGCCGTGACCGTCAGTTCTCGCAGGCTTTTTTCGGCACGAGCCATCACATCATCAAGACTCTGGTGCAAGGGACACAGTGTTCCGGTGTGTGACACGATACCCAGCGGGCATTTGCGAATACGCTGGAACGGTTCGACGGACTCGATGACCTCCCACAAAGTCAGGTCGTCGGGACTCTTGCTCAGCACAAAGCCGCCATGGAGTCCTCGCTGAGAAGACACGATGCCTCCTTTGGCGAGTCCCTGCATGAGTTTAGACAGGTACGGTGCGGGGACCTGAGTTTTCGCGGCAATCTCTTTCGCCGTGCATGGACGTCCTCCGTGTTGAGCGATCGTTACAACCGCGCGGAGTGCGTACTCGACAGTTTGTGAAATCACGACTACGACCTTTCCAGGGCGGGAGGAGAGAAACACCGCATGATTGCAAAACAGAATGCCTTCAGGAAGCGAATCACACAAACTTTTCAACGGTCAATCGAAGCCCTTGAGTACGTTGCTTCATGGAACCAACACCGATATTCTCTCAAGTGAGATGACGGGCTGTGTCGGTATCAACCAGGTCCGAATCATTCATTGAATTAAGAGCCCGTGCAAAAATTTTTTCAATGATTCAATTGCCCAGGAGCGTTGCGATGTCCCCACCGAGACGAGAGTTCCTGAAATCAACCACAGCTGCCGTCGCATTCACGGCGATTGGCGTAAGCAGCCTGGCCGACGAGAAGCCTTCAGACAGGTTACAGATTGGATTCATTGGCTGCGGCGGGATGGGATCAAACCATCTCCGAGTTTTGTCGCAGCGGAAAGATGTGGACGTCGCGATCGTCTGCGATGTTGACCAGCAGCGACTGGCGGATGCAGCAAAGATTATTCAGGAGGGATCCGGAAAGGTGCCGAAGTCGACCGGAGATCTTCGCACGATTCTGGATGATCAATCGATCGACGCCGTGTTTATCGCCACGCCCGACCATTGGCATGCTCCGGCGGCGATTCTTGCACTAGATGCCGGCAAGCATGTTTATGTCGAAAAGCCTTGTTGCCACAACGTTCGCGAAGGACGCTTGTTGGCCGAGGCGGTCAAACGGAGCGGGAAGCGATTGCAGGTCGGTACTCAGAGCCGCAGTACTCCGTGTGTCGCAGAAGGGATCGAACGAATTCGCAATGGCGAGATCGGTGAGATCCTTGTTGCCAAGGCATGGAACAGTCAGCGACGCGGAACAATCGGGAAAGCGCAACCGGGATCTCCACCGCCGCATCTGGATTTCGATAATTGGCTCGGGCCAGCTCCGGAAGTTCCCTGGCGTCCGAATCTCTTACATGGCATCTGGCGTTGGTGGTACGACTTTGGTTGTGGAGATATCGGCAACGATGGCGTGCATGACATTGACGTCGCACTGTGGGGTTTGGGCGTGGAAACTCATCCCAGCCGAGTCACGTGTTTTGGTCAGAAGAACTTCTTCGATGACGATCAACAGTTTCCAGACACGCAGTATGCGGTTTGCGAATATCCGGTCGATGGTTCACCTGCGGGTCGCTGCAAGCAGTTGATTTTTGAGCAGCGAATCTGGAGCCCTTACGTTCAGGAAGGCTATGAAAACGGAGCAGCCTTCTACGGCAAAGAAGGCGTGCTGGTCATGGGCCACAGCATTGGCTGGAAGTTGTATGGTCCTCGCGGCAAGCTTCTGGGTGAACGAACCGGCGGAGGTGATTTGCCAGCTCACCATCAGAACTTCTTCGATGCGATTCGTGATCCAGCAAAATCTTTGAACGCGTCGGTCGATGCCGGGCGGTTATCTGCCACAATTGTGCATCTGGCCAACATCGCTGCTCGTACCGGTCAGGTGCTGCACTTTGATCCTGACAAGGAAGTCATCACGAACGGTGAGACGGCGAATGCTTTGGTTCGTCGCCAATATCGGGACGGGCACTGGGCTGTGCCGAAGGGCGTTTGAGCTGCAAAAGTCCCGT
>CAIXQV010001149.1 GCA_903921605.1 uncultured Planctomycetaceae bacterium | reverse complement strand
TAAGTAAGGACTCGATGAATTGCTCCTTAGCAACCAATTTGCCATGAACACGATTAACACTACCCCAACACCCAACAGCATTCTCTTCGGCGTAAGTACGGAACCTTTTCCGATCTGTGACTGCTGTCCGATTTCTGCATCAAGCTGAGCGATGCGAGCGAGCGATTTTTGAATCGGGGCAACCAACTCGATTGGGCCACTCCCAGCAGAATGCTGTTCATAAATTCCTTTTCCCACTCCTGCGATTATTGAATCCCGCTTCATTCCAAGTTGCTTTGTTCGAGCAACATCAAGTGCCTGTTTACCAGCGGCTTTTGCCTTGTCGGTAAATGACTTCGGAGCATCCTGCGTGGTAGCCATTTCGGACAGTTGTTTTATTTCGGCAAGCACGGATCGAAGCTGCGACATTAGCTCAGGGACGCAATCCAAATGCCGTTTTTGCTGAAGACAGTCTTTGCCCAAAGCACGATAGGCAGCGGGCAGGGTCAGTGTGTTTAGTTTTGTTCTTTCGGCTTGTAAAGCAACAAGCTTTGTTGCCGCCCCAGCACTTTTTGACAGTTTCGCCATGAATCCCTTGTTGTCGGACTTGGTTTCGTTGGCGTTGATCGGCGGCGGTGGCCCACTGGATTTCTTTGGCGTGGTGTTATCGGGTTTCGCTGCGGCTGATCTTGGTTCAGATCGCTTAGACGCTGCTATGGCTACCGAATTCGTCTTTGATGGAGCGAATAATCCACGCACGCTGCTGGCAGGCGTCCAATCTTCAGATTCCGCTTTCTTTACCATATCGCTTGGCGACAGGTTCCCGGAAGCTGCAAGCGACTTGAGGACGGAAGCCGACACCGGCCCATGTTGCTTGTCGCCTTTGCGGTAATGCCATTCGGATGCCATCGGTGATGCTCGCTGAATTAAGTTGCCGGGGTTTGTGAATGCGAAGTAGAGATAACATCGGGAATCAGGGATCAGCGAAACTGCTTCTCGACCTCTTTTCCGTCATTGTCATAGAGGAGCAGGTTCGCAAACGTTTCTTCGGCGGTCACGATTTCGATCCGTCTCTTCCCCTCACTGTTGAAAAGTTTCAAGCGAGACAATCCACCATCGCTGGCATCCAATGACGCTCGTTCAACACCTTCGGAGTCAGCCAGACTCATCCTCGCAAAAACGTCTGTCCGCTTGTCGGTCTTGATCTCGTTGTTCAGTCGCTTCTTGGCTACTTCGAGGACGATTCGTGCCACTCCGTCGTCGTCCACAATCACCAGACGCTTCGCCTTGATCTCTTCTGTGACATCACCATCAGCGTCGGCATCGCCTTTCTGAGCGGCTCCAAGCGTGAAACACATGGCGATCAATCCGATCAGGGAATAGAAACCCATCCGAAGACGGTTGTTTGTTGCTTCGAGAAGGGCCAGTCGATCTTCAAGAGTCTTCATTGGTCGATGCTTTCAAGATTGAGGGCAAAGGAGAGTTCGCATTTGGCACAGCACGGCATCCGGGCCTTCCAACCAGCCCTGCGACACCCGGGGCCAAAGTGGGCCAAAAATAATCAAAGAATTTTTTTGGCCCTTTCTTTCCTGCACTCTCGCATAGCCATTCGGAGGCGAGACAGAAGTGAAATTCCTCGGTAAACTCGGCAAATTCGCTCATTCTGCCGTTCTGCCAGAAGTCCTTTATG
>CAIXQV010001148.1 GCA_903921605.1 uncultured Planctomycetaceae bacterium | reverse complement strand
CCGTGATGGGCATCCCTTCGAAGAATTTCGCCGCAGAATACTTCCGGTGCTCGCACAAACGATTCGTGAGCGACGAGCATCCGGCTATCCATTACCGCAGGCTCGGATCTGGTCCGCAGGATGCTCAACCGGACAGGAACCGTACAGCCTGGCGATCGCAGTCCACGAGTTTGTCCTGGGAAACCCAGCTCTGGAATTGCGGGGAGAAAACTTCCCCATCCTTGCGACTGATGTGTCCCGAAAGTCTCTGACAGTGGCACGGAAGGGAAGCTTCCCCAATCACATGCTTGATCGCGGGTTGTCCGCCGAACAACGCAATCGGTATTTTAGCCAGGATGAAAACTCATGGGTCGCTTCTGAGGACCTCCGTCGACTCATCGAATTTCGACAACTAAACCTGATCGACCGGCTGAATGTCGTAGGTCAATTTGAAGTGATCTTCTGTCGTAATGTGCTGATCTATTTTGACGCCTGCATTCGACAGCAGATTTGCCAGCAGTTTTACGATCTTCTGACTCCTGGCGGCCTATTGATTGTCGGGGCAGCAGAAAGCCTTTATCGACTTGACACTCGATTCGTCCCCGAACAACTGGGTACCACAACCGTGTACCGCAAGAGCAGCACTGGTTTGTCTACCCTCTGAAGTTGTCTACCCTCTGAATCAGAATGCGAACGCAATTCCGAACTGAGTGGAAAATGGTGGTGAGTTGCGATCGGTCGCAGCATTAAACGATGTGAACAGTATCGTTTGCTCAGACGGTTTATAAAATCCGCCGGTACCAATCACATTGCTGAAATCAAGTGAGCCCACCGGTGCCAGATAATATCCGTGAACGAACAACTCCAGCGGATCCGTAACCTGTTGTTCCATCGCCCATCGGTGCGAAAACTGATTTAATTCCAGCTCAGCCTGCACTCCGGTATAGCCCAGTGTCATCTCGATGTTCGTGACATCTGTCGACGGGAAATTGAGGTTCAGGTTCAGCGAAGGTTGTACTCCACCACGAAACTCTTTCGAACCCCAATTCGTCTGCAGATAGACTTCCAGAGCAGCCGCAGGAATAAACACGTCCATCTGCTCATTCAACAGACGCACCTTTGTGTCGAGGATTAATGGTGCAACGCTCGTTTTGCTGTTCGGGAAATCGTCTGTTGATGTCAGGCCATTGCCTGCCAGCCTCAGTTCAACATCATCAGTGAGTCCGTAACGCAATAGAAAAGGGAAGTTGTAAGCTGCAGGATTCTGCTGCGTAATTGTCTGATAACCAAACGGAGCAGATTCGACATAAATTCGCCCCTGACGAAGCGTGTAATCGCTGTTTGGATAATTGCCCATGTCAGGACCCGGATCTGAAATGTCCGGCTCTGATGGAAAGTCCGACAGATTCGTTTTCGTGAAGAGCGATGATGACTGCACAGAATCGGACATTTGCTTTAAAATCGTATCCGGGCTATCAGACCGTTCTCTGGATACGGAAGTGTCATCGCTACGCAGCATGGACTCGGGGAATGTCGATCGAGACGCTGCAGACGGCGGTGCAACTGCATGCAGACTCAAACTGCGGAAAGCGGCAGAATCAACCGAGCCAGCATTCACCTTTGGCAACAACGCATCAGCAACTATTGATCTGTCGGAAGTCGCGACGAAGAGTTCTTGCCCATCACAAATCGGCATGAGTAAAAGAGCAAGTCAGAGCAGTCTAAGTCCGGTCATGGTGCCGCTCATCTGAGACAAACGAACAGGGCGGCAACAAATGGCCCCCTTGAAATACGAGCCCGCCATTGCTTCAAAGACCAGTTAGCAACTTTTCAGGGGCGACTATGTGGGGGCTCTGACGAAAATGGTGAACTGTGTTATTCGAATGTCAGAAAGTGCATCAAGAGAGTTGGTTCCCGGATGAGGTCTCTTCGGCGGAGCGGAAAAACAAGAAGGTCTCCAGCGACGAGTGCATTTCGAGTGCTAAACCTTTGCTAAGAAGCTTTGTAGGCTGCCAGTTGCGCTGTGTCGCGTGTGATGGTGAGGGTGATCACCTCGAGATCGAGACAGTTCGGCTGGATTCCGAATGGGTCTTCGATTTCAACGCTGGTTTCCTCCATACCGAACATACCGAGCGCCACGGTCGCCATGATCAGCGGCGAGAGCCAGCCAAACCGGCCGCAGATCACCAAAGGCAAGCTGGCTAAGTAAACGAGGATCAATAGCTTGATCAACGAGACATAGGCAAGTGGGAGCGGAGTTTTCTGAATCTTCTCGCAACCTCCTTGAGCACTGACGAGCTCGGCAATGAGTTGTTCAAAATGTCTGGTCATTTGCGGATTCAGCGTGCCAAGCTTCACTTGTCGCCCGACCCAATGGGTCATACCAGCAGCGATCGCGGTGGGTTGATTACCAAACTTCTCAGCGACATGAAGAACCTGCTCCGGCAGAAACAAGGTCGTCTCCGACAAATCGCGTGAACCACGCAGTGCATTTCGCAGACTGATTGCGTAGCCGACGATCAATCCCGCAAGGGCTTCGCCTTCATTGGTATAAGTCGCCCCGGCTCGTGAGAGGTTTCGACTCGTGTTGACGATGATGCCCCAGTGCGAGCGACCTTCCCAATAGCGAGCGTTGGAGCTGTTCATACGCACCACGAGCAGAAACCCGATCAACGAACCGAGAATCGTGTGCGCGAAACTGTCGAAGCCGGCCGACTTAAAGAACGGAACGTAACGATTGACGAACTCGAACTCGATCACCGCTTGAACCAGTGCGCAATAAACAGTGGCAATCAGGATCCGATCAGCACAGCGAGGCAATGCCGTGCCGTGCCACGCAAAGGCAGTCTTGAACCACTTGGCGTGGTTCGGATTGTTCGGAGCACTAGGCGGCTGCATAATTGTGGGACAACGCTTCAAGAGAAAAGAAAAAGGCAAACGCCTGACATGCAGCAGCGTTGCGAACCCTGCTGGACGTACGCGTCATCAAAAAGAAGAAAAGAGCGACGCGCTCAGTGGAGTATCGACTAAGGTCCACCTGATGACGGCAACAAACACTCAATCCGATATCTCTCATTTGGCTTGAACTCGAAACCAGTCCGGGCTCAAAACGGTCGCCGTTTTAACAACGCTTCCCCGCCCCGCGTATATCGCGAAATAAGTTTTGAGTGTTTTCTCGGTCCTGCTTCCGATTCAAGAGTTTCGACGACCGGATTCGAGTTCAAAACAGCCGTTGTGTCGAGATTGTCTATGGGTACCAGGAAGATGTCCCCTGTGGTTTCATCCTCTTTGCCTGATCGCACGCTCAAGGTACGCTGGGCAAGCCGTGGCTTGGAGGAAGATTAAAGTGGAACAGCGCGCATGGGCTGGTCTCACGGAGTCGGCTACTGAACTAAAGGCGATTCAGGTGATAGGAATTCAGGCAACTCCGAAACGTCCGACTCGTCAGCCAGTGCTCCTGCTGCCGGGGCCGGTCTGAAGATCGAAATTACGACGCTGGCCCTCGACCGGTCGATCGCCCAGAACCTGCGAGCCCCCTTAATCGGCGTTCGACATCGTCCACTTTATGGGCTTCACGGTTGCGAGCACCGTCGGGGCCGAGTTACTCGTTGTCGCGGGCTGCGTCAGCGCCCCCGCGCGCACTATGACTTCGCCGATTTCCCGAAGGGCCAGCTCGGGGCTGTGTAAACGGCGTTTGGTACTGCCTAGTTGCTGCAGTCCGAAAGTGGTGGAGATCCGCCAGTGTATTCAGCCGGTCGGTGTCGGGGAAAAAAATCTTCAGATTTTTGTGCCCTGCCAGTCTTGATATTGAGACTACGTAAAGCTGGTATTCTGGCCATCTGTTCTGATGATCAGCCCTTAAGTCCTCTCAGTTCTGATCCCCGATTTTTTTGATGTGCCGATTTGATTCTTTGACGCCAATTATCGACAGCTTGATGGAGCGTTTATGTTGAATCGTTTTCAGGTCTCGCGGAATCCTTTTCAGGTCACCTGGACGCAGGCTGTTATGGCCCGCTTATTGTTGGGGCGAAGCCGTCGGTTGCAACGCCAGAGAACTCAACCGCGGCAGCACGAATCCGTCGAGCCATTGGAGATCCGCGCGCTTCTGAGCGCTAGTCCTGTGCTCACCGGAATCGATTCGGCGGATCATCATGAAGACGAAGTTCATTCGCATCCTGTTTTTGCGCCGGGGACTTCACAGGCGTATGTGGACTCCTTCAACGACAATGTGGGTGCAGCAGGTGGGACTGGTGTTGGAGGATTTAACTCGGCACGTTGGACGACAACAGCAACCAATGGCTCTGGCCTGACTCAGGGAACTCCGACGACTCTGACGTGGAGTATTGTGCCCGATGCGACGCCAATTCCCGCCTTGGGTGGAATCAACACAGAATCCTCCGCCGGTAGTGATTTGGTGGCTTATCTGGGGGGGCATCTATGGCGTTTCAACCAACGACATGAACTACACGGATGAACCCTGGTTTGCACACTTTCAAAGTGTCTTCAGCCGCTGGAGCCAGCTCACCGGGATCAACTACGTCTATTCCGCCGCTGACGATGGTGCTGCGTTTACTAACACGACGGCGAATCCCGGTGTGCTGGGTGTTCGAGGAGATGTGCGGATCGGTGGTCACTACATTGACGGCAACTCCAATGTGCTGGCGTACAACTTCTTCCCGAATCACGGCGATATGGTGATTGATACCGGGGACAACTTCTTCTCAGACCCAATCGTAAACAACGCAAATAATTCGCGGCGTCTGAGAAACACTCTGGCTCATGAAGCCGGGCATGGTATCGGGCTCAATCACGTCGACTCGGACAATGCGGCGTTCCTGATGGAGCCGTTCATCGATACACGTTTCGATGGACCGCAACTGGATGATATTCTTGCCGCGCAGAGAATGTATGGGGACGATTTCGAACCCAACGACACGGCTGCGACTGCGCGCACATTGGGCTCATTGCCGACGGGCCAGAGTTTTACCGTTGGCCCCAATGGAAATACGACCTTCGTCGGGGCGAACGACGTTCAGTTCATCTCCATCGATGGCGCGTCAGACACAGATTTTTATTCGTTCACAGCAACGACTTCCGGTTCAGTTTCGGTCACATTGACGCCGCAGGGGACGACGTACAACCAGGGGCCGCAGGGAGGAACTCAAACCTCACTGAACACATCTACGTTGAATGTTCTGGATGTGCAGCTGATTGGGACGAACGGTTCGACCGTGCTTGCAAACGGTGCAACGAGTCCTGCGGGGCCGTTTAAGACGCTGAGCTTTCTTGTGCCGTCCGCGGGAACGTATTATGTTAAAGTTACGGGAACCGTTGATAACGTTCAGATGTATAGACTGAACGTCGGTCTGACGAGTGTGACGCCTGCAGGCGTTTCGATTGTTCAGTCCGGGGGAACAACGGAAGTGGCGGAAGGTGGCGCGACCGATGCTTACACGATGACGCTGACTTCACAACCATCATCGAACGTGACAATCGCCATCAGTGGCAGCAGCCAGGTGACGACGTCGACAACGTCTCTCACCTTTACGCCCTCCAACTGGAATGTTGCTCAGACTGTCACTGTAGCGGCGGTAAATGACCTTCTGTATGAGGGATTCCATGTTGCCACATTGTCACACTCGGTGACCAGCACCGATCTCGCGTATGACAGCCTGAACCCTTCGAACGTCAGAGTCGTCATCACCGATGATGATACGGCCGCCTTGTCGGTTTCGATTTCTCCCAACTCAATCAGTGAAAATGGCGGCTCGGCCCTCGGCACTGTGACTCGCAATACGGCTGATGTTAGCCAGGCTCTCGATGTCACACTTATTTCCAGTGACACGTCGGAGTTGACTGTACCGACGTTCGTCACGATTCCGGCCGGGGCAAGTTCCGCCGCTTTTACGGTCACGGCCGTCGATGACACTCTGCTGGATGGCACTCAGACGGCGACCATTGCCGCCTTCTCGAATACAACCGGAGGAAGTCTGGATGCATCATTCGGAACTGGCGGTCTGGCAGCGATTCCTGATTATCAACAGAATCTGCAGCCCAGCTTTCCCGAGATCGTTGAACAGCCAGACGGGAAGTATATCGTCGCTGGTCGGCACCTGACTCTGACGAATGCATGGAACGTGATTCGCCTGAATCGTGACGGCTCACTCGACACAACGTTCGGTGTGGGTGGAGTTGTCACAACAACGTTCCCGTCAGATATTCAGCCGCAGGGGATCGCTCTTTATCCCGATGGGCAAATTCTGGTGCTGGGAAGATCACTGGCGGGCAGCAACCATGGAGTCGCTCGATACACCTCCAGTGGCGTCCTGAATCTTCAAATTAACCCGACCACCACCAATATCTTTGGCCATGATGTTGTCGTTGATAACATCGGCGATGGAGGTTTCCTCGTCGGTGGCAGCAACACGCTCGGGACTGACTTCGCCGTCACTCGGTACCGCAATAACGGGACCGTCGACACAACCTACGGCACTGCCGGCACTGCAACTCTGGTGCGGTCTACAACAAGCGAAGCTGGCTGGTCCATGGCGCAGCAGGTTGACGGCAAAGTTGTCGTTGTTGGAACCACAGATGGGAACTTTGGAGCGACGAGATTTAATCGTAATGGAACGACGGACACTGGATTCAATTTCACTGGCTTGTCGGCAGTAAATTTTGGTTCGTTCGATTCGGCACAGGCTGTCGCCATTGCGCCTGACGGGAAAATAGTTCTCGCCGGAATCACAAACGGAAACTGGGCGATTACGCGTCTGGCAGCCAACGGAGCTCTCGATACCAGCTTTGGAACCTTTGGAATTGTTAATCAGGACTTTTTCGGACTGTCTGACGATGCCAGAACCGTTGGAGTTCAGGCTGACGGCAGGATCGTGGTGGGCGGCGGCGCGTTTATCAGTGGCCAGGGAACGAACCTCGCACTGGCGCGGTACAACGTGAATGGGACTCTCGACACAACCTTCGATTTCGATGGCAAATTGGTTCTCGCAGCTCAGCCTTCAGTGTTTGAAGAGACACGAGCTCTCGCGATCCAGGCTGATGGAAACATTATTGCCCTTGGTGGTTACCAGAGCTCGTTCTTCGCATTCCGAGTTCTCGCGGGGCAGCCTTCCCTGCAATTCGGAAGTACAACGGTGCAGGTCACGGACTACGAGACCTTGTCGCTGAACATTTCGCCGTCGACGATCTCCGAGAATGGCGGCGTGGCCACGGGAACCATTGTCCGCAGCAATACCGATCTTAGCAGCCCGTTGACTGTGACCTTGGCGAATGGCGATTCTTCGGAGATCTCAATTCCCGCGACCGTCACGATTCCAGCAGGTCAGTCGTCGGTTACGTTTAGTATTAATGGAGTTGATGAGTCACTGATCGACGGCACTCAGGTTGTCTCGATTGATGCGACTGCTTCGGGGTATGTCGGAGCAACGTCCAGCATCAACGTGACCGATGATGAGACGACTCGGCTGGTTGTTACCGTGAACCCAGGTCAGGTTAGCGAAGCCGCCGGGACTGCGGCAGCCACCTTGACGATTACTCGTAACTCCAGCACCGCATCGGCATTGACCATCGCACTGTCCAGCAGTGATGGGACAGAAGCCGTCGTTCAGTCGACCGTCGTGATCCCGGCCGGACAGAACTTGGTGACTGTTCCTGTTGATTCCGTTGATGACTTCATTGTCGACGGTTCCGTGACGGTGACTGTTTCTGGCTCTGCGGGCGGCCACGATACAGGGACGAGCAGCCTGGTCGTAACAGATAATGATTCGGCTGGAGTCACGGTAAATCCAGTCGCTGGTCTTGTAACACCAGAAGCTGGCGGCACATCCACTTTCAGCGTCGTACTCACATCGCAGCCGACCGCTAATGTCACGATCCCGGTGGCCAGTTCTGATTCCTCAGAGGGAATAGTCAGCGTCTCGTCACTGACCTTTACGCCAGCAAACTGGAACATCGCTCAGGTGGTGACAATCACTGGAGTCGACGATCTTCAGGACGATGGCGATGTTCTATTCAGCGTGCTGACCGCGACCGTAATCAGCAGTGATCCGAATTATAGCGGGCTCAATCCGTCGGATGTGACTGCGACCAATCTCGACGATGACCTGGCACAGTTGTCGCTCACGGTTTCTTCCGCATCGATTTCTGAAGGAGCCGGAGCGAACGCGGCCACGGCAACCGTCAGTCGCAACAGTGATGACTCACAGCCACTGACGGTAACGCTGCTGGTCAACGACGGCAGTGAAGCATCAGTGCCGGTTTCTGTCGTGATACCTGCGGGTGCTTTGTCAGTGTCGTTTGATATCTCTGCGATCGATGATTTGATCGTGGACGGCACTCAGGCGGTAACAATCTCGGCTACGGCGGCAGGGCATGTCGGAACATCAGTGGCTCTGAATGTGACCGATGATGATGTTGCAGGATTTTCGATCATCGGTGGCGGTGTTCTCACGATTAATGAGAGTGGCGCGACCCAGACCTTTGGCGTTGTTCTGAATGCGGCTCCTCTGACGAATGTTGTTATTACGATCACCAGTGGTGATTTGACTGAGGCCACCGTGGCTCCGGCAACACGTACATTTACGCCTGCCAATTGGAATGTGGCGCAGTTGGTCACATTAACCGGCGTTGATGACGTTGTTGACGACGACGCCCAGCTTTCAACTATCACTGTCAGTGTCAGTTCATCGCTCAGTGATGAAGCGTTCGATGCGATCGCCAGCAGCACTGTGACGGCTCTGACTTTAGATGACGACACGGCCGGAATTACGTTCACGCCGAACACCGGGCTTCTGATTGTCGAAGGCAGCGTGTCAGATTCTGTGGCCATCACGTTGAAGACACAACCAACGGCCAACGTGACGTTTGCACTGAATAACGCCACTCCGGATCAGGTCACCTTTTCGACTTCTTCCCTGACCTTTACACCATCGAACTGGAACGTGCCTCAGGTGGTCGTAATCACTGGGATTGATAACCAGATTGCGGAAGACGGATTTGGAGTCGGCATCACCCCGGAACCTGCCGTCAGCGCTGATCCGAAGTATAGCGGCCTCCAGGCTGGTGGTGCGAACGGTTCAATCATCGACGATGATCTCCGTGGTGTGATTGTGGGGGCGGTGCTTGGGAGTATCAGCGAACACGGAACGTCGACGACATTTTCGATCGTGCTGAACAGTGAGCCGACTGGCAATGTTTCGGTCCCAATTTCTTCTGGCGATCTGACCGAAGGTTCGGTGTCTGTTTCTGTGCTGAATTTCACTCCGTTGAACTGGAACGTGCCGCAGTTTGTCAGCGTGACCGGCGTTAATGACTCGATCGTCGACGGAGATATTCGCTTCGATGTTGTGACCGGAGCAATCAGCGGCACGAGCGATTATGCCGGGATTGATCCTGAAGATGTTTCCGTGCTGAACCTCGACAACGATGTGTTGACTCTGTTGCTGACGATTACTCCAACAAGCATTTCAGAGAATGGGGGAACGGCGACTGGCACGGTCTCTCGTAACGACTCCAATCTGAGCTTACCGCTGACCGTGAGTCTCTTTTCCAGCGATACATCAGAGGCTTCGGTACCGACGACCGTCACGATTCCTGCAGGGCAGACATCGGTTATCTTCACCGTTTCGGGTGTCGATGATACTCTGAACGACGGTGCACAGCCTGTTATGATTTCTTCAACCGCGGGCGGATACATTGGAGCCAATGATGCGTTGTCAGTAACCGACAATGATGGTCCGGTGATCTCTGTGAATACGCTGACGATTTCTGAAGGTGGCTCAGTGGTGCTGACATCAGCACAAATCAGCACGTCGGATCCGGAGTTTGGTCCGACGCAGCTCGTGTACTCTGCGAGTGGTATTTCAGGCGGGCGATTTGAATTAACAACGGCTCCGGGTGTGGCGATCACAAGTTTCTCACAGGCTCAGATCAATGCTGGCGTCATTCGGTTCGTGCATAACGGAGGCGAGGCGGCTCCGACTTATGTGCTGACGGTCGCGGCCGGGACTCAAAACTCCCCAGCCTTGTCGGCAGTGATCAACTTTACGAACGTGAATGACGCTCCGATTGTTTCAGGCGCACTGAATAACATTTCGGTGCTTCAGGGAGCAGCCAATCAGACCATCAGCCTGCTCAATGTGTTCAGCGACGTTGATAACGTGACCCTGACGTATTCTGCAGTCAGTTCAAACGGAGCGCTGGTGGGCACGTCAGTCAGTGGCAGTAATTTGACGGTCAGCTTCAGTGCGACGCTGACCGGCGTGACAACAGTAACGGTCACAGCCACTGATGCGGGAGGACTCTCAGTATCGACGTCCTTCACGGTCACGGTCTCTGCCGTGAATTCGGGACCAGGGGTGACACTGATCAACGGAATCCTGAAGATCGTTGCAACAAATGGCACTGATGAACTGCAGATCAAAAGAGTCGGCAATCAATACCAGATTGTCGGCAATTTCCTGATTCCGACGGTGATCCGGTACTCAGTTAGCCAGGTTCAGAGCATCGAAATTGATATGCTCGCCGGAAACGACAATGTCAGCATTCATGACTCGGTGACGATCCCGGTCACCGTTCGCGGCGGAGACGGCAACGACACCATCGACGGCGGCGGGAATGATCTCCTGTTCGGCGAAGCAGGGCAGGATCAACTGGAAGGCAATGGCGGGAACGACATCCTTTCCGGGGGATCAGGCAATGACCAACTGGAAGGTGATGCGGGGTTTGACTTCCTGATCGGTGGCCTTGGAGCAGACCTGCTGACGGGGGACAGTGATGGAGATCTTCTGATTGGCAATCGAGTGACCTTCGAGAACGACGCCGTCGCACTGCAGTTTGTGCTGGCTGAATGGACATCGAGCCGAAGCTACGCCAGTCGAGTAGCGAACCTGAAGGGCACGGGTTCCGGAACTCGCCTGAATGGGACGACATTCCTGAACGCATCCACCGTTTTGAACGACAATGCCATCGATACGTTGATGGGATCAACGGGACAGGACTGGTTCCTTGGTACAATCGGTCAGGACCTGTTCAGCGGCCGATCGGCCAATGAACAGATTAATTGAGGGCTCAGGAACGAGGCTTCTTGAAGAATTCCAGGATCGAGCGGCACGGTACCTGTCCCGGTTTTGTTGAGGCCTCTTAGTCGCGGGACGGCCATTACAGGGCGTCAATACCGCAAGAACTGGAAGTTTCTTACCTCAAAAAGGGAGTCCCGCATTTTTTACAACCTCTTTCGGCCGTTCGGAACATTGGGGTTATAGGGCCGGTCAGATTGGACTTTGCCGAGTGAATTGATGGGCCTTTGCCCCGGGGCGTATCAACTGCACTGGCAAGAATGTTTCGCATTGTTCGCTTGGCGTGGTCGGGAAAATACTTTCCCAAATGCAGATTGCTGACGGTATACTTCACCGTGCGAAAAGCCGCATGTCGCAGGCGATTCGTCACAAGGCACTGTCGGGGATATCTGCCATGGCATCTCAAACTTCGTCAAATTTGGCTTTCGGGATTCGAATGCCTTTGTTGGCGCTGATGATTGGGCTGGTATGTTCAACGGCTGTTGCTCAGCATCCTCGCGACTATCGAGGAATCGACGCTCGGCACTTTAATCCCGGGCGAGGATATTATGGTTCCGGAAATCTTGTGAACGGGCAATATGCTGCGGGTGTTTCGCGGTTTGGAACATCTTCGGCGACGTACTCCAATGGCCGAACTGTTGCTGGAGTGGTACGAACTCCCCAGGGAGTACATCATCTCTCAAGTGGACTGTTCACTCCCGCGATCGTACCAGTTCCGGCTTATGGAGCGACTCCTTTTCTTTATGGCGGGGGCTTCGGGCCGGCGGATCCGTACTTCTACGGTGGCAATCCTGGTTTTGGTGGCATCCCTGGTGCCGGTGGTTACCCTGGTTTTGGTGGCCATCAGGGGTACGGTGCTTATCCCAGCTATGGCTATATCGGGGGCTTGCCGCAAGTCCTCCCACCGCTGACTGTCGATCCATTCACAGGGCAGCTTGTGCCCTGGAATCCCTGGCTGGTCACTCCAATGCCGTATATCGGCGTTGCGAATCAGTATCCGGGTTCCATTCTGGTTCCGACAATCATGAGCATGAACCTGTCGATGCGGCCATCGGTGCCCTCGACGGCTTCTTACACGATGATCGATCCACGAATGCTGGATCAGATTGCTCCTGCTCCTCAACAGTTTGAGATTCCAATGCAGCAGGTTCCTCTTGAACCAATTCCAGAAGCTCCGCCTGCGATTGATCGCGACAAGCCGCTGCTGAATGAATTTGAGTCGCTGCCACGTGGGGACAAGGTTTCTTCGCTGGCCGACAAGATCAACAGCCTGCGATATCAGTCACAGGGCGATACTGCGTTTCGCAAAGAGGATTATGTCACCGCCGAAGAATCTTACCGTGACGCCATTCAGCGAGCACCCGACCGGCGGAGTCCGTGGATTCGCATGGCACTTCTGCAGATTGCCATCAAGAACTTCCCGGCGGCTGCACAGAATCTGAAGACGGCCCTTTCGATCACCAACGATCGTGCGCGGGCATGGGTTTCGGCTGACGAATTGTATGGTCAGCAGACGGCCGAGCGTGCGCGGACGCATGGTGGTGAACTCTGGAACTGGCTGGCGGAACGACCGTTATCTGCGGATCGCTTACTGTTGGCGGGCGCGTTTCAGAAGTTTCGTGGCTTTGATGCAGCAGCCGATGAACTGTTTGAACTGGCTCATTATGAAGGTCCGGAAGCGGATTATGTCGCCAGAATTCGATCCATCGCCGACGAAGATCCCGGTCAGCGAGCGATCTCGCAGGAACTGGCCCAGTTAAAGCAACTGGCCACGACGTCGCAGGCCGCCGACAGCAACCCCGTGGATGATTCCAAAACGCTCAACTCCGCGGCAACGAAGTCGGTGGCAGCAGAAGATTCCGATGGAATTCTTTTGCGCGGTTCAAAAGAAGTTGTTAAAGAACCTGTTGAATCATCGGAAGAACTTCCTCAGTTAATCATTCCTCGGCAGTGACGCGATTGGCAAAACTCGGTTTAATTCGTTTCCCGCCGCATTGAGGATTATCCGGTCAACGAAAACGAGACGTACGATGCCGAAGACGACTGGCTCTGAGATCATTCAGACAGTTTCACTGATCGCAATCGCGTTATGCTTTTGCTCATGCCCAACTCTTCTTTGTGGCGACGAAGCAACTCAATCAACAGCAGAGGCGGCCGCCACAGCAGAATCGACCGCCACAGCAGAATCGACCACGGCAGCGCCATCAGTCGAAACACCAGAGGCGACCACAGCAGCGCCACGGGCACAGGTTGAGGCTCCGGCCGCTCCACCCGCTCCGGAGGTTCTGTCGAACGAAGCTCTGGCCGCGCGAGCGAAGGCGTCGCTGGTGTTTATTCGCTCAACCGATCGAACTGGGGCGGAGCATGGATTGGGAGCGGGCTTCATCATCTCCAAAGATGGCCTGATCGTCACCGCACGGCATGTGATTGGCGATGGCCGTGATTTCGCGGTCGAGTTGATGGGCGGGAAGATTGTGCCGGTCACAGAAGTTTATGCATCGACGAATCGCATTGACCTCGTTGTTTTCCGAGTCGATGCGAAAGAACTGGCGGACCTGCCTCTGTCGGAAGACATTGAGACCGCGCAGGGGCGTGAAGTGGTGGCGATGGGACATCCCAAGGGAATGCGTAACAGCATGGCTGGTGGAATTGTTTCCGGGCATCAGGACATTGATGATATCAAAATGCTGCAGCTCGCGATGCCGATTCAGCCGGGGAACAGCGGTGGTCCTGTTTTGGACCGTACCGGGAATGTTGTGGGAATCGTGACATTGAAATCATCGCTGGCAGAGAACGTCGGGTTTGCTTTGCCGGTTAAGCTGCTGCGGGATATGCTGGCCAATCCGAACCCCATTCCAATGACTCGATGGCGCACGATGGGTGCGTTGGACGGCCGGCAATGGACGCCTCTGTTCGGAGCCAACTGGCGTCAGCGAGCTGGTCGGATCACGGTTACGGATTCCGGAACTGGCTTTGGGGGACGAACCTTGTGTCTTCGCAATGCCGATGTCCCCGAGATGCCGTTTGATTTGCAGGTCATGGTCAAGCTGGGCGATGAACAAGGCGCTGCCGGGTTGGTATTTCACTCCGATAGCAATGAACGCCACTACGGCTTCTATCCCAGCGCGGGGAATTTGAGGCTCACGCGTTTCGATGGACCGGATGTCAATTCATGGAATATCCTGCATAACGAACCACACCCCGCGTATAAGCCTGGTGAGTGGAACACGCTGACAGTGCGGATGTATGCGGATCGGTTTGAGTGTTTCGTGAATGGCCAGAAGGTTCTGGAGTCGGCCGACAAAGGTTTGACGTCCGGCAAATTCGGACTGGCATCCTTCAGAGGTACAGCGGCCGAGTTCAGACGATTCGCCGTTGGGGCATCACTGCTTCCGCTGGAGCTAAGCCAGCCGGACCTGGAGAAGATCACTGCGACCACAAAGCAGATTACTCCGGATCGACCGGCCGATGATCGGATGGTTGCTGAGCTACTGCCGATTGGAGAATCTGCGACTGATGCATTGAACAAAGAAGCGATTCGCATGGAGCAACAAGCGAAGCAACTGCGCACGCTGGCGCGGGATCTGCATGACACCGCTGCTCGTCGGTTGATGGCGGACGCTTTGGGAATTGCCTTCAACACGGAATATATATCGTCCGAGCCGCAACCATCTTCGCCTCCCGCCGCCGATCCCGCTGCAAGCTCATCCGCGGCACCCGGGCCTGATCTGCTGAAGGCCGCGCTGTTGCTGGCTCATATTGATAATCCGGATGTTGACGTGAACGCTTATGTGGCTCGCATGGATGAGATGGCAGAGGAGCTGAAGCGGACGTTTCCGGAAAATGCCACGGAACTACAACGTCTGGCTGCGCTCGATAAGTATCTGTTTGAAGAACTGGGCATGCGTGGCAGTCAGTCGGAGTATTACACTCGATCCAACAGCTATCTGAACGAAGTCATTGATGACCGGGAAGGTTTGCCGATCACAATTTCCGTAGTCTACATGGAGCTGGCCAAACGAGTCGACCTGAAGATCGTTGGTGTCGGCCTTCCGGGACATTTCGTAGTGCGTTATGAACCCGGCGATTCATCACAGGCCAGTGAAGTGATTGACCCGTTCGAACATGGTCGCCGCATGAACGATGAGGAAGTTCGCAAAGTTCTTGCTGATGCCAATTTTCCCGATCTGCCACGTTTCCGTGAAGCGAAAACGCCACTTCAGATCATGGAACGCATGACACTGAATCTTCTGAACCTGGCAGAAGATGAGAAGAACGACGACGACGTGTTGCGATATCTGGAAACGCTGGTGATGCTGGAACCGATGAATCCCGAACATCGAGCCAAGCGTTTGGAAATGCGAGCACGCACAGGACGGCTGGAAATGGCGATTCGCGATGCCAGTTGGTTTATCAACAACCCAACTCCTGGGGTTGATGTGGAACGAGTTCGTGAACTTCGAAATTCGCTGGAATTGCAGTTGGAGCGGCGAAACGCGGGCTCCGGCACCTGAGTATTCCGTACTTATTCGAGCCGCAAATCAACTCGGCGCGTCCTGTTTTCGACAGAACTCGGCATCGTCGGCTCGACATGGCCCGAGTTTTGCGTCGTGACTTTTCGTGCGAGTCGATCGACGACAATCAGCTTTGGACATTTTCCGAGCGATTGTTTCGAGTCGTATCTGCGGTCTGGCCAACGCAGGGTCAAAGTGCAGCTCATGAAGAAAGACGATGGTGCGCAAGGTGGCGGAATCTTTACAGCGAAGTGAGCCAATCTGGCACATGGTGCCGACCCCCGACATTCTGAAGTTGCTCACGGTGGAACCCACGCTGGGATTATCGACCGACGACGTGCTTCTGAGACGGAACCAAGCGGGATCCAACGTTCTCTCCGAAGCCGCTCCTGTGCCGCTGTGGAAGAAACTATTGGCGCAGTTTACGGACCTCGTCATCTGGATTCTGATTTTTGCGGCCTTGATCGCGGGCCTCATGGGTGAGTGGGTCGACACATTTGCGATTCTGGCCATCGTGTTATTGAACGGCATCATTGGCTTCATGCAGGAAGAGCGAGCGGAACGTGCGCTGGCGTCATTGCAGAAATTGTCGTCGCCAATGGCCAAGGTGCTGCGTGATGGGAAAATGCAGTCGCTGCCCGCGAGTGAACTGGTCGCCGGGGATAGTATTCTGCTTGAAGCGGGGGACAACGTTCCCGCCGACTGTCGCCTGTTGACGTCATTCAGTCTGCAGGTGCAGGAAGCGGCATTGACGGGGGAATCGGTTCCTGTCGATAAGGACGCAGATTGCGGTCTGCAGGAGAACGCATCGCTGGGTGATCGTCGCAACATGATCTACATGGGGACCGTGACGGCTGCCGGCAAAGCGACCGCCGTGGTGGTCCAGACCGGAATGAAAACGGAGCTGGGGCAAATTGCCGGCATGTTGAACCGCTCCGAGCGGGAGCTGACTCCACTTCAGAAACGGCTGGCAGAACTGGGCAAAGTGCTTGTTGGGGCCTGCCTGATCATTGTCGTGGTGATCTTCGCACTTCAGGTCATGCGTGGCGGCAAGGTTCTGGAAGTGTTGCTGGTTTCGGTCAGCCTCGCGGTGGCCGCTGTGCCCGAGGGACTTCCTGCAGTCGTCACGATGACGCTCGCGCTGGGGCTGCAGCGGATGGTGAAGCGGCATGCCTTGGTCAGAAAACTCCCGAGTGTGGAAACGCTTGGTTCTGTGACTGTGATTTGTTCGGACAAGACCGGCACGCTGACTCGCAATGAAATGACGGTGCGAGAGATCGTCACTGCGTCGCAGTCCGTTCGAGTCACCGGGGCTGGCTATTCGCCGCATGGTGAATACCTTCGTATTGATGATTCTGACGACTCGACGGACGGAAAGCCTTCCGTCGAAACGAAAATGAATGCTCAGGACGACCCGGAACTACTACCACTGCTGACGGCCTCTGCGCGTTGCAATAATGCGACGATTCATCGGAAAGAGGGCGAAGGCGATGGTTGGCAGGTCATCGGTGACCCGACTGAGGGAGCACTTCTGGTTGTGGCCATGAAGGCCGGGATTCAGGCGCATGATTCGAATGAAAAGATCTTGTCTGAGATCCCGTTTGACTCCAACCGCAAAACGATGTCGGTTGTGATCCAGAGTGCCGATGGTCGAATCGTCATGCACAGCAAAGGTGCGCCGGAGATGATTCTGGTCAAGTGTGTTCGGGAGCGTCGTGGGGATTCGGACGTTGAACTGACCGTTGAACGTCGGCGAGAGATCATAAAAACAAGCTCACAACTGGCCTCTCGAGCTTATCGAGTACTCGCGCTGGCCTATCGGGTTCAGACTTCATCGGAGGCTGAAATCAATGAAGAATCCGGACTCGTGTTTGCCGGCCTCGTGGGCATGATCGATCCTCCCCGCGATGAAGCGCGAGTGGCGGTGGAGAAGTGCCGTGTTGCCGGAATTCGTCCGGTCATGATTACTGGCGACCATCCGGAGACGGCTCTGGCGATTGCAAGAGAACTGCATATCGCTGATGACCAGAGTCGTGTTATGTCGGGGCGGGAGCTGGATGCAGCTACAACGGAGCAATTGGAGAAAGATGTCGAATCGGTTTCGGTGTTCGCGAGAGTTTCAGCGGAGCACAAGCTTCGCATTGTGAAAGCGTTGAAGGCTCGTGGTCAGATCGTTGCCATGACCGGAGATGGAGTGAATGATGCTCCGGCTGTGAAGGCGGCTGATATCGGCATCGCGATGGGCGTCACCGGGACAGACGTCACGAAAGAAGCGTCCGATATGATTCTGATGGACGATAATTTTGCGTCCATTGTCAGTGCCGTCGAAGAAGGGCGAGGCATCTTCGACAACATTCGGAAGTTTATTCACTTTCTGTTGTCCTGTAACACCAGCGAAGTCCTGCTGATGTTTATTGCTGCTCTGGCCGGTTGGCCGGTTCCGTTGATGGCCATACAAATTCTTTGGATCAATCTGGTTACAGACGGATTGCCAGCCCTGGCACTGGGGATGGAGCCTCCAGAGAAAGATATTATGAATCGTCCTCCACGGTCTCCGGAGCAGGCGGTACTGACGAAGCAAAGTGGATTACGGATTCTGTGTCATGGGCTGTTGATGGCCAGCGTGACATTAGTGGGCTTCTGGCTGGTCTATAAGGGCGAAGAAACACAACTCGCGCGGGCTCGCACGGTAACATTTGGGGTAGCAGCCTTCTCGCAGTTGTTCTTTGCGTTTGGCTGTCGGAGTCATCGCAACACAATGCCTGAGCTCGGAGTCTTCTCGAATCGTTCTCTATTCGGCGCTGTGGTGGTTTCGGTGCTGCTGCAACTGGGCATCATGGCCATTCCGTGGACCCAAACGGTCTTTGATGTGGCAGGACTTTCGTCATGGGAATGGTTACTGATTTTTCTGCTGTCCGTGATCCCTGTGACCTTGATCGAACTATTGAAGATGGTTGCGTCTTATCGAAAGAGATGGTTAACGAAGTCCCTGGGAACAGGATGAACACCGAACAGCGTGCGCGATATGGCACATGTGCGGAGGAATCTCGCGTCAGACTCAATAGTTTTGCCCTGGTATGCGTTCTGCATTGAGTCCAGTTACGGCTCTGTGCAACGCATCATTTCATTGAAGGGGCTTCTGTGATGACGACTGACTTAATCGAGTTTCGAAACATTCTTGTCGCCACCGACTTTTCGGAGGATTCCGCAGCCGCATTGCAATTGGCGGTTTGGGTGGCCAAGCATTCGTCAGGACGCGTGGTGCTGACTCATGTTCTGGATGATCTTCGCCGTGCGACCATGGGGATGTCTAACAGAGCCAAGCAGGATTTGTTGGCTGGCGACGGGCATATCTACGAGAAGGAGATTCGTTACGTTTCTGACCAGAAGCTACAAGTGCTGATCCAGCCGCTGAAGGAATCAGGAGTAGCAATTTCCGGCGAGACATTGCTGGGAGAAGCGTTTGTTGAGATTTCTCATGCGGTTCAGCAGGAGGGATTCGATGTCGTCATGACGGGGACTCGCGGGATCACCGGCTGGAAACAGTTCTTCGTGGGCAGTACTGCGAAGAATCTTATTCGGAACTGTCCTGCTGCGGTATGGGTCGTGAAGAAGGAACACGCAACGGCTCCCAAAGTGATAATCGCACCAACCGATTTTTCAGACAGCAGCCGCAAGGCCGTTCTCTCGGGACTTTGGCTGGCGGAGAAGGCAGATGCCGAATTTCACCTCGTCCATGTCATCGATTCCAAAGATGTCCCGAATGATCTTCTGGAGCACATTCCGCCGGGCAGTTCGGTGCGTCAGGAAATTAATAACGAGGCGGAGCAGCGACTGGATGAATTTCTGAAGACGCTGGGGTCAGGTGTGTCTCGAATCGTTTCGCACCTGACCTGGGGACATCCATGGCAGGAGATTTCACGAATTGCGATGAAACATCAGGCGGATCTGATTTCGATTGGTACTGTGGGGCGCAGTGGTGTGAAAGGAATTGTGCTGGGGAACACGGCGGAACGTGTGCTCGATACATGCGACTGCAGTATTCTGACCGTCAAGCCGGACGATTATGTTTCACCAATTGCAAAAGCTACATGGCCGTTCCATCCTTGAGGCTTTCTGAAAGCAAAGATTCCGGTTTAGACTTCAGCACTTCACCGCAGAGCCGAAAGTGACGGCGTTTGCGTGAACCATCGCTTTTGGCTCGGCGTAACCAGAAATGTGAAATCAACAGCTTGTGATCAGTGAAATCCGCCAATACGTTTGCCATTTCTCAGAATACATCCCGGACCCTGAATCTACGGTGATCAATGGCTCGAGTCATCTCCTTTGTCGTACTCATTCTGGCGACCAGTATTCTTCTGGCTTTGTTCTATCAGGTCGTGTCTGTCTTCCTGCTGCCTTTGTTTCTTGCGGCTGTGACGGTGCTGATGTTGCGACCATTGCATCTTTATGTCGTACGCTGGTGCAACAACCGTCGCTACGTGGGCGCATTGCTGATGACGGTGGCAGTCCTGCTGGCCGTGCTGGTCCCCGTGCTGACTGTTGCCATGATTGCGGGATACGAAGCCATCGAACTCGTAAACAAACTTGATACAGACGCGATGCGAGGTCAACTGAATCGTGCACGGTATTCTCTGGGACTGGATTATCCATTCGTAGCCGAATGTCGTTTTATCGAATCGTCTCTGGCTGAATTGCGGGCCGACGCAGCGAACGGTGCAGCGGCTCGGGGGAATGCGGCTGCACTTGTTCATATCGCCGACGAGTTTCGCCGCATGAATGAGAACGCGATGTTGAATTCTCGAACGGATTTACACCCCGGAGTCGAGCGACTGCAGGCTGCTCTCACCAAAGCCGCTGATTCCCCACCCGGCACGCTCGCCTACCAGCAATGGATCGAGACCTCCGGACATAATTTTCACGACTACCGAAATCAGATGCTGGGTGGAGTCTGGCGAGTGCCTTTGAAAGAGATGGCAAACCCGACGTCGGCTGACGTGCAGCGAATCTCCGGACAGTTCCTGGCGATCACCCCCGGTGGCATCGCGTCTCTCAGCGGTGCAACATCAGTCGCATTTGCCAAGGTGACGTTTGGCCTGTTGATTTTCGTGATGGCTCTGTTCTTTTGGTTTGCCGATGGCCCCGAGATCGTGAAAGCGATTATGGTACTGTCGCCGCTCGAGGACAAATACGAGCAACAACTATTGACCGAGTTTCAAATGCTTGTCCGTGCGGTCGTGGCGGGCAGTATTGCGTCGGCCACGACACAGGCCGTACTTTCCGGAGTCGGCTTCTGGTTCGCGGGTATGCAATCGATCTTTCTGTTGATGGCTCTTACTGCGTTACTGGCAATGGTTCCGTTTGTAGGAGCATCCCTCGTCTGGATCCCGGCCAGTCTTTGGCTTGCGTTTGGTGAAGGAAACATGACCGCCGGCGTTGCGCTGGCAATCTATGGAGTACTAATTGTTTCGACTGTCGACAATGTGATTCGTCCATGGATCATTATGGAACGCGCATCGCTGCATCCGTTGGCTGGGCTGCTTGGTGTTCTGGGTGGAGTTCAGACTCTGGGGCCGTTTGGGGTTTTTATCGGCCCCATCGTTGTCGCGTTTCTGCAGACGATGTTAACACTCCTGCACCGGGAATTCTCGGGCGATGAGACCGAGGGGACCGTTGCGACGCAAACGCCGACGGAGATTTAGGGAACTCCTGCACGGGCTAATCAATGTCTGCTCACAGAGGTTAAGCACACTCGAGAAGTCGCCACTTCTCACATCTCGGTCTCCGCGACTCAAACAGAATGAGTCGTCGATGGCTATTTCGCTTCGACACAATAGAGTCGAGTATTGGATCGCAACAACAACTTATTACCGTAGATAGCCGGAGTGGCGTTGAAATCCGTTGCATCCGACTCAATCATGTTCTGCGATTCGATCGAGAATGTCGTGGTGGCTGGAATCACAAGCGTTCCATCACGTCTTGTCACGACATACAGACGACCAGCGGCTATGATCGGTGATGCATAAATCGGGCGACCTCCGGATTTCAGTCCCGGCACTCGTTCGCGATAGAGCTGCTCGCCGGTTTTCGCGTCGAGACACCAGGCGATTCCCTGATCATCAATCCAGAAGAGATGACCGTCGTGATGGACGGGAGTGGCGACGTAAGAACTGCTGCGACTATGCCAGTCGACATGCGAGCTGGTCACATCGCCCTTTCCGCCCGTACGAATTCGGTAGCTACCGGATGAGCGAAAACCACCGAAGACGAAAATTGAATTATCGACAACAAGAGGACTCGGGCTGACATTCCCGGTCAACTGAGTTTCAACGAACCAGGCTAGTTTGCCGGTCTCTGCATTGAGTCCCCAAACTTCACCCGGGACAGCAATAACCAGATCCGTCTTTCCGTCTTCTCGAGCCACAAGCGACGGTGTGCCGTAACAAAGTTCCATTGCTGCGGCTTCGGATTTCCAGAGTTCTTTTCCGGTTGCTTTATCAAGGGCCATGATGGCTCGACCTTCTTCGGCTGCGTTGACAATCAGTTTGTCATTAAAGAGCGTCAGACTGGCGGCGGAACCCCATTGGCGATTGCTGGATTCAGTTCCCACCATGTGGCTCCAAAGTTCCTTTCCGTCCATGTCATACGCATGGACTCCGGACTTGCCATGGAATGCGAAGACCATCTGGCCATCTGTCGTTGGCGAATTGCTCGCGTATCCATGCTCGGAGATATACCCCTGATACCGGTCTTCTCGTTCCGGGGCAGGCGCGGTCCGATCCCACAAAATCTGTCCTGATTTCGCATCGACGCAAACAAGATGTCGCACAAGGGACGAGAAATCGCCACCCGTTTCCACGCCATAGCCAGAGTAGCAGGTTACGAAAATTCGATCGCCTGACACGACCGGGCTGGAAGAACCCGGGCCGGGGAGTTCGACCTTCCATGTCACGTTTTCCGCGTCACTCCATTTCGTCGGCAGAGTCGTGGATTCACTGAGTCCGGTTCCGTTGGGGCCTCGAAAACGGCTCCAATCTTCAGCGGTTCCCGTGGAGGCCGACAATGAGGCCACGAAAAAACAGGCGACGGCTAACGAACGGTGAAGCATGGAGTTATCTCAGAGTGGATTGAAAATTTGGACTTCAGCAAACGTAAACGCAGCATAAAAACAGCCGCGTGAGAAGTGGCCACCTCTCACGCGGCTCGCTTAGCATGTCAACGGGAATGAATCGCTAAGCCATTCCTGACAAACGAAAACTATTCTTCTGCTGGTGGACGCTGCGGACGGTCACCTTCACCTTCGCCGCGAGGTCGATCGCCTGGAGGACGATCCCCCGGAGGCCGGTCACCTTCCGGTCGCGGCCCGCGGCCACCTTCCTGGCCTGGAGGTCGGCCCTGTCGATTCCCCATTTCGACGGCGAACTTCATCAGTTCTTCTTTGCTGAGCTTTCCATCCTTATCAGCATCAAACCGCATCGCATCTTCCACGAAGCGTTCAGGATTCGGTGGGCCCATCGGACGGCCTTGAGGTCCGCCCGGAGGTCCTTCGCCGCGTCCCTGTTCGCGTCCGCCGGGAGGTCGCCCTTCACCACCTTCACGCGGACCTCGGCCTTCGCCTGGTGGTCGTCCTTCCCCGTCGCGCGGCGGACGTCCTTCGCCATCACGTGGTGGGCGATCGCCGGGAGGGCCGTCACCTGGTGGTCGATCACCGCGAGGTTCTCCTTCGCCACGAGGAGGACCGTCAGGACGACGTTCGCCGTCACGTCCGGGGCCACCTTCCGGGCGTGGAGGTCGAATTTCATCGTCCGTCAGTTTTCCATCGCTGTTCTTGTCGAGCGACTTCAGAGCCGCCGTCGCATTGTTGATCTCTTCTTCAGAAATCTCGCCATTGTGATCTTTGTCCAAAGCATCCATCACCGGATGTGGAGGACGAGGTCGATCGTCGGGACCACCTTCACCTCGTGGAGGTGGTCCATCAGGGCGGCCTTCGCCAGCCGGTGGCTGTGCAAGAACATTCATCGTGACAGTTACGCCCAGCAATGCCATGACAGCACTTGCCAACAGGATCTTCTTCATAGGACTCGCCTTTCAATAGACAGAGAAAACAGGTTCAAGGGAGGGAGGTTATTCAGGCACGGTAACGCATTTGTTAAATCTGAGTGGTTCGTAGGGTGTGACCAGCGGAGCGCGGGCACACCATTTTGGCTGCCGTTCGGTGTGCCGGCGCTCCGCTGGTCACACCCTCCAAGAACACACCGACTTCAGAACGGGGTTGCCCTGAGGTTATTCAAGGATCTTCGACTTCAACAACTCGGAACACATCGTTTCGTTTGAACACAGCGCGGGGACGATCGGCTGCTTTGAACTCAATATGGCAATCCATCAGAACGCCGAGCGTTGCGTCTTCCGGGATCTGGATTTCAACCTGAAGCATGTTTCCTTTGCGTTCGATGGACACTGCTTCATAAGGTCCTACCTGCACCCATTCCGGAGTACCTTCCGGGACCCGTACTCGCGTAGCCTGAGTCGGATCAAGTTCAATCTCCAGCTTTTGCTTTGTTCCGGGCTGACCGTTTGCGGGGCGAACGGCGGCAATGACTTTGGGCTGCGAACTCTCGCCGCTGCTGTTGTCTTCAATCGCTCCCGTTTCCAGACCACGACGTCCGCGAATATTCGCTGGCTCCGGCACACCGGCATATCCGCCGATGATGTAAGGGAATCGACCTGGAGTCACGTGATAATGATAACCGCGAACCGAGTCTGTATGTCCGTTGCAGGCATCCAGAGTCTGCTCACCGACGGCATCTTTGGCCATCAGCCCTTCCGATTCATAAGGACCGTAGATTGGAAAGCCATCGAAGGCAAAACCAATCACTGGCGAATGCTGCTTGCCATTATCCTTGAACGGAGATTTCACACAGACCGGATACTTGTGGTAGTGATAAACGCCGGTTTGCTGAGGATGTCCGCAGCAGGAGTCCAGCCAGACTTCCGAATAGCCCTCGACAGCATTCATTCCACCCTGTTCAAATGGGTTGAAATAAACCACGCCATTCACAGCCGTGCCAATCGGCCCCATCGGAAGTCGAGTGATATGGTCGTTGAGTTTTGGCTCCAGCGGAATTTGAAAACGAAACTTCTGAATCTCAATCCGATTCGGGTTGCCGGAGTTGGGAAAGATCGCGGTCGGATGATTGGGATATCCCTGACTGTCCATCATCAGGTGCGTTTCGTTGTGACTGAGCACAAGATTGTCGATACCATCCTTGTTGGAATCTTTTCGATGATAGGAGAACAGATCAAGGTACTGTTCGGCATCTTTGTAATAGTAGGTTGCTGGTTCAGCCTGAGACACATGCCAATGGCCGGCCAGATGTTTTAGTGTGCCTGGGTCTACGGCATCATCAGCACAAACGCAGGTTAACCCTGCGCTGCCGATCAGTGCAGCGATCAGCAGGATTACTTGCACGCTGCAGGTGAGGTTCAGCAGGATCGCTCGTTTAGAGTATGTGAGACACGGAATGTTCAATTTTCTCTCCGGTAAACCTTGGGGCCGCGATCAGCGACTCTGTTGAAAGGATTGCTGTCTTTTTGATTTAAACGTGCGACTCGCCATCGACAGGTACTTCAATGACAGGGACTTCAACATCAGAGGCGATCGGCAGACAAACTTTAAACACTGAACCTTCCCCCAGTTTTGATTCACACGTGATTGTTCCGTTATGGGCTTCGACCAGACTGCGACAAATCGCCAGGCCCAGTCCACTGCCGCCATGCCGGCGAGATCTTCCAGCATCAATTCGATAGAAGCGTTCAAACAGATGGGGGATATGTTCGGCCGCAATTCCACAGCCTGTATCTCTCACCGTTAACACCGCCTTGTCACCTTCGCGTCGCACTTCCAGAGAAATTTTTCCACCGGCGGGAGTATGCTGGATCGCATTATCAATTAGGTTAGCTGGTATCTGCGCGAGGAACCTGGAATCGGCCATGATGTTAAGGTTGTCTTCAGGTACAACGCATTCCAGTTCGATCTCCGCCGCGGTGGCTTTGTCCTGCAACTGGCTGATTGCATCTTCAGCAATATCACGGAGATCGACAGGTACCGGTCGCATCTCCAGACGTTCCGCATCCGTGCGTGCGAGCAGCAACAGTCCATCAATCAGCGACCGCATACGATCAGAAGACTTCAGGCAGATTTCCAGAGTCTGTTGATAAGCCTCGGGCGTCCGCGGCTTTCCCAGCGCCAGCTCCATCTGACTTTGAATGACGGCCAGCGGCGTGCGAAGTTCATGTGATGCATCCGCTGTGAATTGTGTTAGTCGGGCAAATGAATGTTCAAGCCGACCGAATGTTGCATTCAGCACTGTGCCCAGTTGAATCAACTCCTGGTCAAGAGCCATCGTCTCAATACGTCGGTTCAGGCTGGTCGCTGAAATCTGCGCGGCGGTTTCGGAGATCATCTGAATCGGGCGCACGATTCGTCCTGAGATCCACCAGCCTCCGACGATTCCCACGACCAATGTCAGAACTGCCATCCCGGAAATCTGAATTCCAAAACGATGCAAGTTGGACAGATCGCGATCGAACGAACGAATGACTCGAATGACAGATCCGTGCGGTCCGCGCTTGGTGACTTCGATTTCTCCTCGATTCATAGAGACTTGAGGAGCAGGGTTGCCCTGTTCTATGTTCGGCATCAACGCAGCCTGATCGAGCGGCATACCATCGCTGCGAGTAAGAACGCTGCCATCTCCTCGCCAGACAACGAACTCCATCCGATCGACTCGGGAATCGTCGCCATCAGACGGAGGTCCTCCGTTCGTCGCCGGTGGACGAACGGCTTTTAGTCGATCACCCTCTTCGGGTGGAAAACGGCGACCGTCCGGCGGGCCGTTCGGGCCGTTGCCACGTGGGCCATCGGGGTCTCGGTCTGGACGTTCCGGGCGAAAGTCGTTCCCCGGTCCTCGAGGTGGTCGGCGGTGTTCATCCGGCGTTGGAGGATTGCTGCCCGGACCGTCTTCTGAGTACTCTGCAAAATCAGGGCGTCCAGGTCTTGGCCTTTGTTCTCCCTCAGGACCGCCATCGCGCCCTCGAGGTGGTCGGAACTGAAACTCCGGCGGCAACGGCCCCAGTGTGAAATTCTCCCGAATCGTCTCTCCCGGACCGAAGTCAGAATCCTGCGGAGCGTGACGAATCAAATGCGGCGGCACATTGCGAAGACTCACGTCAAGATACTGCACGGTCGACACCGCCTGCAATGTCGCACGTTCATGCGCATCGCGATCGGCACGCCAGTAGACCAGCAAGCCAAACGCCAGGATCGACAGTGCGTAAACCGCACCGTACCACCACTGCAGTCGTCCGCGGATTGATTTAATCATGGAGAATGTACCCCTGGCCGCGCCGAGTCGTGATGAAGTCCTTCCCCAGCTTGCGCCGGAGATTCGACACATGCACATCGACCAGATTGGACAGGCTGTCTTCGTTCTCGTCAAACAGAGACTCATAGATCTGTGTTCGCGAGACCACCTGTCCGCGATGCAACGCCAGAAGTTCCAGTAGTGAAAACTCGCGCGGTGTCAGCAGAAGTTGCGTGTCACCACGACGCACTGTTTTTGCCTTTGTATCGACGGCCAGCTCACCAATCAGAATCTCAGACGACGCCAACCCCACGGATCGCCGAATGATCGCGCGCAGGCGAGCTTTCAGTTCGACCAGATGAAACGGCTTGCTGAGATAATCGTCAGCGCCACCATCCAGCCCGCGGACTCGATCGTTGACTCCATCGC
The DNA here is from genome assembly GCA_903921605.1 of uncultured Planctomycetaceae bacterium. The sequence goes on along the minus strand of CAIXQV010001148.1, from coordinate 2,282 downwards.
GAGCTGTCAAAATCAACACCGGAGTCTTGTGAGTTTTCCTGAGTGCTTCCAGAACCTGCCAACCCGTGAGCTTAGGCATCAACAGGTCCAGCACGATCGCGTCATACTCCCAACTGGTCGCCTTAAAAAGTCCTTCCTGACCATCAGCCGCTTCATCGACAGCATAACCATCTTCGCGCAATACCTGGGCAATTGTGCTGAGCAAATCTGGTTCATCTTCGACGACTAGAACTCGCATGGAACACTCTTCAGGACGGCATTTGCAGGAGATTCTCACGATCCTCATGGACGACGGATGAATGCTAGCAGGGCCTGCCTTAAGACAACGTGAAGAGCCCGAAAGATTTTTTCCGGACGCCGTTTCGCGAGAGATTCAGGGGCTTGCGGGTACGCCATTGACTGCAAACTCACTACGAGCAAGACGATGACTGAGCGAACTGTTACAGTCTGGCACGTCCTCAACACGTGAAGTCAGGTGGCTCGATGCAGAATCGTGGCCGCTATGAGAATCCTCCCCCTCTGACATCTGATCGTTCTTCTTCGGGCGGCTGAATTTTTCTATGAACTGGCGGCTCATTTTTTCTGGTGCGAAGTCGCCTGCCTGGGTGCTGTTTGCAATGCTCAGCGTTGTGGCTGTGCTGCTTCTTAGCGTCTGGCTGATGCGGCTGGAACGTCGCATCGTGTCCAGAAATGTCGGCAGGGTTCTGCTGAGTCTGCGAATTGCAGTATTGGCCGTGATGCTGACTCTTCTGCTGCAGCCTGTTCTGACGACGCAATTGGATGTGACCCAGCGCGGCCGTGTTATTGTTGCGATTGATGCATCGCAGAGCATGGAGCTTCATGACACCAATGCACCGCTTGGTGAAAAGCTTCGCTGGGCTCAGGCCCTGGGCATGCTGGGGAATCAGGAGACAGACTCGCTGATTCAACAGTGGGTGGCCTCAGCCGACGCTGGTGAGGAACCCAATTGGCTGGGGAATGCGCAGCCCCCACAGACGCCAGCCGAGCAATCAGCCGCTGAAGCACGCAAGCGACAGGTGAATTCAACGCTTGAAGAATTGGCGCAAATGCCGCGAACGGAGTTTGTCCGTAGGCTGCTGCAATCACAGCCTCGCGATTTACTGCAGAAGCTGCAGGGCTTGATCGGTGTCGATGTGCGGCTGTTTGCGACCGAACAAAAAGCAGCGACCTCGGAGGAACTGGCTTCTCTGCTGCAGTCGGAACGAATCGAACTTCTGCCGGGGGATACCGATGTCCTGAACGTTCTGCAGGCGGTCACAGCCGAAGATGGCGCCGGTGAGGTTCGGGGCATCGTATTGCTGACGGATGGACGACAGTCGGTCCCGGGAGATCTCACCAGTGCGACGCAGTTGTTGTCCAGTCTGGGTGTGCCAGTCTATGCAATTCCCATCGGCTCTCGCATTCCACCGCGCGATCTGTCCATTGCCTCTGTCGATGTACCCGAAGCGATTTTTTTGAATGATAAGGCGCAGATTCAGGCGACTCTGGCGACGTTTGGGTTCGAAGGCGAAGAACTGACGGTTCGTCTGGAACGGGACGGAAAAACTCTGGAAGAAAAGAAGCTGGCTGCTTCGGCGGACTCGGCCGTGGCAACGTTTGCGGTGCCCTCGACGGAAACAGGTCGGTTTGACTATCGCATTGTGGCTGATCTGAAAGATGGTGAGCTGCGTGACGACAATAATTCGCGTGATGTTACGCTGCATGTTGTCGACAACAAGGCGCGAGTCATGCTGTTGGACGGCGATCCTCGCTGGGAGTTTCGTTATCTGAAGAATCTTCTGGAACGTGATAAGCAGGTGGATTCCAGTGTCGTACTTTTTCGACAGCCGTATCTGAATCTGCTGGACGATTCCTACATTGCCAGCAAGCTGCCACCGCTTGATGCCTTCGCACTGGAGTTGGCGAAAACGGATCTGTTGATCATCGGTGATGTGCTGGCGGAGAATGTCGAGCCCGGCGTGTGGGAACTGGTTGAGAAAGCCGTATCTCGCGATGGTCTGACGGTGGTGGTTATTCCCGGTCGACAGTCGATGCCTCACGGATTTCAGTCGGAGATACTCGCCAGTCTTCTACCAGTGAAGGAGTTCAATCCGCGAGTGGCCGAGCAGTTTCAGAAATCCGCTTTGGATTCTCCCGCGACGTCTTACCATCTGAAATTGAGTCCTGATGCCTTTCATCTGCCGATGTTTCAGTTGTCCGATAACATGACTTTGCGAGATCCGACGCTGACGGATTTGCCGGGGCACCAGTGGATTTATGGT
>CAIXQV010001147.1 GCA_903921605.1 uncultured Planctomycetaceae bacterium | reverse complement strand
TCGGTCAAAGACCAGATTCGCGTCTGCACTGAAACGGCACAGTCAAACATCAAGAATCTACGTGCGGAATTGCAGCTGGAAATTGATCGCTTGAACGCAGTCTACGAACAGAAGATCGCTGATGTAAAAGTTAATCTCGTAAACCAACTCGAGGAACTGAACGCGTCCAAAACGAAGAGCGAAACGCTGCTCAGTGAAGCAACGGCGAAGAAAAAGAGTCTGGAGGAATTCCGCGTGACACGTGACCGCCTCATGAAAGAAAGCGACACGACATGGACTGCTGAAGCCGTCGAGGGACTTCAGTCCGAGGCCGATGAGACACAGCGGAAGATTCAGCAGGCGGCCGTCGATAAGACAGCGGCCGCAACTCGAAGGACAAAGATTGACGCCTTGTCGCATCAGCAGCAGAAAAAGGCGGAGGCGGAAAAAGCAGCAAAGCGGTATCGCGATGCCTGTGATGCTGCTCCACGAATCCTGGCAGATTCCGTCAAGCACATTCCCGGTTGGTCCATCACGAATCAGTCCGGCGATATGCGGTTGATGTGCGAACACAAACGCGGCGTCATTTGCTTCGATCAGTTGAGCCCCGGTGAAGCGATGAAGCGCGCCATCGACGTTCGTTGCCGAACCTACGATGCCGCAAACAAGATCCCACTGATTTCGATTCCCGCTGAGCTGCTCGCGTCAATGAGTGCTCGGGCTCGGCAGGACATGCTGCAGCATATCGCCGAGCACGGAATCTCTGCGATTTCATCGCGATGTTCTGAGGATGGCGAACCGCTTGAGCTGCACTATGAACTGTTGCAGGCAACGTCGCCAGGTTCGTCAGAGGTGGCTCATCGGCAATGAAAAAGATATCCGAGAGTCCGCGAAGAACGCCTTCAAAATTAATGTCATCGAGCTGAAGTCGCGAGGCGGTGTGTATCGCACAGGGCGATGCGGGAAACCGGACTGTTCGATTTAACTTCACGACAACCAACGTTGCTGGTAAGCATTACGCGAAACGGGTGGCGAATGGGAAACAACACGAAAATTCAATGGTGTCACCATTCGTTCAATCCGTGGATTGGTTGTTCAAAAGTCCATGAAGGCTGCGCGAATTGCTACGCGGAGGCGGACTTTGCCAACCGTCGCAAACGAGTCGTCTGGGGACCGAACGGAACGAGGTCGATCACTCGGACGTGGAATGATCCGGTCAAATGGAATAAGGCCGCACAACGAGAGGGCGAACGTCGGCGAGTCTTCTGCGCGTCCCTGGCGGACGTATTCGAAGACTGGCGCGGAAGTTTCACAGAAGCTGACGGAAGCCCTGCAGTCCATCATCAGCATGGACACCGTTGGACTATGGATCAGTTGCGTCGTCGGCTCTTCGGGCTGATGGAATCCACTCCATCGCTCGACTATTTGATCCTGACAAAGCGTCCTGAAAACATCTTCGACATGTGGCCAGTTGATGAGAAAACTGGGTTGAGGAAGTATTTCGGCAATGTCTGGCTCGGCACATCCGTCAGCAGTGTTCGCACAGCCGAAAAGATGATTCCTCATTTGATGAGCTGCAGGCAGTTGGTTCCGATCTTGTTTCTGTCCATGGAGCCATTGCTGGAGTGTGTTCCGCTTTCTCGTGTCGCTGTTGATCTCGGTAACAACTTTTTCGGAACGCCGTTCAATGTGGTGTCCTCGCCTGAGTTTGAGGAACGCCAATGGCCATCGATCGATTGGGTGATCGTTGGAGGTGAAAGCGGGAATTTTCCACGCCCCTGTGCGGTCGAGTGGATCCGAGTCGTTGTGAATGATTGTCGTGAAGCCAACGTGCCGTGCTTCGTTAAGCAACTTGGCGCAATGGCGTTCGAAAACGACAGGCGTCTGTCGTTCGTGAACAGTGTAAAGGGCGGAGATCCATCTGAGTGGCCAACCGACATCGCTGTTCGCGAGTTTCCGGAAGTGGAATCCTAACCAGGTAAGTGAAATGGCAAAAAAAGCCGCAAAGAAAACGACGAAGGCAAATAAGTCAGCGAGTCAGAATCGTCTCACAGGACTTCTCGATCAGGCCGCGAAACTCTTCAGCGCGGCAAAGGCAAAGAAGAAGATTCTATTCCAGTTGGCCTACAAGAGAGACCAGTGGAGGTTTGAGGTTGTGAACTGCTGGTCGCTGTGGATGGAGAAGCATTTCACATCCGACTTCCCCGGGAATACTCCGGAGGAAGCTGTTCAGCGATTTTTGAACTATTGCAGGAAGCACAACATCGATCCGGCGGAGTTGTCGTTACCGGACTGATCTTTATTTCATTCAAAGTGTGTGAGGTGATCTGTGGGGAATGCGTATCCAATGGTCGACGATGATTTGGTAATCAGGGCCGATCATGATCACGCTATGGCGCGAACGTTGGTTAGTCTTGAGCGTTCGCTGAATAGCGATATGGCATGCGCATCGCCATCCGCTGAGTTCATCAATCACCGGTGTCCAAAGTGCAACGGCTCTCTGCTGAGTGATGGCAAATTCGTGTGGTGCTCCTGTATCGGGGGTTTCGAAGAGCGAACTGCGACTACGGGATCAAGACTCCAGCAGCGGACGGAACTTCGAAGATTGCCTGACCAAAAATTTGCCGCGAAACGTTGTGGGTAAGGTGTGATGGTAACGAGTCATTTCATGTTCATGCTGGTCGGTTACCTGATCGGGAAAACAGGATGTCGGTCGCACAGAAGCTAATCGATTTCCCAGAGGACGTTCCGGAGAAAGAAGTCCGTAAACGACACCGCGCATCCGATCCGGCAACGTCAGTGAAGGGGGCCGAGCGGGCCGCAAGGAAGTCTGCCGGAACGAAAGCGCTTGTC
>CAIXQV010001146.1 GCA_903921605.1 uncultured Planctomycetaceae bacterium | reverse complement strand
CTCCTGGTTACCGTCGGATGCGGTGGTGGGGAAGAGGCGGCCACCGATTCTGCGGCTTCATCGGATGCCGCTGCTCCAGGTGGTGCGGCGGCTGGAATGCCAGCGGGCGACCCAGCTGCGCCGGGCATGACACCGGGCATGACACCGGGCATGGCACCGGGAATGGCACCGGGAATGACACCGCCAACCGGAGCGGAAAGTGCTGCGTCTACTGGTGCGCCGGGGCAAGCAGCTGGAATGGTCCCCGGTTCAGCGTATCCGGGGGCGGCTTATCCCGGAGCAGAACCGGGCTCCGCGTATCCCGGGGCCGCAGGAAATACTCAGCCTCAGATTCCGTCGCGGCCTGAAGACGTTGCAGCATGGACTGATGAGCAGCTTGTTGATGCCGTTCATGAACGAGATCCAAAACTGCTGAATGCAATTGATAGTCGAGTGAAGTCGTCGCCGGGTGACCCCAAGGTGGCGGAAATGCTCACAAGCCTGTTGATGGCTCTGGCAAATCCTCGCGTTCCTGCTTCACCCAATCCGCAGGGCGGAGCGGCCGGTTATTCAGGTGATCCAGCAGCAGGTTATCCCGGAGCCGCCTATCCGGGCAGCAACGGTGCCGCCGGTGCGACCGCGCCAGGAATGACGCCGGGCATGACGCCGGGCATGGCTCCGGGCATGGCTCCGGGCATGGCTCCGGGCATGGCTCCAGGCATGGCTCCAGGCATGGCGCCGGGAGCAGTTCCGGGAGCAGGCACTCCGGCTTTGCAGGCAACGCCGCCAACTCAGGGTTCAATTCATCAAAGAAAGCGGGACGGCCTCGCCGTTGACTCTATCTCCCTGATGTTCCTCGAATCGGCCACTGCGTATTATCAGGGTGGCGGAGTCGGAGCGATGGCAGGGAAGAATATTCCAGGAGCCGTCGGTGTATCGGCTCAGAATCCAGCCAACGCGGGGGCAGCAGGTGCTCAAACTGGTTCCGCTGCCGCGATGCCTGATGCGGCGATGTCCGCAGGGGCACCGGCGGGTTATGTTGGTGGAGCGGCCACAGGCTACCCCGGCGCAGAGTATCCTGGCGCGCAGCCCGGAATGCCGGGTGCCGGTGGCGCTGCTCAAGGCACATTGGCAGAGTTTCAATTGATTGAACGAATCGTGGATGGACTCATTCAGAATGGTTCTCCCGGAGCGTGGCAGACGATTTATGGGATCGCGGCTCAGACGGTAAAGACGCCACTCCCGCCGGGATCCGGTGCAGAACTTGTTGCTCACGGCCTCTACCGAAATATTGACAGCAACCCTACGATGATTGAACCTATTCTGCTCTCTCTGATTGATGGTTCAGCGCAGTTGCCGCCCGAAAGTCGATCTGCAGCCTTAAGCGTTACCGCTCAGATTTCTGGGCTTGCCGCAGACAAGTTTACGGGATTCCGGCCATTGTCGAGTCCCGCTGCAGGCAGCGGACAGTTTGGTATGCCGGGTATGCCTGGTGCTGGAATGCCGGGGCAGGCCGCAAATTCTTACCCCGGCGCTGAAGGCCAGGCCGCTGGAGCTGGAGTTGGAGCTGCGGGATATCCTGGTGCCGCTTTTCCCGGAGCAGCAGGAGCCGAGGGCTATGCTGGAATGCCGGGCGGAGCAATGTCAGGAACTGGTATGGCCGGAGCCGCTCCAGGTGGAATCAATGCTGTTGGAAAACCGCTCATTTCTGATGCCGCTCTGATGCGTGCCGCCAGTTTTCTTTGGGGGCCGAAATGCGTCGATGCCCTGGTGAAACAATTGGAGGCTTCCAGCGATATCGGGATCGCCAAAGGGTTTGTCGGGGGAGGCGACTTTGTTCGTATCGCAGCTTCGGTTCCGAACGATCGAGTTCGCAAGGCGCTGGCTGGCTTGTTCGAAAAGACGGCACCGGCGAGTGTAGGCCAACTTGGTCTCACGGGGTTCTTTTCAACATCCGTTCATGATCCTGGAATGTTGATATCACTGAAGTCTCTGCCGAGGGCAAAGCCGACTCGCACGGAGGCCGCTCAGGGCGTGCCGTTGGATGGCTGGGCCACGGCGAGTCTTGAGGTTGTGTTGTCTCTTCGTGATCGTATGAGAGCACTGTCGGCAACACCTGGAAAGCTGACGCCGGTGACAGAGAATCTTCCGATCCGACTGCATAAGAATGCCGTGGCTGAATTCTACGGTGTGTTGACTCTGCCCGGACCTGAGGGATCGGCTCTGAACGAATCCGCACCATCGCCGACAAAGATTTATTACGCTCGCACGTCGTTCACGCCGGAGAAGCCCAAAGACCAACAGGATCTGGCCGAGCATTACGAGTCTCGAGCCACTGGAATTAAGCGAGCCAGTGAATCGAAGGGCGTTCTTTTGTGGATCGACGGTTTCAAGGCGACTCAGACCGGATCAAAACGCACGGCAGACGTGCTTGTTCAAGCATCAACAGGTGGCGGTGGCGTTGGTGTCGCTGCGGGCGGATATGGAGAATCAGGTGCTCCCGGAGCCCCAGCCGGATACGGTGCTCCAGCCGGCGGTGCAGCTTCCGGAGCGTTCACCATTGAAATCATTGTTGTTGAAACCAGCGATGCGAAGGCTCCTGCTGCTGATGATGCTAAAGATGCAACCGCTGCCAAGAAGTAGCTCGCAGGATGTTCAGGTTGGATCTGCAGAACTATGACTTAAGGACTCGTGATCGGAACGCGCCGCTCGAAACCAGGGTTGCTATCAGCGACAACATTGCGCTGGCGACGAATGAAGTCAGCAAAAGGGTGCCTTCGCCGACCAGGCGTATCCCGAAGCGAAGATGGACACTGACACCGAATGTCAGCCAAATCAGCAGATTCCCTAACTGAGCGATCAGGATGACTCGCGGACCTGATGATCGTCGCCCCAGAAACCAAGCCATAGTTACGGCCAGAACACCGCTTAAGAACAGATTTCCGATCGCATAGAGATTGATGCCGCCCACTCGAGGTGATGACGAGTGAAATGTGATCATGACCACCGTCTTGGCGGCTTCGATGACCAGTACCGCTGCGAGCCATTTCCAGACTGATCCAGGCGTCTTCGCACCGCGATCCAACCCCAAATGCTCCTGCATTTCCGGAGCACTGTAAGGATTCGACGCAAACGGATCATCCGGCGATGCAACCATGTGAGAACTCGTCAACAGATTTGCGCCAGGCGCATGAAAACGCCCGCAGTGAACTTCTGCGGGCGTCTGTTTCTAATTCTATTTGAGATTTCAAATTTGAAATCTCAAATTGTTCGGAATGAACTAGTGGCCTTGGTTGATTTCGTCCCCTCATCAGCCGCCGGGCGTTAGCCCCCGGTTTTATTGAAGCGCCAAGAACCGGACGCTAACGCGTACCGGCTAATGAAATCAACAATCCTCTAGTGGCCTGCAACAGCGGCGATGCCGTCCAGGAAGCCCTGGAGCTGACGACTTCGGACCGGATGCTGAAGCTTGCGGACGGCCTTGGCTTCAATCTGGCGAACTCGCTCACGAGTTACCTTGAAGATGCGACCGACTTCTTCCAGCGTGTACGTGTAACCATCGCCCAAACCGTATCGTAGCTTGATGATTTCGCGTTCGCGGTAGGTCAAAGTCTTCAGGACAACGTCGATCTTGTCCTTCAGCATTTCTGACGCCGCGTTGCTGACCGGGCTGTCATTGCCGCGATCTTCCAGGAAGTCACCGAACGCGCTGTCGTCGCTTTCGCCGATTGGCTTATCAAGACTGATTGGCTGGCGAGAAATTCTCATGACTCGACGAGCTTCATCAATCGGAATGTTGGCCACTTCGGCCATTTCTTCAACGGAAGGTTCGCGACCAATTTCCTGCAGAAGAACTCGAGCGGCTGCTCGCAGTTTGGTCATCGTTTCAATCATATGGACAGGCACACGAATCGTACGAGCCTGGTCTGCAATCGCACGAGTAATCGCCTGACGAATCCACCAGGTCGCGTAAGTTGAGAACTTGTAACCGCGGCGATATTCGTACTTGTCGACTGCTCGCATCAGGCCAGTGTTGCCTTCCTGAATGAGGTCGAGGAACGTCATGCCACGATTACGGTACTTCTTGGCGATTGACACCACCAGACGCAGGTTGCCTCCGGAGAGATCTCGCATCGCCTTATCGTATTCGCCATGTCGCTGCAGAATGGCCTGCATCTGAGCAGCCATTGATTCCGGCGTTTCGCGAGTCAGCAGGATCAGATCGTCCAGTTCTTTCTGCAGGTGTCGGCGTTCATCAACAGCCGAGGTCAGATTTCGCAGACTGCAGATCTGTTCATGCAGTTCGGTCATGCGATTGGAAATCTGCTCCAGACGCTTCATGCAAGGCTGCAGACGCTGAGTTCGCAAGCTCAGTTCTTCCAGCAAAGTCACACAGCGACGACGGCGTTCAGCCATTCGATGCTGAACTTCAGTGCGTTCAGATGCGGGCAGGTCAGTTGCCAGTTTCGCGTAGTCTTCCGTATCGCGTGTGCGGATGTTCTCAATCGTCGCCAGGTTGAATGGCATACGGCCGAGAATCTGTTCCTTCTCCAGGCTTTCCGTCATGGAAACTTTGATCGTGCGATCGAACGGAAGTTCTCCGCGATGCACTTTGACCAGAGTTTCGTGGCAGAAGTTCAGAGCGAATTCGTTGCTGAGCAGAGCACGACGGAAGCGGCGGCGAGTCACTTCGATCTGCTTGGCGAGGAAGATTTCTTCGTCACGCTTCAGCAGAGGAATCTCGCCCATCTGGCTCAGGTACATCCGAATCGGATCTTCGGTGCCGCGTGAGTCGTCATCGATACGGATTTCCGGCTTGCGTTTTTTGCGAGTGGCCAGCGGTTCGGAAGCAACTTCCTTCACCGGGTCAACCACCAGCGGCATGTTGAGTTCTTCGAGATAGATGATCAAATGATCCAGGAAGAGCGGATCGGTGGCTTCATCAGGCAGATAGGAATTGACCTGGGAGAAGAAAAGATGGCCCTGCTTGATTCCGGTTTGGATCAGGCTTCGCAGGCTTTCATCGAGGCATTGCATAGGAGTGTCTCCGAGGAATACTTTTTCGACTGATTGATTCGTAGTGTGAGACTTAGCGTCAATTCATTTTCAATTTGAAATTTCAAATCTGAAATCTCAAATGACAGGGATCCGATTCTCTAACGGCAGGTCGCTGCTATTTCATTTCCGTGGGATTTCCCATCTGACTTTGACGAAATTTGTGAAGGCGTCGAAGTGCGTCTATTGTCCCGTCGTCGAGTATGCTCATGGACTGTGCCGGTTGAGCCAATAATTGTTTCGACACGAGGTTCAGTCGTTTTTCTCGCCGTTCCAGAATGGGGCGGAGGACCCGTTCCAGATGCGATGGTGCCGAAACACCACCGGCTTTTTCATGAGCGTTCGGCTGATCGTTCATGAGTCTGAAGATTCCTTTCTCCTCGGCCGAATCCACCACTGCGTTGATCAGGCTCAGAAGATCTGAGTCTGATTCAGCGGCAATGATCATTCGCCCCAACTCCGGAAGGTCTCCGTCTTCCTTCCAGACATCAATGCACAAATCCAGCAGCCGCTGGTGTCGCGCATTCTCAAAATCATCTGCCCCGATCTGGTGCCGGATGACATCAATCGATTCAGGACAAGTTAAGATGATCTCCAATACCTCCCGTTCTGCACGTTCGAGGGCATTTTCGACTCGGGTTTTCAATTCGACGGGTTGCCTTTCGGCATCACGTCGGGTGAACCCCTTTTTCTGTGTCTGACCCCGCAATTCTTTCAATTGCTGGCGAGCCATCCGTTCATCGACCTGGACTCTGCCGCAAACATTCCGAAGAATCATATCTTCGCGAATGCTGCCAGCCAGCCCTTGTGAGGCTGCCAGGAACTCCATCATCTGATTCAACACCTGCTGTCGACCAGCAATCGTGTTGATGCTGATTCGCTGCAGGATCGAGTGCAATTTGTATTCCCACGCCTCACTGGCTGACGCCGTAAGGGCATAGAATTCTTCCGACGTGTGATCTTCCAGATAGTCTGCCGGATCTTTACCCGACGGGACGCTCAGGATTCTCAGGTCCAGATCCTCGGCCAAAAACCGTGAAATGGATCGTTCTGCGGCATCCTGCCCTGCTTTGTCCGAGTCATAAACCAGGACAACTTTTTCTGCGAATCGCCGCAGAAATCGCACATGATCTTCGGTCATTGCTGTCCCGAGTGTGGCGACAGCATTTGTAACTCCCGCCTGATGACAGGCGATGCAGTCCATGTATCCTTCAACAATTATGGCCGTCTTGCTGCGTCGAATTGTTTCTCGAGCCCGATCGAACGCATAAAGTGTTCGACGCTTATGAAAGATTGTACTTTCCAGACTGTTCCAATATTTCGCATCACTTTCAATGTTGCCCCCCGGCAACACTCGTCCTCCGAATGCAACCGGTCGGCCTCTCTCATCAATGATGGGAAAGACCAAACGACCGACTAAATTGTCAAAGTATCCAGGACCATTGTTTCGCTCCTGAATCAAACCGGCCGCTACCAGTTGAGCTGGTGTAAAGCGTGCTCGGGCCTGATCAAGAAACCAGTTCCAGTCTTCCGGGTGATACCCCAGTCGGAAGTTCCGTACAGTATCTTCCGACAGTTTTCTCTTTTTGACGTACTCTCGAGCGTTCTCTGCCTTCGCGCTGGTTCGCAGCGTTGAATGCATGAGATTGACAGCCCACTCGACTACCGCGAGCGAATCGGTCTTTTTAAGCTGATTGTCTGAAGTCGCATCATCACGCTTCTTTTTGGGGACCTCCAGCCTCGCTCGGCGAGCTAAAGACTCCATCGCTTCCGGGAAAGGAAGTTTCTCCATCTCCATGACCCAGCGGAAGCAGTCTCCGCCCTGATCACAGACCCAGCACCGATAAGTTTGACGATCCGGATAAACATGAAAGGAAGGATTCTTGTCGTCGTGAAACGGACACAATCCAATAAAATCACGTCCTCCATGGATTGGCTTCAGTGACACTGTTTCAGACACCAGATCTACAAGATTGGTGCTGGACCGAACCAGTTCCTTGAAGTCATCTCCAAAACCAACCACAGTGAACTCCGACGTCGATCTTCGACTTTGAACACGAAACCCGCGATCCGTCAGACAATCGGAATCACCTGCACCACTAAGTTCTTGTCCCTGCAGTTCATTCCTCAGCGCAGCGAAGAACGCGGCGACGAATCACGGGCTACGGGGAACTATTCAAAACAGTGGGAGCTTCAATCTTGCTCAACCACCGAAACTTCCAATGATCAACATAGGACTTTTGATTAGTGACGCCTGGAGCATGCATCCTGAACTCCCCTGTCTGGCGTCGCGCAATTCTAGCCGCGATCCGTTGGCGGTCAAGGACTTCGGTCGAACTCGCCGGGTGAAACACGACCCCTCCAACTCCCGCACAGAACAACGTTGCAGGTCTTCTTTCGAGGCTTCTTCGGTGTGCCGAGCAGACTTTCTCAGACCCGCATGCCAGGTGATTACGGCAGAGTTTCCCTGAGAGATCCGCGGTTCAGTGAGTTCTCCCAAACTGTGGAATTTCCCGCATAAGCCGTTTGACGCCTGAGAATGCGGCCTTTTGACGATTCTGTAACTGCGGAAAACTGGTGTGCTGTCCGGCTTCCAGATGAGCGGGATCGCTCACAAAATTGGGAAGTTTCCACAAGTCCGGGAGGCTGACTCGGCGAGCGGCAGGTCGTCCGCCCTCCGAGTTCGTCCCTGTCTGTTTTCTGTGACTTGCCCATCACGAAAAATCGCTGGGACACGGATAGCTGACGCGATACCGCGCGTCGGAAGCCCACTAAACCGGCGAGCGGCAGGGCGTCAGCCGTCCGTGTCTCGCCCTGCCTGTCTCTCAGTAATGTCCGTTGTGATTCACTGTCGGTGCAGAAGGGATTGGTGTATTGCAACTTTGGTTTTGATAGCATGACCGGAGAATGCCCCACCGGTTCGCCAATGCGGATCAACACCTCCGAAACGTAATAATCCCTCTGATTCTGGCAAACTCTCGCAATGCAGACCATGAAGAATCCCGCAATCATCGGCCTGCTCATCCTTGGAATCATGGGTGCGGGGCTGGCTGCTGATGGTCAGGAGGCTCCCATCAGCCTTGAAGCGGCAAGGGAACACGGGCGAGCTGAATCCCGGTTCCTGAAAGAGTCGACCGCAGAGGCTACTTCGACTCCCAGCGACGCCGTTCCTGCTTCGAACGTCGCCGCTTTTCGCGAGTCCGTGGAGCCCGTTCTCAAGAAGAGTTGCCTGGCCTGCCATGGTCCCGAGAAATCCGAGGGCCGGCTTCGCATCGACCAACTGAACCCGGATCTTCTGACCGGTCCGGACGTTGAACGTTGGCGTGAAGTCTTCGGCGCGATCAGCAAGTCGGAGATGCCTCCGGAGGACGCTGCGGAATACGCCCTTGCGGACGCCGATCGTGGACGAATTGTCGATTGGCTCACCGAGGAACTCAGGGCCGCGTCGCTTGTCCGTCGGAACATTAAAGAGCATTCATCATTCCGGCGACTGACGAATTACGAATACAACTACGCTCTGCAGGACCTGCTGGGGCTGCCTTACAATCTCGCGAATAACCTACCGCCGGAATCCACATCTGAAGACGGTTTCAAGAACAGCTCGGAACTGTTGCAGATGTCGGTCATGCAATTCCAGATTTACCGTGAGACCGCGCTCAAGGCGCTTAAGCGGGCGACTGTCAGCGGTGCACGACCGCCGGCCATTACCTACATCATTTCAATGCCGGAAGAATTTGAGAAGGCCGCTCCCAAAAAGGAAGAGGCCGCCACTGACGCTGGTCAAAAGAAAAAACGCAAGCCGCGAAATCAGCACGAGCTGTTTCACGTCGAGACAGGCGAGAGCAAACCGTTTGCGGGTGGAAAGCCGATGCCTCGCGACGCGGCTGCTGTTGGAACCACGCCAGGCGCTGCTCCGGTTGTGCTCGTTCTTCCGAAGTCGAATGAGCTCAAGCTTGATCTCGATCGCTTTCTTCCCGACGAAGGAATCATGCGAGTTCGTATTCGAGCCGGTCGTTCGACGATGAACGCCGAAGAATTCGCAAGCCTGCGTCTGATTTTCAGTGCCCACACCAGCAATAACGCGAACTTCTCGGTGGTCATTAGTGATCGTGATATTCCCGTCAAGGCTTCTGTCGATGATCCCCAGTTCATTCACTTCGATATCCGGCTGGCGGATATTCAGCGTAACCCGTTCCGCCACCTCGAAACGACCTTCCCCAGACGGGATGAGTTCCTGCACATTCGCAATGTGTCGAACGCACGGGGCGGTGAAGAAGGCCTCCAGGTGCTGATCGACCATATTGAGATCATCGCCCCATACTATGAACAATGGCCGCCGAAAACGCATACGGATATCTTCTTTGAAAGTGAGAACAGAAGTGACGAACAACTCTATGGCCGCGATGTGTTGAGTCGATTTCTGCGGCGTGTCTGGCGTCGCCCCGTCACGTCAGAGGAAATCGACCCGTTTATGGCTCTGTTTGCGAAGTATCGGCCAGAATTCGCGACCCTTGAAGAGGCGATGGTCGAAGTCCTGGCAACTGCTCTGGCCACACCGGAGTTCCTCTACCTGACGCAACGGGCGACAGCCGACGAAGCGAAATCTGCGTCGAAGATCAGTGAGCTGGAATTTGCCAGTCGCCTCTCGTTGTTTCTGTGGTCAAGCGTCCCGGATGACGAATTGCTGCAGCTTGCGGAGCAGGGGAAACTCAGAGAGCCGGACGTGCTGGCTACTCAAGTGAAACGCATGCTTACGGACCCTCGTTCACGGAGATTCTCCCGGAACTTTGTCGAACAATGGCTTGGTCTCGACAGAATGGACAGCGTGAATCATGTGACGGACAGTTCATTGAAGGAGGCGATGCTGGAAGAACCTGTCGCCTTCTTTGAGGATGTGCTCAGGAACAACCGCAGTTTCCTCGACTTCATTCATTCTGATTACGCCGTCGTGAATGAACGACTTGCAGCACACTATCACATACCGGACGTCTACGGCCCGCATTTTCGCCAGGTGCCAATCACACTGCAAACAAATCGGGGTGGCCTGTTAACGAGTGCGGTGATCATGACGATGAATTCCGATGGCAAAGATTCGCACCCGCTCAAGCGTGGCGTCTGGACGCTGAAACGGATCCTTGACGATCCTCCGCCTCCGCCGCCCCCAAATGTACCGGAAGTGGATTTGACCGACCCGGAAATTCTGAAGATGACGCTGAAGGAGCGGATCATCAATCATCGCAATAAGCCGGCCTGCATTTCGTGTCACTCCAGAATTGATCCGTGGGGGATCGCGTTTGAAAACTACGATGCCCTCGGAGCTTTTAGGACTCATGTGAATAATGAGCCGGTCGATGCAACTTCAGAACTATTCAATAGACAACCACTGGCGGGAATCGATGGGCTCAAACGATACTTGTTAATGGATCGTCAGGATCAGTTTGCTCGAGCGATGGTGCACAAGCTGACAGCGTATGCTCTCGGCAGACCACTGTCCTTTGGTGACAACGCCGACATCGACAACCTGACCACGCAATTAAGACGCCGCGAAGATCGCCTCAGCGAACTGATTGAAGTGATCATTAACAGCAAGATCTTCAATACGAAATAGACAAGAGAATGTAGACAGACTCGGCTTCCTGCTGTGTTTCATTCTCTTGTCTTCATTCTCTTGTTTGTCAATTTCCACAGGACCATCATGGCAGGTTCTTGGTCGCTGTGACTCAAACGGGTATCAACAGTGCTCTCTTCAATAGCAAAAGAATGAAGACAGAAGAATGAGAACAGATTCGGCATCGTGCCGAGTTTCATTCTCTTGTCTTCATTCTCTTGTCTGTCAATTTCCACAGGACCATCATGGCCGGTTCTTGGTCGCTGTGGCTCAAGCGGGTATCAACAGGGCTCTCTTCAATAGCAAGAGAATGAAGGCAGCAGAATGAGAACAGATTCGGCATCGTGCCGGGTTTCATTCTCTTGCCTTCATTCTCTTGTCTGTCAATTTCCACAGGACCATTGAGGTGCTGCCGGTTTCAGGGACAACTCATTCTCTTATTTTGAGCGTTGCGTGAGTTGTTCAAACTGAGCGGGAGTGAGGTATTCGATCGCTGAATGT
>CAIXQV010001145.1 GCA_903921605.1 uncultured Planctomycetaceae bacterium | reverse complement strand
CTGTCCAGAATGCTGGTCAGCACTTCGCGATCTTTGACCTGGCCGTAGAGCTTGCGGAACATCTGATACGGATCGTCGATCGGAGCGATTGGCTTGTTGGCCCCGGCGTAACTCATGCGAGTCCACGTGTCAGCTCGATCAGGAACCATCACGCCGAATTCAAGAGTTCCAAAACGTGTGCGAGTCTCTTCTTTTGACTGCAGGAAGTTGGCAATCTCCTGATCGATGGAGATACCACTGGCCCAGCCGGCTGGCGTATCAGATCCACCCTGAATGTTGCCTGGGAAAAGTTCGGTTCCTGTCAGCAGGCAACCCATGCCACGCATGTGATTGTCACCATCGCCGCGAACTTTGTCGCACACGCCATTCAGAACCAGAGTTCGGTTCTGGAAATCCTTCAGAGGTTCCATGATCCTCTTGAGAGTGAACTTGTCCCCTTCTTCATCCGGCCAAAAGTCCCACGGGACTGTTCCGTTCGGACTGAACATGACGACCAGTCTCTGCTTGCGAGTTGTCGCCATCAGGGATGACGCAAACGTATTGAGATTGGAAACGAACGGCAGTGCTGCAGCACCAACGCCCAGTTTGCGGAGGAATTGTCGTCGGCTATTCATTGGAGGGAGACCATTCGAAGGCGGAGGTCTGGGGAAGGTTAGTTTCGGAAGGAGTCCATTCCGCTGCAGGTTTCGTCAGGTTGCACGATTCAAAATCAGAGCAGCCGCATTCGATCCCATTATGGCGAACTCTGCGGCTCGGCTGCAACCACAGGCTGTGAACCGGCCGAGGTTGTTTCAAGTGCTGATCGACACGCTATTTCAACCATCAGGTGCTTCATATGAAACTGGTGATTCTCGAAATACTCTGTCAGTTCAGAAATTGACTCCGGCCCAAAGGCCAGAATCGGCTGCTGAACCATATGGTGGAACAACTGCCGAGTGAATGAGCGGTGAGTTTCCTCGCTGCGAGCCAGAAAGCTGGCCAGATCCCGCGCTCCGCCGAACCTGACTAACTCCCCGTTTCGCTGAAGATACTGGCCGTTTGCATCAATCGGCCTGGTCTTTTCGCTGTCTCGGTATCGACCGACCGCGTCAAAATTCTCCAGTGCGAAGCCCAGGGAGTTAATGAGCCCGTGGCAATTGGCACACATTTCGGCCTGTGTCTGCACGGTCACTCGTTCGCGAGTCGTCAAATCCGGAGCCAGATCCGGAGCCGTCGGAGCCACCGCAATCGGCGGCGGCTTGACGCCTCGTCCCAGAACTCCGCGAGACAGGAAAACGCCGCGATGAATGGGCGAGCTTGTTTCCATGTAGGCAAACCCGCTCAATAGAAACGGATGCGAGACGATTCCCGCCCTGCGATCCGGTTCGAAGTTTACTTCCTGAAAATCGGCGTTCTCCGGCAATGACGCGCCGTAAAACTTTGCGATGCGTCCGTTCATAAAGATCGAATCGCTCAACAACAATCTGCGGAAGTCGCTGTTCTCCGCATCGACTGTCTGCTGCATCAGCAGCTCCAGTGAGACCTTCAGGTCGGCAGCAATCTGCGGAGTGAAGTCCGGATAAACGGCAGTGCTTTTGTTGATCTCCTGCAGGCGTTCGAGGTTCATCCAGCTTCGCAGAAACTCCAGCAGGCGAGATCGGCTGCGATAGTCATTGACCAGACGCCAGGCCTGATCGCGAATCTGCTTGTCAGTTTGCAGTTGTCCGTTCCTGGCCGCTTCCAGAAGTTGCTTGTCCGGGATCGAATTGATCAGAGCAAATGATAAGCGAGATGCACGATCAAATTGATCTTCAGCTTCGGCATGTTCACGATACAAAAAGCGTGGTGACATTAAGGTGACCAGGATCACTCGTCGCAATCCTTCTTCCGGAGACTTTGCCGCCGCGAACTGCTGATCGACAAAGATGGCCTTCAGCTCATCTGATAGAGGCCGTCGGAAAGCACGCTCGGCAAACAGTCCGGCAAACTCACGGATCTTGCCCGAGTTGTCCTCGCCTTGTTTCATGTCACTAAACTCACGCAATCTCGCCACGAGTTTGTCGGCTACTTCAATAGCGGCGTTGGTCACCGCGTCTTCCCATTCCAGTGAGACACTGGTGCCGCGTTCATAACCCGAACTGCGATCATCTGGCGGGAATGGTGTCTCAACCAGCAGGACGGCGGGAGACCATTCCGGCATCAGATTCGCCGTCGGGATGACTTCTTCCACACTGTGTGGCGTTTTCCACAGCAAGGCAACAGAAGCTGTTGCTTCTTTGAACTTAAACCAATCGAGCCGAATACGATAAGTTCGACCGGCCAGCAAATATCGTGATCCTCGGAATTCGGTGTCGCTGCCGGAACGAACCCACGCATCAATCAATGGCGTGTCTTCGTCGTTCACAAATAGTCGCGCGCCGTTCTCGGTGCGAATCGTGAATTCATACCAGCCGGATTCACGAGGAATCACTGAGCCATTCCAGACCATCGAGAATTCTTCTTCCGG
>CAIXQV010001144.1 GCA_903921605.1 uncultured Planctomycetaceae bacterium | reverse complement strand
GTTGCCCATCATCACATAGAAGCCTTTGTCGATAATCGGAGTGTCCTGAAGCTCGTCGTGAGCGTGCCTCGCACCGATCGGTGGGACAGCCGCATCAAAAGCTGTTGTGTATCCCAGGCCTGCGTAGAGATAACCTGTCGTATAGGTGCTGGGGACAGTGCCCAGAGTCCCGGATCGCGTCAGATTGGTGCGAGCCATGACTCGGGCACGGCGACGCTGCTCCGGCAGCATTTTACGAGCGGTGTTGACCTTGGGGCCGGCGATGTGACAGTGCATATCGACGCCACCCGGCATGATGATCATGCCCGTCACGTCGACAATGACTTCGGCTCGAACATCCGGGTTCTCGGGAGCCGCGATAATGCGACCGTCCTGCATCCAGAGGTCTCGCAATTCGCCGTCGACTCCGTTGATCGGGTCGTAAACACGGCCACCACGCAAGACGGTTCGAGTCATCTTCGTTAGGCCGCCTTGCGAACAGCATCCGGCATGGACCCGGTCTGCCACGAAAATTTAGGCATTCCCGCGAGAACTCGATCGGCGACTTCCATTGCTTTGACGGCCGCGTCACCGGAAACTCGAGGACGTGAGCCGGTGCGGATGCAATGCACGAAGTCGAGCAGTTCTGCCGTCAGAGCATCCGCAGCAGAACCCTGAAGCTGTTCGTTATTGATCCACTTCGTAAAGACTTCATCTTTCAGAGTCAGTGGATTCGGAGTCGCGGCGACGATGTCATGCACCATCGATGGTCGTTCAGCCAGAAGAGGATTTGGTTGCCAGACAGACACTTTGCGAGTCTGCAGGTCGGCTGACACAAATCCACTTCGACCCCAGACTTGAATGGTCCGTTCAGCCGTAGGATTCATTCGGCTGGCAGTGATGTCGGCAATCACTCCAGAGCTCGTTCGCAATCGAGCGACCGCCATGTCTTCGTTTGGACCGATCGTGACGGCGCCGAATGAATCAACGCTGGTCACTGAATCGCCCGTGAGAGCCAGCACCAGATCGATGTCGTGAATCATCAGGTCATGCACGACACCGATGTCGGTCGATCGAAATGTGTAGGGGCTTACTCGCTGGCAGCGGATATACATCGGCTGCTGAACGCGCTGCTGCAGAATTTCGAACGCAGGATTAAAGCGTTCGACGTGTCCGACCTGCAATACAGCCCCGCGAAATGTGGCCAACCCCTGCAGTGCGCGAGCCGCTTCAAGGCCGTCGGCCAAAGGTTTCTCGATCATCACGGCTATGCCGTCTTCAAGAAATGGCCGAGCGACTTCGTAGTGCAGAACGGTAGGAACCGCGATGACCACGCCGTCGATGAGTGGACGTACTTCTTCAGCCGTGGCGAACCACTGAGTCTGATGTTTGGCCGCAATGCTTCGTCCCTGTTGTTCGCGCGAATCCACGACGCCAACAAGTTCAACATTCTCCATCGTCGAAAGAATCCGAGCATGATGCTGCCCGAGTGCTCCGACGCCAACGACTGCGACTTTGACCCGATTCATGCGGCCTTGCGTTCCTGTGAAGAATGGTTCTGTGATTCTGAGGCTGCTGGTTTGTTTCGCACCGCTTCACGTGCGCGTCCCAGTTTACCGGCTCGCTGGTTCTCTACGAAGTTCAGCAGCATGGACAATTCCATCGGAATCGTTCCCTGCAGTGTTTCGTCGAAATGCTGGCGAACTTCATCCAGCGGACGATTGCGGCGGTAAAGAAGACGGAAGGCTTCCTTGACCGTATCGATCGTGGAGTTGGAGATGCCTGCTCGACGCATACCGACGATGTTGATCGTCTTCAGTGTTGGATCATCACTACCGGCCGCCAGCATAAATGGAGGAATGTCGTGAGGAACTCGACAGCCACCGCTGACGAAGCTCAGACGTCCCAGTGTGGAGAAGTGATGAACGACAGAGTTTCCGGAAACGATGGCTCCGTCGTGGACATGGACATGGCCACCCAGGAGAACGCCATTCACCAGAATCACGTTATTGAAGATCCGGCAATTGTGAGCCACATGGCTATTGGCCATGAACATGTTATTGTTGCCGATCCGAGTAATCCCGTCTTCTTTTTCAGCACCACGATTTACCGTGACGCCTTCTCGGAAGATGTTGTTGTCACCGATGATGATCTCCGTGTCCGACTCCTGCCAGCTCACGTCCTGAGGATCGCCACCGATAACACAGTTCGGCCAGAACTGATTGTTGCAACCAATTGATGTCGAACCGATCACCACAACATGACTATGCAGAACTGTTCCGCTGCCGATGGAAGCTTCCGGTCCCACGACGCAGAATGGACCGATCACGACGCCTTCGCCGATCTTTGCTTTCGGGTCGACTTGTGACATCGGGGAGATTTTTGTTTCCATGTTGATCATCCTGATCGGGAGACTGCCGGAGAGTATTCTGTGGTGGTTCATCACCAGGTAGGAGGAGCTGACATCCTGTCGCTCCGAGGTCACACCCATTAAAAGGTCATGCGGCCCATTGAAGCTCGGGTTGGCGTAGGGTTATCGTCGACAGTGTCTTGGCCATGACATGATTCAATTTGTGACCACTTCGACGCGCGACAACTCGAGCAACAAACATCTGACCATTTAAAGCCAGATCTCCGATGCAGTCCAGTATCTTGTGCCGAACCGGCTCATCAGGCCAGCGAAGCTTATTATCAATCACAGATCCATCAGTATCGAAGACGACCAGATCCTTGCCTGTCAGATGCTTGCCGAATCCCATGATCTGCAAAGCTTCAACTTCATTCTTCAGCACAAAGGTTCTAGCGGGAGCGATCTCTTTCAGAAAGATCTCCGGAGTCATGCTCACGGAGAAAGACTGAGATGGAATGGCCGTCTGTGGACCATAGTCAAGGCGATAGTCGATCGTGGTTGATCCATCGAAAGATGGAATGATCTCAATCCACTGTTCGCCAGCTCGATCGTTGACGCCCTGAGATTCGTCGATGATCAGAAGATCACGAGGAGCCGACTGGATATTCAGGCCCGCTTCCAGAATCGCTTCGCAGAATGGCAGGCAGGAGCCATCGACAGCAGGGACTTCAGGTGCGTTGATTTCTATGATGCAATTGTCGACCTGCAAACCGGCCAACGCTGACATCAGATGTTCGGTAGTTTCCACGAAGGCGCCATTCGAGGCGGCGAGGACCGTGCGTCGAGGAGCTGACGTGACGTTGTCCACATGGGCCTTCACTTCCGGCTTGCCTGCGAGATCGACTCGACGGAAGACAATTCCGGAACCCGGTTCAGCGGGAAGAAGACGAAGGCGGGCTTCTACGCCGTGAAACAGCCCTCGACCGGAAATCATCGCGGTCCGTGCCAGCGTCTGCTGGCGAGGCTGAACAGAAGCATCAGAACTCATAAGCATCGCATCCCCCATCGTAGCGAAGTGAGTTTTATTCAGTGAGCGGGATTATTGAGACTATTCGCTGGAAGTATCCCGCGAACACCCGGCCTCAATTCACACCGAGCAATGAATATTCAACGAACCGGCAGTGGAGCGAATCAACGTTTCCACTGCCGGAGTTCAGTCACAGGTTTTCAACAGCAGAACTAGTTAGCAGATGGCTTGCCTGCAGCTGCACCGCTTGTCTGGCGGATTGGCTTTGCAGCACCAGCAGCGGCTGATCCTTCATACTGCTTGTTCAGTGTGGAGAGAACAACGTCAGTAATGTCGTCGTCTGCTCGGTAGTAAACAACCTGCTTGTTCATGCGCTGGACAGCTTCGGCTGGTGCAGTGTTCTCGTCGATGTCCTTGCGGTCGAATCGAATCACGACAGTGTACTTTGCGTACTCAGCGTACTTCTTGACCATGCTGGTCGTGTCAGCGTAGATGACCTTGAACATTTCCGATTCACGTCGAGCCAGCTTGCGCTGAGTTGCTGCGCGGAAGGCTTCGAATTCGCCCTTGGCGTCCAGCAGGCTCTTTTCAGCCTGATCGTACTGAGGTGTGCCTGGAGCCAGCTTCAGCTCCTGAATCTCAGTCTGCATCTTCTGCATTTTTTCGACCATGAGCTTCGCTTCTGCGTCGCTCTTTTCGATTTCTGCAGACAGCTCAGTTCGCAGGTCTTCGAACTTCTTGTAGCCCTGGAAAACTTCTGCCATGTCAACAAGACCGACGCGATGCGCGGTGTTGTCCTTTGGGGCAGCAGCTGGCTTGGCAGTTTCCTGAGCCAGGGCGGGGGTAATGGTTCCGGCTGCCAGGGCAGCAACTAATGCGATAACAATGTTTTTCACGGTTTCGGCACTCCTTTGCCAGTCTGAAGCCCCGATTTCCGTGGGGCGGGTAATCCATTCAATCTCAGACCGTTGACCGGTCGTGGACCAGCGTTTTGTCCCAAACCCACCAAACCCGGTCAAGGTGAAGCAAGTCCGTTTGAGGCCTATTCTGGTTTCACTGCAGTACGGGCGCGGCAAATCGGCAGGTTTTGCAGGGAACATGTGTTCCTAAACTTCGCAGAGTCCCTGTTTTTACTCGTGGTTAGTGTTCACGGTTGCATTAGTTAAGGAACAGCGAGAAATAAGGTCCAGTTTTGCTTCGGGTAGAGGCACACCATTCACGTTCCAATGATAAGTTTGGCCTCAAGTTTTGTTGCTCTTGCCGCAGTCCGTCTTTCCCATCATTCTGCCACTTCATTATGAGGCTCCAGCAAAGACGGAACAGACGCCCTCACTGTGTGTCTGTCTCTCGCAAATCAAGCGATCATCGGGAGCCAGTCCCGGCTTTGTTAGACGTCCTCAGTCTTTGGTCATGAATCGGGAGAGTCACGGATGACTGCTCACAAAACGCTGCTTTCAATTCTGCTGTTCCTTTTTTGCATCTCCAGCTCCGCCGATGCACAGTTAAAGTTGTCGGAACCGAAGGCAGAAGATGAAGGGGCAGCCATAGAAACGAATGAACCCGATCTTCCGACCAGTTCCCGGCTACGAAAGAAAAAGGATCCTGGGGCATCGTCAGCACGCAACACGAAAGCATTGAATCTCGAGACTGACGACGTTTCTGCGACACCGAGTGAAGATTCCATCGAAGCCGCTGAAGAATCTGTCACTCCACCGGCTGCATCAACAAGTCGTACCACAACAAGTCGTTCAACAAGTAATCCAGCAGCCGCTAACCTGGGTGCAAAAAGAACGACAATTCCTGCATGGTCATTGATCACTCAGGATCCTGAACCATCAATGTTCTTCAGCTCCGCAGTTCCTCGCACGGAAGCCATCGCTGAAGATGCCACGTTGAATGATGTTTGCCACGTTGGAGCATCCTGTTGGGCGGTTGGTGAACGAGGCGTTGTCTGTCGGTCCAATGACCACGGTCAGACCTGGACCACAGCCATGACGCCGATGGATTGCAGTCTGCAGTCTGTTTGTTTTCTGACGAATCGCATGGGATGGATAGCCGGCTACCGTGTTATTCCGGGAACAGCACAGCTCTCGGCTGTGCTCTTTCAAACTCGCAATGGCGGTGAGTCGTGGACAGACCTGACGACAAGTCCTCAAGTCCACGGCGGCGAAGCGATCTCAACATCAACTCTGCCTGGGTTTCTTCACGTGCGCTTTTTCGGGCTCGATGAGGCCATCGCGGTCACACTGCCTGTGCCTCTGCGTGGAGGAGCAGGAATCTTTCGATCCGAGGACGGAGGTCAGACCTGGACTGCTCTGGCATCAGATCAGCCTGATAGTTCGTGGAATACCGGCGGCTTCCTAAGCATGGCGGAAGGCGTCGTGGTTGGGCCGCATCAAAGTTACGCGGCTGTCGTCTCTGATCAGGCCGTCGTTGTTAATCCTGCGCAGCCGACCTTGCGACAGATGCGAGGCGTCTCGCTGAACACCGATGGCAGCGGCTGGATTGTCGGTGATAACGCGACCATATTTACAACACAGAATTCCGGAGTCACATGGGAACCACCAGTGACAGACCTTCCGAAGTCAACCAGTGAACTTTCCGATCTCAGTACCGTCGCCCACAGCGGTGAACTCATTCTTCTGGCCGGTCATCCTGGCGCTTGCTTGTTTCGCAGCAACACGAACGGGCAGCAATGGGACACCGTTCCGATTCCCGCCACAGGTCGGATTACAAAACTACGGTTTGCATCCGAAGGAGTTGTTCTGGCTGTTGGCAGCTTCGGCCAGATTCTGCGGTCCGAAGACAATGGCGTGACATGGAACGCAGTTCGTTCCTCCAACTTCCGCTCGGGAGTTCTCAATCTTGTCACAAACGCTGATCAGGCTTCCTGGCAGTTGCTGGCGACAACCGCAGCCGAACAGGGCGTGCGATCCGTGACCGTGCAGATGTCTCAGCAGTTGCGAACGACCGATCAGGGTTCGGCAGTGAATACGTCCGAGAAATCCCGACTGGCTGTGACACAACTCGCGGGCAATGAGGCCGTCGCCGACTGGATGTTCCCGCGAACTCGCCCCGAGCATCATCGCTCAGTGTCGCAACTCATCTCCGAATGGGAGCGTCAGACCGACGGTGAAGTGCGGCGTCTCCTGCCATTGCGACTGGCCCGCGAACTGCGCAACTGGAGACCGGCCGTCGTCGTGATTGAGTCGATGAGTGATGATGACGCGGTGTCCGGAATCTTCGCGGATGCGTTAGTGCGAGCCATCCGGATTGCCGAACACGATGGTCATGCTGACGCCGAAGCCGATCATGATCTTATTGCGGGCGCTGAGTCGCTTAGTGCTCTGGGGTTGGCCCAATGGCATGTACAGCGAATTATTTGCCGAGTACCTTCTGACCGTCAGTCTTCGCCATCCTACGATGACAACGATCTACTGCCATCGGTGGGAACGACGAATGGTTTGTTGTGCGATGCGGCTTTGCGAGTCATCGCCGGAGACGCGCGCAATCGAACGGGTATCCGAGTTCGCTCAAGTTATGAAGTCGTCATGGATCGCAACGACGCGACCGGCATTACGAATCTGCTGCAAGGTCTGGAGGCAACATCGCTGAAGGGAGCCCGAAGATCGGTTCAGCATCGTTCCGGAGATCAGATTAAACAACTTCAGCAGGTGCTTGATAAATCCCGGATCGAAGGAAGTGCACTGCAGGGCCACGCGAAACTCGTGCGAGCGGAAGAATCATTGACGGCAGAACTGCAGAATGTGGGAGTTGATTTGCCGATGGAGCTTGCTGTTAAGCAATTGAAGGATCTGGGTGATTTGAATCTGCAACAGAACAATATGGAAGGCTTTATCGCCGTGCAGCAGGAAATCATCCGCCGCTATCCGCAGACTGAAGATGGTCGACAGGCGGCAGAGATGTTGTTTCTGTTTTACTCGTCTGCAGAAACTCGCTACTACCGAACTCGTTCAAAAAGTGGCTCGCCGTTCGGAGCCTC
>CAIXQV010001143.1 GCA_903921605.1 uncultured Planctomycetaceae bacterium | reverse complement strand
GACGTTGTCTTCCGCCACCGGGATGAACCCGGTGGCGTGGACGTAAAGGACTTCCGCGTTGACCATCGCCCTAAGGAGCTGTGTTTCGCAGCGTAGCTGCGGCAGCATTTAGCCCCAGGCTTCAGCCTGGGGTGGGAGGCGAAAACACGATCCATCAGCCGTGAAACGGCGACAGCGATGGTTTTTTCAACGATAGCAGCAAAGTTCTGTCGCCGTTTCACGGCTTAACGTTCATTTTCAAACGTCTTCCCCCAGGCTAAAGCCTGGGGCTATCTGCTGCCGCCTCTACGAGGCGAAACCAGAACGATAGTTGTCTCACGAGAATCTGGTTGCAACACCAAAATCTTGACACCTCAGGGCAATCCCCATTTTGTGGCAAGTCGAGATTAATTCCACGCCGTTTGGAGTACACCCGATGGCGAATTTCGCGTTGCTTGATTAAGGATCTGACGGAGTCGACTCCATGGCACACCAACAATCTCCTGTTGCTCGATACGGGCTTTGGGATTCGTTTCGAACTCTGCTGCAATCCTGGTGGCGTGCAGATCGCATTCGAACCGCACCCACCACTGGCAGAATGCTGGCGTTGCAAATCGGCGATCGATTCCTGCTGATGAATCAGATTTGGACAGTGACGTCTCGCGACATCAAATGTAGCGAATCATCAGCCAGTGTTCGACTGGGAATCCACTGTGAATCAGAACATCAGACTGCCGAATTGATCTGCCGTGCGACTGAGGTCGTGTCTACTCGAACTGAGCCTTCGGGACTGCGAATCGATGGCCGGATAATCCCGATCTGGGATGAAGATTTCAGTCTACTGCCATCCAACAAAGTTGAAGAAACAGCGGCGGTGTAAGATGAATCTACACCCTGCGAATGAGGCAAATCCGATCGTCTCTGATGAAGCAAACGCCAGCGATTCCATGGTCAGACAAGTACGTCAAGCATCGTTTTCGGCGACGCACTTATGGATCATCGCGACACTATGGTTGATGTGGACGTTCATCTACATGTTTTTAGTCGTTGCACATCAGAGGGACTATCCTGAGCGGCTCAAATCTCTTATGCTGACTCCATTGATCACGGCGGTCGCTCCCCTGATGGGAGCAATGCTAAGAGGTTTTCAGGGCTGCTGCCTTCAAGTCTCTTTGGGAGTATTGATGTGGGCGCTGCCAATTCCCATTGGCGTCGTGTTACTGCAATGGAATTGGAATTCGCAGCATCAGATCCTGAGAATAGTCCGATTGCTGATCTGGCTGATAGCGTGGATGCTGTGGTTTGCTTCTGGAATGGTGTCCCTTGGGCATGCCATGTCCTGAGCACTATGCGGTGACCAGCCTCTGAGTCTCGCCTTGAATTAAAGAGAACTGAGTCAGGCGGCAGAGATCCAGCAGTTCGTTGGCAGCCTGCATGATCCCGATCATGTCTTTGTCATGTTCCAGGGATTCCAGCAACTGTTCGGAGACATCCACCATATTGTCGATGCCAGCTCGTTCGGCCGTCGTCAGAATTCGGGATGTCAACGTTCGCAGTTCACCGAGGTCCTGGTCATCCAGAGCAGCGACCAATCGCTCAATCTGCAAGCCGATATCCAAAGCGATGTCCGTGGAAACACCCGGCATTTCTGCTCGTTCACCAGATCGCAAACGCACTGCAGAAACAAACCGTTCGACCAGTTCCGGGTCAAACTGCGTTCCTGCACAGCGACGAAGTTCTTCGAAGGCTTCTGTACGAGATTTGCGTCGACGATATACAGCATCGGACGTCATCGAATCAAAAGCATCCGCAATCGCGAGAACTCGTGAGGCAACACTTGGTCGGCTGCCGACAACGTTCAGCTCTTCCTGATTGCTGAGGTCAAAGCGGACCGAGTACTGTTCGATGATTTCTGTGACAACATCTGAGCCAAACGAATTCTTCACCAATTGCATGCTGACATTACGATTGCGTCGCATGATGGCCCACTCTTCGTCCGTCAGACGTCCACGCTTCTGAAGAATCGCATCCGGAACACCGATCTTACCGATGTCATGCATCAAGGCCGCGATTTCCAGATTGTAACATTCACGCATGGAAAGCAGGCCTTCGGCCGTTGCCACGCACAAGTCTGCCACTCGCCGACTATGAGCCGCCGTCGGTTGATCGCGGTAAGACATTGCCGATAGCAACGCCGTGACCGCCTGGAATGGAATCGTGACCGCAGCTGGCTTGCGTGGTTCCTTGCGTGCCGT
>CAIXQV010001142.1 GCA_903921605.1 uncultured Planctomycetaceae bacterium | reverse complement strand
GTTGTCAGGATGAAGGACAATTCAAATGCCGTATACATTGCCCGCACTGCCCTACGCGTACGACGCGCTGGAACCACACTTTGATGCTCGCACGATGGAAATCCATCACACCAAGCATCATCAGGCTTACATCAACAACGTCAACACCGCTCTGGCAGATTCACCACTGCTGAACAAGTCTGTGGAAGATCTTGTCAGCGACCTGAACGCTGTGCCAGAGGCAGTTCGCACTGCCGTTCGTAACAATGGTGGCGGCCACGCGAATCATGCACTTTTCTGGACCATTCTTTCGCCAACCGGCGGCGGCAAGCCAGCTGGTGATCTGGCTGCAGCAATCGATAAGGCCTGTGGAAGCTTCGACGCTTTCAAGGAGCAGTTCGGCAAGGCCGCAACAACTCGCTTCGGCAGCGGCTGGGCATGGCTGAGCGTTAAGGCTGACGGATCTCTGGTTGTCGAAAGCACAGCAAACCAGGATTCACCACTGTCAGAAGGTCGCACACCAATTCTTGGACTCGACGTCTGGGAACACGCTTACTACCTGCACTATCAGAACCGACGTCCGGATTACATCGGCGCGTTCTGGAACGTTGTGAACTGGGCCGAAGTGGCTCGCCGATTCGCTGCCGCCAAAGGCTAGTGCTGAGTCAGGAATTGATTCTCGAGTAGGATGGGCATTCGTGCCCGTCCTGAACTCAGTCGGACAAGAATGTCCAACCGACATGTAAGAGAAGCCGTGCGAATCACTTGATCCGCACGGCTTCTTTTGTTTTCTGAAATCTGAAATCAAAAATCTGCAATCGAAAATCGAAAACTCACTCCCCGATGCCGCCTTCGGTCGCTCCCTGCATTTCTTCCATGCGTTTGAGCACATCTTTGTACTCATAATCAACGGCCATAATTTCGCCGTAGTGATGTTCGGCTTGTTCAGTCTTGCCGGCCTTTTCGTAGATGCGGCCCAGCAGATAATGAGCCGTCTTGAATGCATCCGGGCGATCCTGAGAATTCAAGCCATCCAGAGCTTTCTCAAGCTGTCGTCGAGCCAGATCCAGTTTGCCGTCGCGAACAAAGCATTCGCCTAAGAGCACAAGCACATCGCTCTTCATCGCGGGATTGGCCACGGCCTGCTGCAGCAAAGGGATTGCCTTGGAGTACTGCTTGGCATCAAACAGTCGCCTGGCCAGTTCGTACTTCTTTTTCAAATCGCTGGGGTTGTTTTCCACACCGTGCGTGTAAAACGCAATTTCCTTCTCCAGCAATTCGGCCTTGAGAGCCTTCGCCTTTTCGATCAGGCGTTCCTTGCCGGGGTTCTTGCGAGCTCGCTCTTCGGCCTCGACCTGATCATTTCGAAGCATCGTCAGCTGAACTTCCTGAAGCTGCTCGCTGATAGCCGCATTGCCCTTCGACAACTCCAAAGCCTTATTCAGCTGCTCAGCGGCCTTCGGAAACTCACGGGCTCCCTTGTAGTGCTCTGCAAGCTTCAGGTACAGATTGACGTTCTGAGGATCCTTGCGAATCGCATGAATCATATCTGTTTCCTCGGACTCTCCTGGCGCATCCGCCGGCTTCGGGCCACCTCGGCGTGCCAAGCGATCCGCTTCATAAGCATTCATAGGAGCCGCTGGCTGTTCAACTTTCACGTCACGCGTATTGTCCGCGTCGTTATAACCGCTCTTCATCGTGGATTCGGCATCACAGCGACTCATCATGCTGCGTGCGTCGCTGTCTGTGGGGGCCAACTTGTAGAGTCGTTCGAAATAAGGCCGAGCGGCTTTGAACTCCTGACGTTCAAACAAAAAGTGCCCCATACGACGATTGAAGTCGATGTTATCCTTGTCGTACTCGATCGCTCGTTCCAGGGCATATCGAGCGACGTTCATATTGTTGAGGTTGGCACAGGCGTCGCCCAGATCAAACCAAAGCTGCGGATCCCAGGGATTCGTGAGCAATCCTTCTTCCGCTGTCAGCTCCAGATTCTTCCAGTCTTTCTGCATTCGCGATTTTTTCAGTCGCGTTTTCACGCCCATCAAACGCATCCCGGCCATCTTCGCGCCGGAACCATTGTCGTTGTACAACTTACGGAGGCAGCCGTGTTTGGATTGTCGATACAGGAGATGCTCAGGCATCAGCCGAACGCAATTAGTAAAACACTCAATCGCGTAATCCCAGCTTTTGTGGTTCATGGCCTCAGTGCCTTTACGGAACCAGTCCTGAGCCCCTTTTTCCCGTTCACTCATTGCTGAATTTGCCTTCACAGACAGGATTATTCACGTGGAAACGCATCGCCCCGGAGATCAGAAACGATTCTCGCGACTCGATGTCGTTCAGATTCCCGGCCAGGATTCCATGATCCGCCAGATATCTTCCGTCAATCTAGCACAGCCAACGAGCCGCTGCCACAGTTCCATTGACAGGGACCTGAAAAGGGTGCAGTCGGCGATTTCGGTAGGTTCTCCTTGCCGAGGAGGACTTCGCGGCTGGCCGCGACCTCTGTGCAATTGGATTGATCAGGCCAGCTGCGATCCTCAGCCAGTTGCACACATGGTTCGCCTTGCCGCAATACGAAAATCCTTTCCGGCAGAAAGGACCTACTTAGTCATCCTGAGGAAACGCCTCAGTGGAACCCCGGCGAGCGGTATAGCGTCAGCTATCCGTGTTTCTGCGATTCTTCACGCTGGTCAAATAACAGAAAACAGACAGGGGCGGACACGGAGGGCTGACGCCCAACCGCTCGCCGGTTCACAGCCTTCGACTTCAGGCCTTGCATTCTCCCTGAGACTTCTCCGGCAGACAAATCACGATTGCAGCAATCAAGGCAATCGTCAGATGCACTTCGCTGATCAGTCGAGACTGCTCGTGCAGCGTGATGAACTGCTGCGTTCTCGCCTGGCCCGGTGGAGTAATCAATACCTGCAGAGGTTGATAAACCCATTTGTAATCAACGACAGCAATCGCTGTGGAGATCAATGTCAGGCAACAACAAGCAAGCAGCCGTTTCCGCAGGCAACCTTTGTTTAACATCGCGGCGATCAGTGAAGCACTCAAGGTTGTTCCCAGACAGACCCAGCCAAAAATGTAGTACAGAGGAAAACGAATTGTGGCGAGCTGATCCCGGATCAATGAATCAAACTGTGGATGTCTCTGCTCCGCAACGCTTGTGATCACAAACAGGATGGCCCCGCCAACCCAGAAGCTGATCGCCAGGCGAGTCGCCATGACACACAGGTGACTCGTGAGTTTTGAGATATTAAACACGAAATAGACTTCCTAACTGGACAGCGCAATGTTGCCCCCTCTCCCCCAAGTTTTTTGCTGATTCTGCTTGGCGTCACATGGCAGCATTCTCGCAAAAAATTGGGGGAGAGGGCTGGGGTGAGGGGGCGTTTTTCGCGCTGCCTGTCACGCCCCCCCTAGTATGTTGAATCTTACGTGGTGAGATTTTCATTGCTATCGACGGAACTTTGGAGTCTGATCACGGCCTGCAGCCGGGATCAGGCGGCCATACAGATCGATACCCCCCCTTGGTGGTCAACACTGTGGATGAGCG
>CAIXQV010001141.1 GCA_903921605.1 uncultured Planctomycetaceae bacterium | reverse complement strand
GCCGCTGTTCGCGGAGATCACGTTTCGGTCGGTCGCCGTCAAGCCACCGATCGTGGTGAACGTAGCACCGGTGATCTGGATCCCATTGATGCTATTGCCGATGGCTGTTGTGCCATCCTTGTCCAATCCAATAATGTTGCCCGTGATATCGTTGTAGATGCCGTTTTCTTATAGAATCCCGTTGGAATTATTGCCCGAGATCACGTTGCCGATGACGTCAACTCCGCTGGCGCTTTGATGCAGGTACACGCCGTGACGTATGTTGCCAAGATCGATTTCACCGGTGATGTCGGTTCCGATGTAGTTACCCTGGATTCTGATGCTTCGGAGCGTTGGGCTATTTGCACCATCGATCACGATGCCGTCGTTGGAGTTTCCAGAGATGATATTTCGTGCCGTCGAAGTGGTTCCACCGATGAGTGTTCCAGCTCCGTTGCTTGTCACATAAACGCCATGACCACTATTGGCAAGCGCAGTGGTGCCAGCGGCATTCAGGCCGACGATATTGCCAGCGACGACGTTGTTCACGCCATCGATATAGATGCCGATATTACCATTGCCAGAAACAACATTGCCCACACTGGTAGTTCCCCCGATCGTGTTGCCGGTTGAACGAACTACGATGCCATGATTACTCTCTTCGCCTGTTACCGTGTTGCCATTGCTGTCCATGCGACCGATGAAGCTGTTCTGGATCGTGTTGGTCATCGAAGTGGCCTGGATCTCGACTCCGATTTGCCCAAAATCTCGAATGACAAGCCCGCGAATTGTGCTTCCAGATGACCCCACACCAAGCGTAAGCCCGTTGGTATTCAGATTGTTGCCGTCGATAACAATCGGAACGATACTGCCGGCGACGTATCCGGTCTGAGTTGTCCCGTTGATGATGATCTGATCGGTGATCGTCGGCAGTACAGAAGCAATGTTGATCACTTGCGTGCCACTGCCGGCAATGCTGAACGTAATCGTGTCGACACCCGCGTTGGCATTAGCGTCCAGAATCGCCTGACGGAACGAGCCTGCTCCGCTGTCGTTCGTGTTGGTGACGGTATAAGTCGCCAGAATAAAGTTGGCGTCAGCCTGAAACTGACTGCTGAAAGCCACGTCGGTCGTAATCGAGCCAACCTGGTATTCCAGATCCCAGTCCGCGTTGCGAGCTGTCCCGCCGGTGGCGTCATCGCTCGCCGCGGCATCGCAATTCGTCAGCGTGCTGATCTCATTGAGTAACTGCTGTCCCTCGTCCGATCCCGCAAGGTTACAACCATAGAACAGAATGTCGGCCTCTTCCGACAGCGAATACTGCCATGCACTGATGGCATTGCGATACGTGTCCAGATTATTCATCGACAACCACGTCGAACCAATCTGAACCTGCCCGGTTCCACCGTGCGACACGATATGGATCCCGTCGACACCGCGATATCTCAGCAGGGCCGAAGTGATCTGAGCGATCCCGTCTTTGCTATTGTCGAGTGCCACCAGTTCCAGTTTGCGACCGGGATCCGCAGACGCCGCATTTCGCAGATCAGCCGCGAGTTGCTCAAAATTGCTGACGGAGGAGTCAATGAATACAAGTTCCAGCGTCTGATTGATCGCGCGGACCTGGTTTTGAATGGTATTGTCGGGGCTCGTTGCATCCAAAGTGCTTTGCACGTCACCGTTTAACGGATCGCTGCTGGCGGAATCATTGGCAGCGTTTGTTTCGGCGAGCGTATTAACGTCAGAGCTCTGAGGCGACTGCAGTGCGGCAAACAGTTCGGTGTGATCAAGAACAATTCCTGCGTCTGCAGAGGGAGCGGCTGAGGCTGCGATCTCGGCGACCTGAGCAATCACTGGGGCCATCGCCGATGCACTGAATAGAATTCGATCTTCGAGTCGCATCATTTCTAACGGGCGGAACGCCGCGTCGTCCATTCGGGATGCCCTGGCCAGGTGCAACCCGTGCTGGATCAGCATTTTGGTGTGGAGTATGAATCGCCGAATCGACATGGATGGTGTTCGTCAATGATGATCTGATCACGGGGGGTATTCAGTAACATCCGGATGCACAATCTGCGCAAGATGTCCCGCTTGACACTCTGCTTGTCAGTTCGGCAGCTTTGGCCGTTGAGTCAACCCCTGCTGGTTGATGCGATCGGGATACCCGCACTTTACGGGTAGAGGAACCGAGATGCAGGGTCACGCGGATTTGAGTGGACCTCAGTTCTGCACCGGTTCGTTAATGGAACTCAAACTGAGATCCAGAATCCGGTGGTATTCTCGAACGAAGCTAAAGCCCCCAAACGCGACTTAAATGTCCGCATAAACGCCGTTGGGCAGCAGTGCGTCGATCACTGAGAGGGGGATTTCACCACCTTGATGGCTCGCAATGAGCATGTTTGAAGTGCTGGGGAATATCCCAGCCCGAAGCATCAGCGATGCGACCTGCGGCCTGCGACGTCAATACGCATAAACCCAGTCCCTCTCCGATATGTCGGGTTGTGATGGCGGGTATGCCGCTATGTCGAAAGCTCTTCAACGAGGCACTCGCCGCAGTCCCTCGCCATGTCCGTTAAGGTAAGATGCGGCTGGGTCGAGTCCTGGATCTCTGGCAGGACGGGCATTTCTGCCCGTCGAAACCCAGGCGGACAAGAATGTCCAACCTACATCAATGTGTTTGACAACGCGCCTACACTTTGGGTTCCCAGCCGGGTTCGTATTCGCGAGTCCACAGTTTCATCGCCGCGTCATTATTCAATACATGTCCATTCGTGGGATCACATTTCAACGCATCGCCGGTACGATGGGCAATATTCCCCAGGTGACACAGGAGCGTTGACTTGTGCCCTTCTTCGATGTCCGAATTCAGCAGTTTCGGATCATCAGCTCGAATGGCCGCGATGAAGTTTTCGATGTGAGCTTTCAAGCCATCGGAGCCATCGACACTGGCGATTTCTTTGCCTTTGTCGTCGAACATCTTATAGCCCCATTCATGCATTTTCAGTGTTCCCTTTTCCCCATGAAAAGTCGCGCCAAAGCCTGAGCCATCCATGCCGTAGCGATTACAGCTCAAACATTCCCACACGATCTGCTTCTCACCGGGGAACTCAAACGACACCACATGTGTATCGGCTGTCGTTTGATCGTCGTCGAACACATAACGGCCGCCCGATGAGACGACTCGCGACGGATAATCAACACCCAGTCCCCAACGAGAGAGGTCGATCGAATGAATCCCGTTGTTGCCCAGTTCGCCGTTGCCAAAATGCCAGTTCCAATGCCAGTTGTAATGCAGGCGATTGGATGTGTAAGGCTCACGCGGAGCTGGCCCTTGCCAGAGTTCATAGTCAAGATGCGGAGGAACCTCGGCCGGTGTGCCGGTGCCGATAGTTCCGCGAGTCGCCGCGTACCAACTGCGGCTGTAATAGACTCGCCCGATCTTTCCCTCGTGCAACAGGTTCATCGCTTCGGCAAGTTTTGGCCCACTGCGTCGTTGGTTGCCCATTTGCACGCAGCGTTTGTTCTTGCGAGCTGCTTCGATCAACAGTTCGCCTTCGCGAGGATTGTGGCAACACGGCTTTTCGACGTAAACATGTTTGCCAGCGGAACACGCAAGAATGCTGGCCGGAGCATGCCAGTGATTCGGAGCCGCGCAGACCAATGCGTCAACCTCCGCGTCATCCAGAATGTTTCGAAAGTCCGTGACGCCTTTCACCTCATAACTGACTTTGCCGGCCAACGTGTCACGAAAGGCGTCGAGCCGTGTTTTGTCGGTGTCGCAAACATACTTGACTTCCACGTCTGGCAATGACGCAAACACCTGAGCCAGGGCAGCTCCGCGATTCACGCCCATGATGCCCACCACGACTTTGTCCGCCGGTGATGAGGCTCTGGCAGAGGACGCCGTCAACGTGGATGTCACTGCAGCCGCTACCGCAGCGGAACCCAGAAACGAACGGCGAGAAGTTTCAGCAGAGGTCTGAGTCATGAGCGGAGCTCCGATTTTTCTAATAGGCGAGTGAATCTGCGAGAATCGCATTTTCATGCAGGGGGAGTCCGTGATTGTGGCAACCATCCCAAAAGAATTCCAGGCATCTGGGTATTCCTCTAGCGCGTTCCGCCACCAATCTTCTCGGGACGAGGCGTGATGTTGGAAGACCTTGCAGCTGGGGAAAGGTTACGTGGACAGGAGACCAGCGACAGCAATATAAAAAGTCGCTTGGCCGGAAGACCGGCCACAGCCATGCAAGAAAGTCGGTTGGGAGACCGGCAACAGCAGGGCTCGGCTTATGGTTGGCTGACAGGCTTGGGGAAGTGAACGACCGCGCCGGGGTTGTTCAGACGTTTCGTGATTTGTACGAGATCCATCCGTTCGCCGTCTCGCAGAAGTTCACCCGGGGCCACAGGAATGATTCCAAGACTGACCTGCGAACGTCGGCTGAAACCTTCGGTGACTGACTTCGGTGCACCCTTCTTTGCGTTCTTGAAGGGCAGCACTTTGTATGTTTCTTTGTCGGACCAGACGGCCAGAGTAAACCGCTGCTCGGGAGGAATCGGATGGCTGGCTGTTTGTTCCAACAACACACCGCCAGGACCGGGGACGAGAAAAACTTCCTCCAGCACGCCGCCGGATTCGCGAGGCAGTTGAATGTTGGTCATGGCTCCGGCTGCAAGTTTCTCCTCCGGTGGCTGGCGAGGATCAAACAGGTCGACAATTTGCACCACGAGCGGATCATCGCTCGTGTTCAATAGTGTCACCGAGGCCGGAGGCAGTTCAGGATTCTCGATGAACTGACGACTGACAAGCTGCGGTGTATAAGCGAGCAGAGGCATCGCATACCCGGTTGCCCATGCGGAACCGCTCCAGTTGGCGCAGACGAGTCGTCCCAGGGGATCGATCGTGAAGAATGTGCCCACCGCCGGAGCACAGGCGATCGGTGCTCCCATCATGAATCCCGGTCCGACAAGGTGATGATTCCAGCCCACCAGAGGATCATGAATCCAAACGTTCCAGTTTCCACCAGCACTGATCGTCGACACCATTGGGCCGAACACAGTATGGCCGATCTCTAATGGTGCACCTGGCGATTGCCCGCTGGCAAGAACGACTGGTGGAAGCCACGGCAGGCCAGTGGGTTTACTCCAGACAACAAGATTCCCCGCGGGATCGACGGCCGCCACATTCAATCTTTGAACGGGTGGCAGGGTCAGCGAAAATACATCGGCGGCGACCGGTGTGCCGGGCATCAGACCGCCAGCGATCGCCACGGAGTTCCAAACGCCACCGCTGCCGAAGTAGTAATGCATCGTGCCAAAATGGTCGACCGCAAAAGCATGATACTGCCCACCCGCTGAGACAGCGGAAACAACTGAGCCAAATGGAAATGATTCTGCCGCCGAGTTAATCTGATGACCTGTATTCGTCGCCGGATCCACCGCCCACAAATCACCAGTGCCGGTGACTCCCAGCACCAGACTCTGAGCACCATTCTGCACAATCTCTAATGACGCGCCGACGGGGAAGTTGTGAGCGGGCAACAGGATGTTCATCGGTCCGCCGTTGACAACCTGCACCAACTTGTTGCCACCAGAAACGGTGATGACCGTCGGCCAGATATTTCCTGCAGCCTGAGGAAGCAATACGATCGGAGCCCCAGGCACCAGCAAATGCGGATAAGGAATCGCTCGAACGGTCCATGTTGGAGATCCTCCATCGAATAGAATCAGCTTTCCGGCGGGATCCACATAGCCAGCGGTTGTGACTGCACCAAATGGCGTCCAACCGATATTGACCGGTCCCGCGTGGACTGATCCGCAGAGAAGCATGAGACCGCACAGCAGCAGTCCCCACGTGCAGATCCTGCTACTCAAAGTGATCGAGCCATCTCGCATCGCTAATCTCCATCTAAGGCGTGAATGAGAAGTTTGTGCATTCGTCAAGACGTCAGCAATCCGCCCACTGCAGCTCGGGTAAGTGGGAACGAATCGCGGCTTCCAGTTCGGGATTTCCGTTTTTCAAACTCGCCATCGCGGCAATGGCTCCGCGGCGTTCAGGAGCCCGCAAGGATCGAGCCGCCACCGATAACACCGGCAGTAGCTTTGTGGCATGCCGCGAATCTCGCAGGATCGCAGCCTGAATTTGCTGCATCGCTTTCAATTTCATCCGGCCACCTCGATGAACTCCCAGCAGCACTGAACACCAGAGATGACTCAAAGAGTTCACATCAACATCGGGCAGAGTCGTTCGATGTTGCAGGCAGTCGACAAGTCGAAGTCGCACATCATCGAACGGCGTTTCAATCAATCGTGACCAGAGCACTGCATCATCGTGGCCGTGAGACGACGAATCCTCCAGCCACGTCATCGCAGCCGCGCGCATCGGCTCCAGCAGGCCGTCAAAAAACTCGACGACGGCATCGACGGAATAGTTTTCGTCAGAATCTAACTGCCGCAGCGCCCACGTTGTCATTTCCTCTGCCGTCGCCGCGCATTGAGCTCGGGATAACTGTACCACTTCTGCCGGATTCAGTCCGCGTTGTTGATGTCGTTCCTGTAGCATGCGCAAACCCAGCGCTGCGACGGACACTGGTTCAGCGGTCGCAAGCAACAGCAATTGTGGATTATCAAGGCGCGCCGTCGCGACATGCTTCGTCATCGCCTCGCAGATCATTGGCAGCAGGGATCGATCGGATTGTTCCACGACCTCAAGCCACGCCGAGACCGTCATGCTGGCCAGTCCCTGGTGATCTCGAAACAGGCGCGACGCGAAATCCTGAACTCGAGCATCAGCATGCTTCAGCAATGACACCAGAATCTTCATGTCGATCTGTTTGATCGCCTGCTGATGGTCGCGTTCAAGCAGTTCCATGGCCCAGACACGAACAAGACTGCTCCGAGACTCCCGGACCAGATTGATCAGGTGCGTTGCTCCTTCCACAGTTTGCCAAATCTCCGCCCGATACGGAGCAGCGCTGAGCGTGGCCAATGACTGGCCCGGAGCAAGATTGCTATGTGCGGCCGTAAATTTCAACGAATCGCTGTGGAAATAGCAGGCGTGCATCAACGACCAGTTGTCGATGATATTTTCGCCCAGCTTGAACTCCGCATCGGTATAGACGCTAAGGGCGCGGGAAATGGCAAGAAGGTACTCGGAGGGATTCTTGTAGCTCAGCCAGCGAAAATAGCGCCAGACTCGACGTCGCAAAAAGTTGCGTGTTCGATGGCGGAACAGTCGATTTTTTGGCTTGTTGCGAACGTCGGGCAACGGAAAAGTCCGCTGATGCTTTCCGGTTCCGTAAGTTCCGGTACGGCCGGTCTCGGGGATGACAGTTTTGTTTGGGCGAGCATACAGACGCTCGTCCTGAATCAACTCACGCGTGGATCGATCCCAGCGAGGTACCGCGATGCGACTTCGACGAACCAGACGATCAAAAGTCACCAGAAAGTGGGCCAGCATTTCGTGATCTCGTGCGGATTCAAAATGCCGGTACGCTCGCTTCACGAATAACTCGTGCCCTGGAAAATTGAGATCCATGGCGAGATAGTTGATCAGTTGCTGGCGAGCCCAGGGACGAGTATCCGCCAGCCACTGTTGCAGATAGGCTACGATGATCTCCGGCGAACGGAATTTGACCCATTCGGACAGGAATCGATCATCGGCCGCCGAGAAGCATTCATCAAGAAGCAGCTTTGAGGGTTTAGGTTCAGCAGGGCTCATAGCAGTGATTCAGCAAGCGATGGATGAGACGAGATCCTTAAACCGGACGCTGACGCGTTCCGGCTGATTTGCGGACGAGAGAATTACGGTGCTGTCGCCTCTTCGCGAATCGTACGGTAAATCTCAGCCGCCTGATCGTAAGCCACTTTCGCGGCTTCTCGTTCGTCTGGCCTGATATTGTTCTGCTTCGCGTTCCAGCAAACTTTCACTGCTTCCTCGCACCATTCTGCGCTACGGCGGCTCGCTCGAATCGGCTTGCCTGCGACTTCCACGAAGACCGGATTCGTATGAACCGACGGCAGAATTCGCACGGCAACCCATGACGACTGCTTCAGCTCAATCGGGAGCTTCATCGATTCGATGTGACCATCAGCGGCCAGTTCGCGAGTCGCCACAACTTCGCCATTAACGATGATCTCCACCGGGACACTCCGAGTATCGCCGATGCGACAGCGTTCCACATGCCAATACGGCTTATCGTCCAGACGACGACCGCGGATCGACTCGGTCAGTTCCGTTGGCTTCTCTTCCAGCAGGGCGGTGACATCGAAGGAAATATCAACGGTTCCTGGCTGATCCAGCTTCAGCACACTGACGCTGCCATCGTCGCGACGTGCTCCCACACCGACATCGTTCACTTTGAAATCCAGCACATGGCTAAGTCCGTCCCCGCAATAACTGCGACCATCCCGAAGCCCTTCGACCCAGTTGTCATAGTTGAGTTCCTGGCCTTCGTTCAACTTCACATAAATTCGCCCCAGGCCGACTCGATCACCGTAAATACAAGGAAAATCGGTTTCCCCACTGATACGTGAAGTCATGCCACAGTTCAGCGTGTGATACCAGATATTCAGTTCCCAAATTGCGGGAGTATCAACGGCCGAGATGAAATCACAGACATTGTGAGCTGTCGTGACGACGTATTCATTCGCACCAATGCCATCGAAGCGCGGCATTGCGTAGTCGGGAAGTTTCGCCGCGGCTTTGCCCTGCCAACCCTGAGGAGCACCGCCCCACGGCCGACCATGAAATTCGCGACTTCCATCCGGCATTACATCCGGCAGAGCCAATCCCCAGCCGCTGTGGCTGTAACCGACAACTCCGCCTTGATCTTTTCCCCACTGCAGAACCGGCAACGTCCAGCTGGGCCACTGCTCCAGTCGAGTTGTCCCCGGATAATCGTCCTCGGCGAGCTTCAGCAGACAAAGATGCCCCGCGTGCGATGACGGAAACCCGCTCACTTCGACGTCGTATCGCATCAGATAATCACGCGTTGAGAGCGCTGACACCTGGCCGTTGAAGTGCTGCTTCTGCGTATACCAGCACGGCCCCCAGCTCAGGACACAGCCGACGTTGAGGTCTTCACCCAGAATGTGTCGCATCATGGCTTCAGGACCAACACCTTCGGTTGGACTGTCGTAGTGTCCGCAGCCAGCGGCATGCACATGATGATCACCGGAGAACCAACCACGTTTGGCCACATGAATCCAACGCTTGAGATTCACATCGACAACATGTTCTTCAGTGTTGGGGACTGTCACATTCATTCGCTGCGGCAGGTACTCCGGACCTCGATTCACGACGAAAGAGTATTCGCCAGGCGGCAGCATGACTGATTCACCGTCGGACCGATAAACCTGATCGTGAAAGAAGAAGTCGGGAGACAGTCTTCGCGATGGCAACGGGTAAACTCGGCCCTTTGTATCGCGAATCACGAAATTGGCTGTGGTCGGTTCACCGTCCACGTCACGAATTCCAAGCGCGACTTTTGTCGCGGATTGACAGTCAAACAAGATCGGTACTTCACTGCGAAACCCCAGATCCTGAGTCCCCGCGCCAATATTGAACGACAAGGTGGCTTCACG
Source organism: uncultured Planctomycetaceae bacterium (assembly GCA_903921605.1). The sequence continues at coordinate 701 of CAIXQV010001141.1, read as the reverse complement.
ATCGCCAGCATCTCGACTGTAAAGCAACAGGATCCGATACTCGACCAGCAGCCCGGACAGCATTTCCTTGAGCGGTTCACGCTGCACCATCGTCATGTCGAGAAATCGATCCGGAACGTCTTCCGGATTGACCAGCTTCTCCTTAGTCCGAGGTTCCTCACGAGACCCTTTGCCCTGTTGATAGACCGGGAGAGCGTTGGGACTTTCGACCTGCAAAACAGGATTGATCCCAGCTTCGTTATGCACCTTGATCAGGAACGCTCGCCATCCCTGCTGCATGAGTTCCTTCTTTACTGGGCCTTCCGCAACTTTGACGCGGCTTTCTGCGTTGATCGTGATGTTCGCGAGGCACAGCGGATCAAGAGCGTTCTGAATGTCTGCGATCGCCGCACGATCGTCTGTGGAGACCATCGCTGCCTGCAGTTTCTCCATCACATCCGCTGACAGTGGGGCTCCCGCAAAGTCAATGGCTTCGACCAGTCGCCGAGTCGCCGCGACGAACGGCTGACGCTCAAGGCCAGTGATAATCGGGCCATCCTGAGCAGAGACCGTCCGCATCGTCGCCGTGTTTGAGATCATCGCAAATACCGCGAACAGGCTGACAACCCACTTGGAGGCTGCCGGCCTCAGTCGAAAGTACTCCGGTACGTTCATCCCGCGTGTTTGCATGATCGGCCTCCTCTGGAATTCTCGCTGCGCGT
>CAIXQV010001140.1 GCA_903921605.1 uncultured Planctomycetaceae bacterium | reverse complement strand
TTGGCGCCTCACTTAAAAAGTAACTCGACGAGAATATTGACGGAGTTCAGCAGGGACTGGCCCTTCGCTTTAGAGTAGGCGGAATAGACAATATGCGTGGGATACTCCGCCCACGTGACCTTCAACTCACTGAAGATGTCCACAATTTCCGATGCGTGAGCCATTCGATTTTGTTTCAATCGAAATCGCTCTAGCGTCTTCCGATTGATCACACGCAAACCATTGTGCGCATCGGTCAGCGCCATCCCCGTGGAAAACCGCGTATACAGGGCAGCCACTTTGAGTACGGCACGCTTAGCCCGGCCAAGTTGCGTCCGTGAATCTAGAAATCGCGAACCAATGACTACATCGATTTTTTGGGTACGAAGTAACTCCACCATTCCTTGAGCGTCTTCGAGACTGTGCTGGCCGTCTGCATCGAAGGTAACCACGTCGCTCATTGCCGGATCAGTCAGGGCGAAGTCGAAGCCCGTTTGTAAGGCGGCACCCTGCCCAAGGTTGATGGGATGTTGAATGACAACGGCTCCAGCGGCGCGTGCCATGTCCGCAGAGTTGTCAGTGCTTCCGTCATCGATACAGACAACGTGCGGAAAGACTGATTTCACATGGGCGACAACATCCGCAATAACCTGGCCCTCGTTATACAGAGGAATGACGACCCACGATTTACTCATGAACCGCTTTCACTACCGGACGGCGAAGTGCAGGGCTTCGGCTTCCGTCGAGATTGACTTCCCTCGCAATGACAAAAGCGAGAATGGCGAAGGAGAGCGAACCAATGATGAGCACCGCCATGGGAGACAGGAAACCCTGCCACCACCATTCAATTCCTTCATTGAGGTTCCACCCCATGAAGTCGATTCCCGTAATGTACCTGCGCATATTGAAGTGAAGTGCCACGAAATTTGCCAGGGACAGCGTGAGAGCAACTAAATAGGCTTGCCCGCGGGTGAGGACGAAAGGTCGATCACGAACCTTGACGAGCAGCACACCCGCAAAAAGAATGATCAGCGGCAGGAGATACCTGGGCTGGACTTCGATTCCTATGTGCGATCCACCCCGAGTCAAAACGTACACGGGCAGAATCCACAGGGCAGCTCCGATTGCTGCCAGGGCCAGGAACTTTCTCCGATTCACGTTGCCGAAACCAATGAAGGCGAGAGATACAAACGCGGCCAAGCTTCCCAAGTACACAATGCTGGGCAGTTCGGTGTCGAGCCAGCCCAAACCCCACGAACCGAAAACACCCTCCCACAACATCGGAGCGTTCAAAACATTGAATGCCAGGAGGGCAATGATCGAAGGGTTCTCGGTTGAAACATCGTCGAGCGCCCCGCCGGGGCCGATAACGGGTGCTCCCGGATTACCAAAACCGTTAATGGCGGACACTGCCTGCGTCGACGTCAGATAGAAAAGGGCACACACAATAATTGCGACTCCCACAACCGCCGCCGTTTTCCAGTTAAGGAGTGAGCGTCTGAACTTGATCAGCAGGACCACCGCTATACCGATCAACGAATAAACAGCTGCATCCGCCCGAGCGCCGGCCGCAATGATGACGGCAAGAATACTGAGGGCCCCAAGGACAACTCGTTGACGACCGAGTGTCTCCAAGAAACCAAGAAAAGCGATCCAAGAAATTCCCACGCCAATCATTGCCCACGAGCTGGGATTATTCGAGGCGAGGAGGAAC
>CAIXQV010001139.1 GCA_903921605.1 uncultured Planctomycetaceae bacterium | reverse complement strand
GTCATTGTCGATGGCCAGAACCGCTGCCGTCGCCGAACTTTGGCCAAGGATCATAAAGACGGGTTCCATGCGAATACTTCCGAAGGCGATGTGAGAACTACCGACACAGACGCTTACCAGCAGGTTATCGCATTGTTCCTTTTTTGGGACCAGCGAACCGAAGGCGATCGAGTACGGAGTGGCCTTGACGCCGATATCACCTTCGTTCTGGACATATCCATCCGGCGTGATGTAACGCTGCACATTATGTGAATCGATGGTGTAACTTCCCATGCCAACAGAATCCGGCGTGGGTTTCTTCTTCGTCAGTTCGTTCTCCGTCATCACAAATTCACCTGTCATGCGGCGAGCCTCGCGCACATAAATCTGATGAGGCCAATTCCCGTTGTCGACGAACTCATCTTTCGGCAATCCCCACGTCTGCATTTCCTTCTGAACGTCCTGGGGAACTCGAGGATCATTGGCCACAAAGTAAAGCCAGCCCTGTTGATATCGGCGATGTTCCTCCAGAATCTCATTCCGGCGCTCATAGCTGGCTTCGGGATAGTCATAATTCATACCGATGTTGTCCGTGCTGAACGGGCCGTGATTGTTTGTGTCTGTTTTCAGGTTCGGGATGGGGTCGAACTTGAAGAAAGTTTCATTCCATCCGGCCTCATAGATTCGAATCAGCAGTTCATACTGCTTCGGGTCATAGCCATCGGGCTTGGGGAACGGTATTCGATTCATGGGATGATTGGTCGCGCAATAGCGGTAGCAATAGGCCTGAATCCTTTTGTCGCCCGCACCATATTCTCCCGGAGGCTCTGTGCTGATCTTTGGCAAAACGCCGGACGATGGATCACCGGGAATTACATAGGGGCTGACTTTGGACTTCAAAACTCCAAAATGATGTCGATGATGAAGCACACCGGTCTGAACACCATTCCAGTTTTCGCCGTAGACTGAGTTCGCTTCTCGCCCGACGTGATAGGAGACACCTGCTGCGGCCATCAGATCACCTTCGTAAGTCGCGTCGATGAACATTCGGCCGCTGTATGTCTTGCCGGACAACATCCTGATGCTGGAGATTCGCGAGCCTGTTTTGAGAACTCCCTTTTCACGATCCAGCCATTCGTCGCGGTGAACCGGGATCTGAAACTCTTTGACGTAGTCCTCGAAAACACTCTCGGCCACATGAGGTTCAAAAATCCACATTGTGCGATTCGCTCCGTCCATCGCAGGAGTTCCCTGCCCTTTGTTGCCGTACTCGGACTGCTTTTGCCAACGCCAGGTTTCCGACTGCTGATACTTCTCCCACACGCGGTGATAGAAATCTCTCGACAGACCACCGATCACAGACTTGTTACCAGTGTCTGTAAATCCCAAACCACCGCTGGAAAGACCTCCAAGATGCTTGTCCGGGCAAACAATAATCGCCGTCTTCCCCATCTTTCGGGCCTGAACTGCGGCAATGACTCCTGAAGACGTCCCACCATAGACCACCAAGTCAGCTTCAAGCTTCTCAGCAGCATTGATCAGTCCCGATTGACTGAGAAGACAGGTCAGTAAGATGAGACGAAGTGATCTGCCAAGGGCCGAAAAGGAAATAGAAGTCATGGCTTGGGTCAGCGTTAATAAGAGGTCGGGGAAACACGAGTTCGTCAGAAATCAGGGTGGGTGCCAATTGATTCAGCCATCTGAATTCAACAAAAGTTCCTGCAGATAACGGTCTCGGAAGTTTGTACGGCAATGCTGCGGCGGCAGTGTACAGAAGTGCCAGTGCGGGGCAAACACAGAGAGCCAGCCTGAACAGGGCTTAGTCGCG
>CAIXQV010001138.1 GCA_903921605.1 uncultured Planctomycetaceae bacterium | reverse complement strand
GATCAGAATGGGGCTTTGATCGACACACTCGTCGGTCCTCCGCAGACTTACCGCTTCACGTCGCCGGTGTTTGCGGAACTCAACGCCTACCGCGGGAATCAGACTAATCCTGTCCTCGTGTTTCCGCAGCAGCTTACGACAGCCCAGCAGAATGGGCAGACCATCGCGAGACTGATTTCGCAGGGAGTTGGGCGACAACTTGGCCTACAGAACCGGACGGCGGTCGGCACAGTAGATAATGGCCCGATCATGGCCGACCTGACAGCGAATCCAATTCGAGATACGTGGGCGAGTACATTCCCGCAGAATGATCTGAACGGATTGACCGCCCCGAGCGGGATTCAATCGCGTCCGGATGACTTTGGCAATTCGATAGCTACCGCCGCGAATGCTCAGGTCGATCTGGTTTCATCATCCTTTGCCAATCCCCAGCAGATCGCATCGGGAATCATTAATCATACTCCCGCTGTCGCCGGGGCTGATAGCGATGTGTTTCGCACGGTTCTGGATTTGACGAGAACAACCGGAACCGCTGAACTCTCAATTAACGTGGATGGGCTTGACCTCTCTTCCCGTCGGTTCCTTGACGGCACAGTCAACGCGAACCTGAATCGCGGATCGAACCTCGATGTTGTAGTCAATCTTTATTCATCAAACGGAACATTGCTGGCATCGGACAGCCCTTCTCCGGAGATCGACGGGGAAATTCTGTTTGAGATCCCATCAGGTTCAATTCCCGGCAATCGGCTGCTCGTCTACTACATCGAAGTGACCACGACATCTGAAGTCGGGTCACTGGGTGAGTATACGGTGAATTGTTCACTTCAGGAGGTTCTCGGAGCTCCAGTGGTGCTGGCACCAGCAGCGACTGTCCAGACAACATTGCCGACCTTCGGCTGGACATCTTCACTACGGGCGACGGGGTACATTCTCGAAGTGTCGAATGCCACAACCGGAGCTGTCGTCTTCACCAAGAGGACCTCCGCGACTACATACACGGTCAATCCGGAAGACAACAACATTCTGCCGAGCGCGATCAATTCGCTGCCGGAGGGATCCTACAATGTTCGAGTAAAAGCGATTCGTGGTGTCGGTGGGCCAAATAATGAATCAGCATGGAGCAATTCCCTCAAATTCACCATCGCGATCCCATTGCCATCCAAGCCCTCGATTATTCGGCCCAAGACAGCAACCGGAGAATCCTTCCCGACGTTCGAATGGACCAAAGGCGCGAACGATAAATCCTTCACTTTGCAGGTCTTCAAAAAAGGCACCACAACTCGCGTCATTTACAAAACAAATCAGGCGACGAATACCTACGTCCATTTCGCTCCTCTCGCCAATGGAGACTACACATTCAATGTGCGGGCGTTCAACGCGGTTAATAAGCCCGGAGCAATCAGCGAGTCTGTCGACTTCAAGGTAACTTCGCCGACTCTTGTTGCACCAAGGCTGACCGCTCCGATCGGCACGTCTACCAGCACGCAACCTCGCTTTGCCTGGACAGCAGTGACTGGTGCTACATTTTACAAGTTGGTTGTGCACAACCTCTCCCGGGGAACGGTTCAGTTTACTCAGGAGAACTTGCCTCGAACCAAAACATTCTTCGATCCTCCAGTAATGCCACAAGGCAATTATCGCGTCCAGGTTTGGGCGGTCAGTAATAACATTGGTGCTGATGGAAAGTACATTGCCGGTCCTTCCACCGGATGGCAATCCTTCACGCTGGACATTCTTCCTCCGGCCGCTCCCTCTGTGACAGGACCTCGCGGACTGAACGACAGCCCGACAATTACGACCACCAATCCCCGATTTACGTGGACGGTTCCCGCGCGTGGTGTCAAGTACGACCTGCTGGTCAACAATGTCACGACACAAGTCGCCGGAGTGATCCGTGAGAACGGCCTGACGTCGACATCGTTCATCGCTCGCACAAATATGGCTCAGGGACAGTACCGCGTCTGGGTTCGGGCCTACAACGCGGCGAACGAAGTTGGCGACTGGAGCCTGCCGTTCGATTTCAATATTGATGAGCCGACTCCGTCAGTCCCCGTGATTACAGCCCCGGTTTTGAATTCACTGGGCTACGTCGAAGATGCAAATCCAACCTTCAGATGGACGACAACAACGCCGGCCGCTGCGGCTTATGACTTTACTCTGTTCAACGTCTCACTCGGCACGACGGCCTTTACAGTTAACGATTTGACGACAGCTTCTTATGCCGTTCCTGCGGCGTCCCGTTTAGGTGAGTATGTCTACCGGGCACAGGTTCGTGCAAAGAATGTGTCTGGTGATGCCACCGAATGGAGTGCGCCTTATACGATTCGGGTGAATATTCCAGACCCTACCACTCCGACCACTCTCGGACCCGGAGACACAATCACAGACACCACTCCGACCTTCTCGTGGCGTCACAGCAGCACTTCTTTCAGCTACGAGATTCTGATTCGCGATTTGCTTCGCAATGAGGACATCTCTCTGCAGGTCAAAACGTTCTCTCTTGATCCAGGCGGTGCGACAGCGTCTTACAACCTTCCCAATGCAAACGCCCTGAAGCCCGGCACTTACCGATTCTGGGTGCGAGCCATCAATTCTCTCGGACAGGCCAGCGGTTGGAGCACATCCAAGACATTTGTCATCACTGTAAAGCTGGACGACAGTTTGCAGAATTCCCCTGCAGAGAATCCTGACCAACTGGTTGCTTCCCGGATTACTCCGGCTCTTACAAATCGCAAGTCCCTGACCGCGAATGCATCTTCTGAGGATGCTCGATCAGAGGATGCTCAACCACAGGAAGTTGTGGCAACGGATTTTGTCGCAGTCATACGCCCGTCTGCCAGCGACCGTCAGACAGCGATTCCAGAAGTCCCAGGCGAAGAATCGTTGATCGATGCGTTCATGCACCGCATCGCGGATCCATCGTCAGATGCAGACTTCACATTTCTGAAGTCCTGAGCAGGGCTCTCCAGTCCCCTAAAGTTAACGCAACGGCCCTCGGAGAATTATTCCGAGGGCCGTTTTTTTGCGTGCTGACAGCGTGTTGAAAAAGGTGCCTCGAACATTGAAGGAGGCACGGTATCACGACGAACACGAACCGCTGGAGAATTCCAGAACCTTACATCAACGGCCTGATAACACTCACACGCCTACGATGCCTCG
>CAIXQV010001137.1 GCA_903921605.1 uncultured Planctomycetaceae bacterium | reverse complement strand
CTGGCCAATGATGCCGTGCTGATACAGGCGGCCGGTGTGTGCTGTTGTCGGAAGAGCCAGAATGCAGGCGACAGTTTCCGGGTAGCGGAAGGATCTCGCCGATTCCGTTGGAGTGAATCATCCTCAGTTCTGTACTGGTCGGAGTCATGGCCGGAATCCGTACCGCAGCGTGCTGCGGCCCAATCACCCGAAAGGAGTGCCAAATGACGTTTGAACTTGAGAAACAGCAATTCGATCAACATGGTTTCGTGATCGTCCGCCAGTTGTTGGCTGAGAGCGAGTTTACGGAGCTGAAGCAGAATCTGGATCGTTACATTCGTGACGTGGTGCCCGGTCTTCCCGACGGCGATGCTTTCTATCAGGATCGTTCTCGCCCCGAGACGCTCAAACAGATGCAGCGAATGGGAGGCGATGCGTATTTTCGAGACTACATTCATCACCCGAAGTGGAAAGCACTGGCGGAGGCGATGATTGGCGAACCCGCCACGGTTGATCAACCGGAATGGTTCAACAAGCCGCCCGCGACACATCATGTGACTCCGCCGCATCAGGACAATTATTACTTCTGCCTGAAGCCGGCGAATGTGCTGACGATGTGGATGGCCCTCGATCCTGTGGATGCAGAGAACGGCTGCCTGCGCTACGTTGATGGTTCGCATCTGCGTGGTTATCGCAAGCATGCCAAATCGCAGATTCTGGGGTTTTCGCAGGGGATTATGGATTTCACCACGGATGACTTTAATCGCGAAGTTGCTGCCCTCCTGCAGCCGGGAGATGTTGTCGTGCATCACGGGATGGCGATTCATCGAGCCGATGCAAACCTGTCGCAAACTCGCCATCGACGTTCCTTCGCGATGGTGTTTACAGGTGTCTCATGCCAACGTGACGAAGAAGCCTTCGCTCGGTACTCTGAGTCGGCTCGTGCGCAGCATAGCGAGATGGGGCTGAAAACCTGAGGAGCGACGGCGATGATTGACCTTTCGAAATGTTCTGCAGCTTCTCCGCTGGTCCATACCGTCGAAGCCGACCCCGGAGTGTTCTGGTCAAAGGAATTGCACGTCGCGATCGACGCACCGCCGGATTACGATACGAATCCTCGTCCCGAAGCCACATGGCCCAGCCAAGATCTTCGTACCGGACTCTGCGGTGTCGTGTCTCCGCGTGTGATAGCACTGCCCGGCGGTGGATTCCGCATGTACTATTCGCAGATCCTTCCTCGCCCCGGCTTTCCGGCTGGAGCGAATGATTATGACAACGCGTCAACACGCATCGTAAGCGCGTGGTCGCAGGATGGTAGGGCGTGGGTTCCCGAGCCGGGTGTCAGACTCTCGCCGCAAGAAGGCGGCGCGGGCGAGTTCCGCGTGGTGTCTTCAGAAGTCGTTCCCATTGGTGATGGGCAACGGTTGCGAATGTACTTTGAATGCTGTGAGGGTTCTCAGGCGGTCACAAATACTATTCGCAGCGCAACATCTTCGGATGGGCTGAAGTGGATCATGGATTCGGGAGTCCGCGTCGAGTCCGCAGGCCATAACTACGCTTCGCCACGGATCGTTTTTCTGGATGATGGACGTTGCCGGATGTATCTCTTCGATCGAGGACTGGGAATCATCAGTCTTCTTTCGCATGACGGACTTGAATTCCATAAGGAACCCGGCCTGAGGATCGCTCAGGACGGACCGTATGATTCGCTCTGTGCATTCGCCCCGGAGATTGTCCGCGTGGCCGGTGCTGGTTACGTGATGTATTATGCTGGCTACAGTCCGGTGTCGGAAAGTTCTGCGTCCCGCGCGGATATTCTGCGAGCGGTCTCCGCCGATGGACTGACATGGAAGAAAGAGGCCGAGCCGGTCATCGCTCCGGGACCCGGCGGCTGGGATGCGGCAAAGGCGTCAGAGATGTGCCTTATCCGTCTGCCCGGCGCGTCGAACGAATCTCCTGGTTACAGGATGTTTTATGAGGCATGCGATGGAACGGCATCCAACGCGCGTGGTGTCTGGCGAATCGCGGCGGCCAGCAGTGTAGAAAATTCGCCGTCTTAAAAATTCGCCCTTTTACAAGGTCACCTGCAGTCGGGGAACAGCAATTCATGAAGACCTACCTGGAGACTTTCGACAATGGCTCTGGCGGCTGGTTCGGCTGGATCGACAATGCGCGAGGCCCAAAGCCGCTGGAGCGAGGCGAGAGCACCGTCATCTCGCGCAGCCCGTGGTGGATCGATTACAACCACGCTCCGCCAGGAGCTGGCTACATGCACTTGCTGTTCATGCTGCTCACCAGTGGCTATCCCGGCGAAAACCAGCGCGAGGTCAGTGGTGAGAACCAATTCACAAAGGGAGGCTTCGGCACTGACTTCACGAATGCCGAACTGACGCTGCGACTGAAGGGCGAACTGCGATCGCTCGATACTCAGCTTTACCTGTTGATTCAGGGAGTTCACAACGGAGTCTGCACAGGCTGGATTCTGACTGGTCAGCCAATCAACGTCACTTCAGAGTGGTCAGAGCAAAAAATCACCGCAGTGGCAGATGAGTCGCAGTGGACTTGTCTCGGCAGTCGCCATGACCGCAGCGACTTTTACGGTCGCACGCCGCTGAAGACCGTACTGAGTGACGTCAACGCGAATATCCTGCTGGTGCTGTATCCGCTGGATATCGCACCGATGGGGCCGTTGAATGGCGATCCTCATGTACTTCGTCCAGAGAAAGATTACCCGGTTTGGCGCAGTCGTCTGCCTGAGGGATACGTGATGCTTGACGAAGTGCGGATTGAAGAATCGTGAGACTACCCAACTGGACAGCGCCATGTGGCCCCCTCTCCCCCGATTGTTTGCGGGGAGAGCATGTTGTTAGATGACAGGATGGACGCAAAAAATTGGGGGAGAGGGTTGGGGTGAGGGGGAACTGTTAGCACGCGGCCCTTCAGGAAAGCCCCTCATCCGGCCTATCGGCCACCTTCTCCCCCGAGGGGGAGAAGGGACAAATTCAGTTTTAGTGAAGGAAACAAGATGAAGACCAGAAACGTGTTGTTGATGCTGCTGGTCGTTGGAATGATCACGACTCTTCGCTGGTATAAAACGGCCTCGGCCCGCGCGGGTCGCACGGAAGGGACCACGACCATTGTGACCCTTGCCGCCAGCACACCGGAGTTCACTCGCAAGGGCGAAGGTGATGTGATCGAACTGAACGATGGCCGGCTGATGTTGGTCTATATGGAATTCAGTGGCACCGGAAGTGATGAGGCGAAGACAAGATTCGTATCGCAGGAATCAGCCGACCGAGGAAAGACATGGTCGGGTCATCGATTGATCGCCGAGACGGAGCCGGGCGACATGAACGTCTATTCTCCGAACCTCATCCGTTCCGTGGATGATGGTATTCTGCTGATCTTCATGCGACAACATGAAACGTCGCCACCGACCTCGACACATCATGCCTGGAAGTCCACCGATGAGGGCCGGACGTTCAAACCATGGTCAGTGTTTGGCAAAGGGACCACTTACAACGTCTGCAACGCGGTCATCAAACGGATGAAGTCCGGCCGGCTGCTTTTACCTGTCACATTTACGCACGAGACAGGATCGACCTACGGCGGCGCTGTTTTGCTGAGCGATGACGACGGGCTGACATGGTCCGAAGCGAAGAACCGGATTTCGCTCCCGATGCGAGGCGTGATGGAGCCGCATGTTGAGCAGGCCAGTGATGGGCGAGTCCTGATGATTGTTCGAAGCCAGCTCGGTTCAATCCAGATGTCGGAGTCATCAGATGATGGTCTGACATGGACACTGCCAAAGAGCACCGGACTGAAATCGCCGGAGTCGTGTCCCGAACTGACGCGTATTCCATCGACGGGTGACTTACTGGTCGTCTGGAACAACAGCTACGACCCGAAGTTCTTTTCCCACTTCGGCAAACGCAGTCCTCTCACCGCGGCCGTATCGCGCGACAATGGAAAGACGTGGCAGCACCTGCGCGACATCGAGACTGATCCGAAGAGAGCCTTCTCCAACCCAGGCTGCCGCTTTCTGCGGGATGGTACAGCCATCCTGAATTACTGGACCTGTGAGTATCTTCCCAACTGGGCGATGCAGGATGTGATCGATATTCGCGTCGCGATTATCGACACGGCGTGGTTCTACGAATCGACCGCTGGGCCCAACGAGTAATCCTTGCCTTAACACCGGGAGACGTCCTTATGTTTCAGACTTTGAACTGTCGCCTTGCATTCGACTGGATTTCCCGTGCGGGCTTTGGTGCTCTGCTGGTGTCAGGGATGTGTCTTTCCACGCAGCCACTTGCGGCAGACGATTGGCCGCAGTGGCGAGGTCTCAACTGCACCGGAGTCGCGACTTCGAAGAAGCCGCTGCCCGTTGAGTTCTCGCCGACAAAGAATGTGCGGTGGTCAGCAGAAGTGGGAGATGGAATCTGTTCTCCGACGATTGTCGCCGGACGCTTGTTTACGACTGCTATGCTGGGCGAGAAGCCGGGCAACAAGTTTGTCGTCTTCTGTTTTGATGCCGCCACTGGCCAAAAGCAATGGGAGCGTGAGTTGCCGATCGAAGGCGACGCACTGGCGAAGATTCATGAATCCAACAGCTACGCGTCTGCGACACCGGCTGCGGATGAGGATCGAGTTTATGTCTATCATGCTCGTCTTGGCATGATGGCTCTCGATGCGAAGACCGGCGAGACGGCCTGGCAGCGAGAACTTCCTGAGCCCTACTTCGTTTTTGATTGGGGTCCGGGGATGTCTCCGGTGATTCATGGCGACCGATTGTTTTTCTGTCAGGACGACGATCTCGCGCCGGCGGCCTATTGCCTGAACAAAAAGACGGGCGAGATTCTCTGGAAGGATGATCGCGGCGACATGGCGTGCTCCTATTCGCACCCGGTCATTTGCGAAACGCCGCAGGGACCGGAAGTCATCATCGCCGGAACAGGTAAGATGATTGGATACGACGATAAGACAGGCCACCGGAAATGGGCCACGGAGGTCTTCTGTCGCAATATCAAGACGACTCCGGTGACTTTTGACGGCATTATCTATGTGTCTGTAGAGAGCTTCGGTATCTCATATCAATGGCGTGTGACCGCAGACGCTGATGGCGATGGCAAGATTACCCGTGACGAAATCCTGAACAACAAGTATCGCCTGAATACGGGCAAGTCGATTCCGGACGCATTCTGGGCCAAGTTCGATCGTGGCGACGAAAACAAAGATGGCGTGCTTGAGGGAGAGGAAATCGACAAGGCGTTTCTCGACCCTAAAAACCGAGGCGGTCTTCTGGCTAGTGAAGTTCAGGCAAGACTGGGCAATACGATTGACACCGACGCTGACAAACTCTCGGAAGAACTGAGTGAACTCCAAAAGGACGCCTCGATTCAGGCTGTTCGCGGCGGCGGCGAAGGAGATGTCTCGAAGACTCACGTGCTCTGGATGAAGAAGACGAAATCGGCCTCACACATCGTTTCACCACTTGTGGCCGACGGCCGTATGTTTCTGATTAAGCAGGGCGGCATCACCGCATCGTTTCAGGCAGCAAACGGAGAACCGGTCTGGGACCGTCGGCGAGTCGGTGCTGATGGATCTTACCTCGCGGCTCCCGTTTACGGAGACGGAAAGATCTATGTCACTTCGGAACCGGGTGTGATCAGCGTGATCGAAAGTGGCCCGGAACAAAAGGTGCTCGCCAACAATGATTTCGGAGAGCCGATCGCAGCAACTCCCGCTCTTGTCGATGGACAGATTTTCGTCCGCACTCGCACCCGTCTGTTTTGCATCGCCGACGAAGCAAAGTGAAACGAATGGCAATACGCTGGCGGAGTCAGCGTTGTCGCGAAGCCTCTCGCCCAGCCAAGGGCGCATAAAAAATGCGGCTCGAAGATCGAGCCGCATTTGTTTGGCCAATGGAGTTCAGTTTCCGAACTCTCGACTACTTTCCAGCGGTTCGAGCTGGCGACTGATCGGCAGGAATCTCGCTTAGCAGTTGCATCAGATCCACTTTCACGTACGGCATTTCGGCACCCGGTTTTGTATGGCTGGCGTTGGCCACGTAGAGCACTCCGTCGGCCGGAACGAACAAAACATTGTGCAGATTGGATTCCATCGCCACAGGTCGACACATCAGCCACTGTCCGAGTTCAACATTGAACTGCCCGTGCTTCTCATTCACTCGGCGACGCAGTTCTTCAAGCCGACCGCCGGCCGATAGAACCACGGTATCCTTGATTCCTTCACCAAGGCGTTCATGGCCTTCTCCGGCTTTGATGAATTCAATCGATTCCGGAGTTGCCGCAACACCAACGGCGTCGTTGATCTCACCGTCGGCAAAGACATAGTAGTACTCACAGGTGCGAGGACTGTTCGTCCAGAGTTCCTGAACTTCGG
>CAIXQV010001136.1 GCA_903921605.1 uncultured Planctomycetaceae bacterium | reverse complement strand
GGTTGATTTTCGCCAACCACAGACTGCCCGGGACGTTGGGCGGCGGATCGGCTCAACTATATGCCATGCAGCTCAGAGCAGCGATCAATGAAGATGTTTCGATCATTGCCACCAAAGATGGCTTTATCGTTTCCGACACTCCAGTGATTCCTAACGATGGATGGGCGGATATTGCGGCTGGCTTGAAGATCAATGTGTACAAGGATGTCTGTAGTCAGAGTCTGATCAGCGTCGGCACGACCTATGAAGCTCCGCTCGGTTCGCCTCGATCTCTGCAGGGGAACGGCGACGGCGAGTTTCATATGTTTACCTCCGGTGCCACTAAATTGTTCGACGACTATCACTATATGTCTGGTTTAGGATGGCGTCTGCCTGTTGATCAGGGAGCCGAGAGCACATCAATGTACTGGTCGAACCACATCGACAGGAAGATTGGAAACTCAAAGTTCTACCTGTTGGGTGAATGCAACTGGTATCACTGGATGGCCAACGGTGGCACAACCGCCGCGAATTTCGAGGGTATCGATTTGATCAACCTCGGCAGCACAAACGTCGATGGCAACGATCTGGTGACCGGTGCGCTGGGCGTGAAGTACAAGCCAAGCGGCAATACGGAGATTGGTGTTGCTTACGAACTGCCACTGACAGATCGTCAGGACATCATGAAGGATCGTTGGACTGTGGACTGGATCATTCGCTATTAATTCATGGCCCTGTTTCTGAGAGACAGGGCTGATTCCCGGGGTGCGGAGTTCGGGAATGGTTTGAGAAGCGAATTGCTGGTTCCAGGTTGCTCAGCAAAAGTTCGTTGCTTAGCGAAACCTCCACTTGCAGAGTGACTTTGTGATTTGGTTAACAGTCGAAGCTGGCACAAATAGGTTCTGGAATGCGGAAGCGCATCGAGCCCTGATGAGCCAGCTTCGTTTTTTATTTTAATGCACTGTTTGCAGATGTCGCGCGGCCAAAGGGCTGTTGACCAGTCTAAGCGGTCAACAAAAATGCTCTGTCCGTGACTAAGGACGCCTGACAAAACCGGGACTGGTTTCTGGAGAGATCCAGAAATCACAAAGAGAAGCGACTGTCACGGGTTTTGTCCCGGTTTTCTTTATGCCTCTGAATCAACAACTCGTCAAGCCAGAGGCAGGAGTGTTGACCATAATTCTGCGCAAAGGCTTGCCCTTTGGTTTCGTGCCTTCCGCAACGCACTGAACAACACTGCTCTGCGTGCATTGATGATGCTGAAAGTCACCGGGCCTAAATCGCCATCACAATCATTAAGATCAGCGTCATTGGCTCTCTGAAGGCTCCAATTCGCAGCGTCAATCCCGCACGCAAACTCTGAGATAACCTAAGGTTTCTTCGTCTTGATTCTCTGGGGTGTAGGTGTTGCGATAAGGATTGTCGAGAAATGGTTGTGCAGGCTGCTGTAACTATCGGGTGTCAAAAGTGTGGCGGTACGGCGGAAGTCGTGGCCGGTCAGCAGTACTACAACTGTGTCTACTGCGAGTCGCTGATTCAGTTGGCTGAAGTCTCTGAGGACCGAATTCTGCCGACTGGAGTTACTCTGGACTGCAGTTGTCCAACGTGTGAGCAACTATTGCAGACTGGCCTTATCGAGCAACGACGAGCGTTGTTCTGCGGGTCATGTTTTGGCGTCTTGATTCGACACGCTGATTTTGCCGGAATCGTTCAGGAGCGACAGGCTCGACGCGCTGGAATCGAGCCGACAGAACCTCGGCCGATTGATCCCGAGTCTCTGAAACGCGAGATCCAGTGCCCGTCCTGTAGCCAGCCTATGGAAACTCATCCCTACTATGGCCCTGGAAACATCGTCGTCGACAGTTGCAGTGAGTGCGGGTATTTGTGGCTTGATCACGGCGAGATTACTCGTGTCGAGAACGCGTCTTTCGTTCGACGCAGCACGCAGTTTACCTGGGACGGTCCTGCGGCGACCGTGTCCGAACGTCTTGAAAGCGCAGCACTTCCGGCCGTAGTCGAAAGGACTTCAGACTCCCCATTGCGTGCGCTTGCGGATTTACTTCTCAGTTGATCAGCGAAGTGCCAGAGGTTTGAGTAAGCGGTGGCCACAAAGCATTTCCCGGGGGAATTCTTGCGACGCGGCCTACCCGGGCCATAAGAAAGCGAAAAAGAAAAACCCGACAACGAACTGCAGACATCTTGTGAGGATGTCGGCACTTTGTTGTCGGGTCCATGCTTGTTGAGTCACCGCATTGCCAAATGCTCTTCGATGGGCTCGGCATTTGATCGTTGAAGTTTTGAAAGAAGCAGTGGGCGGCAAGCGGGAGGTGTGTGGGCCACTTGCCGGGCCGAAGTTCTTCGTTCTTCTACATGCGGTAGGCGGGATTGTCCCGACTGAAGTCGATGGTCACCATTTCTTTTCCGAAATCAATGTTCAGGAATGAGTAGTCCTCTATAAGAGTTTGTTCATCCAGTTCTGTGGCTGTCAGCCCTTCGGAATTCTCAGTCCAGGTATGATTGATCACTCGAAGAGGAACATGGTACCGGGCATCCAGCATCAGCAGGCTTTTGCGGTAGGTCTTGTTGAACTCCGGTGATTCGTATTCGTACAGGAAGCAATAGCATTTTCGATCATCGAACTCTGTGTCTTCCAGTCGCACGCATCGCACGCCCTGGCCATTCTTGATATCGTTCTGGCGATGGAAAACCAGCAGTTTAAGCATTCCGAGGATACCGGCTTCTGTCACCGGGTATCGGGCCTGAGCCATGGCTTCCGGGCTAGTCGGTTCAAGTTTGATTGCTGGCAGCAGGCGACCTTTGAACCCGCCCAGTTTCACGCACATCTTCTTATCTTCGTAGTCTTCGTTATAAAGCAACTGACGGCCAGTATCGCCGTTCTTCCATTTCATGTAGATGCCGAACGAAGGTAAGTGCCGGACCTTCAAATCAATTGTCTGAGTTTCACTAAGGTCGCCCTGAATGCGTTCCTGCTTGTTGAACACAACCGAGTAAGCGTCGACATTCTCGATGAATCGTTGACCATCCTGAATCATGAGCAGAGAGAACTTGAGAGCATCATCGTTGTTCAGAATCATCCCGCCAGCCCTGGTTGCGGGGGTACCGGCTTCTTCACTGACCGTAGTCGTCGGCAGCTCCACAGATTCAGCCGAAGCAATTGCTCCCGGTGGCAGCGGAACGTTGTCAGAGGACACTTCAGATCGACCGATTTCTTCACCGGCCGGGACAGGGTCAAAACTACAGAAGATTACGCCAAGACTGATCGCCGAAACGCTCAGTGCGAGAAAATTGGATCGTCGGGAATTCTTGCGGGGACAGAGTCGCGCCATCGGGAACACACCTCTTTTGGGGAACGGCACTTTGATCAGTCCTGCCCAGTCAAAGTTACCGCACAAACACCGTTGACCCGACACTCAGGTTGCCGTGGTCGTCATGTTGGGTTGATTCGCCGAAATCCCTTCCGGTTTCGTTTAAGACGCAGACCAAGACGATCGCGCAATCTGCCTCCAACCGGAGTTCTGCGGGCCCACGCAGAACTTCATAACGATTCTGAATTCAACCTGACGGCCCTGCGGCATGCTGACTGCAGGAGGAGAGGAAAATGCATCTCCAACGCGTCAGAAATGTCCGTGGTGATAGCACCACCAATGGGCAGCTTCGAAGAGAAATCAGCGAAATGTGGAGAGAATAGACAGGATGCTGAACAAACGACTCGGCCCATATTCATCGTCCCGGAGTCATGATTCCGGCGCAATGTGAAGTGGCAATTATTGCGGGTTTAGAGGTCTCTCACGATTCTGTTTGATTAATCCGGCAAAGGCCAGAAAGTCTCCCGGGTTTGACATCATCGTATGATCGGTCATCCTGCCGCAGTCGTCAAAGTTTGACGCCGTACGTAAACGATTAAGTCGATGTATCGGGGCTCAGTGTTGGAAGTCGCCGAGGCTTGTCGATCTCTGATCGCTCTAAGAATTGTGGTGTCGTTCTTTATGTTCATTTCTCTGAATATTGCGGACCGCCTGCGGAAGTCGGCAGAGTCCGTTCCTCATCAGCGAGCGGTCGTGTTTCCGGAGTCGCGTGACTCGATGGGTCGAGTTGCGTGGACGCATCTGACGTTTCGGGAACTGGATGAGGAGGTTGATGCGATCGCTAGAGGATTGGTTGCCATCGGAGTGCGGCCGGGTCATCGTATTGTGTTGATGGTTCGGCCATCGATTGAGTTCATCGCTCTGACATTTGCGATCTTTCGCACCGGCGCGGTTTGTACGCTGATTGATCCTGGCATGGGTAAGGGCAGCGTACTCCGATGCCTTGATACGGTTGATCCCGATGGATTTGTCGCCATCAGGCCGGTTCACATCATTCGCAAACTGATGCCGTGGAGATATCGGAATTCCAGACTAAACGTGATCGTGGGATCGCAGCGTCGCTCGCTTGGCTGCCCCAGTCTGCCGGAGGTGATTGCCATCGGGCGGCAGTCCAGCGAACCTCTGCCGGAAACGAAAGCGACAGATTCTGCCGCAATTATCTTCACCAGTGGCAGCACTGGTCCGCCTAAAGGAGTTCTCTACGAACACGGGATGTTCGATGCTCAGGTGGATTTGATTCAGGGACATTACAAGCCTGAGTCCGGCGAAATTGATCTGCCAGGATTTCCACTGTTTGCCTTGTTCAATCTGGCGATGCAGATGACAACCGTGATTCCGGAAATGGATCCCACGCGTCCTGCGAAAGTTGACCCGGAAAAGATTCTGGAAGCCATTCGCAGCCAGGGAGTGACACAGGCGTATGGTTCACCGGCCTTGTGGAATCGTGTTGGACGATACTGTGAAGAGCGGGGTTTGAAACTTCCAACTGTTCGTAGAGTGCTCTCCGCGGGGGCTCCGGTTCCGATTCATGTTCTGCAGCGTATGACGTCAGCATTGTTGCCGCAGGCGGATGTCTATACGCCCTATGGCGCGACCGAATGTTTGCCAGTGGCCTCCATCGGCGGGCGAACGGTTCTGAACGAAACTGCCGCGTTAACTGCGACAGGACGCGGGACCTGTGTGGGTACGGTCTTTGACAGAATGGAGGTTCGCATTATTGCGACTTCATTTGATGTGCTGTCAGATATTGGTCTTACAAGAACAATTCCACAGGGCGAAATCGGCGAAATCATTGTTCGCGGTCCCGTGGCGACTCGCGAGTATTTTCGCCGGCCTGACGCGACGGCTGCGGCTAAGATTCGAGATGGCGAATCATTCTGGCATCGTATGGGAGACGTTGGATATCTCGATGAGCATGGTCGGCTTTGGTTTTGCGGACGCAAAGCTCATATCGTGTTTCCGAAAACCGGCCCGATGTATTCTGTCTGCTGTGAAGCGATTTTTAACAACCATCCTCGCATCTATCGCACGGCGCTGGTTGGGGTCGGTGAAAAAGGACGGCAGACGCCTGTGATCGTCGCAGAACCGGAAGCTGAGCAGTTTCTAACGAATTCTGCAGGCAGTGCTGTGTTGCGTCAGGAGTTGCTGAAGCTTGGCAGTGAGAACCCACTGGCGGCTGGGATCAGGCAAATCTTGTTTCATCGTTCCCTGCCGGTCGATACGCGACACAACGTCAAAATCAATCGGGAAGCTCTGGCGGTCTGGGCGACGAAAGCCTTGCGCAATGTGGATCTGGAGAACTGAATGAATCGGAGACTTTGATCATGATCGATTATCAGTTGGAGCCACAGCTTTCCGCAGAGGAATTCATCGACGTGCTCGTTCGTTCAACACTGGGTGAGCGGCGGCCTGTCGATGATCGTGAGCGCATTGAGTCGATGTTGAAGAATGCTGATCTCATCGTGACTGCTCGTTCGAATGGACGGCTGGTTGGCGTGAGTCGAGCGATCACGGATTTTGCTTTCTGCACTTACCTGTCAGATCTTGCCGTCGATGAGTCCTGTCAGAAGCAAGGAATTGGCCGTAAGCTGATTGAGCGGACTCATGAGGCGGCTGGTTTGATGACTCGCCTGATTCTGATCGCCGCTCCCAAAGCGAGATCCTACTACCCGCATATTGGCATGGTGCCGCATGATTCCTGCTGGATGCGAGATCCGGCTTGAAGCCGGTTTGCATCTGAGTTTTATCAGCCGCTGGGGAGTAGCGGTCTGACTTTTGCCGCGTGACGTTCTCGGACGGTCTGCGTGTCTGGCGGGAAAAATTTGTTGCTGCGAGTGAATCGCTGCTTTTCTGCTGCTATCCTGCCACTGAACCTTCAGAGGCTGCCCCGATCGTCAATTTTGCACTTTTTGCTCCGAAACAGGATTACTCATGCAGACCACAGCTTTTCAACCGGAACATTTCCGACGATCGGTTCTTGCCGTGCCGCCACTGGCGCGAGGCGTCAATGATAAGATCTGCCCAACGGAGAATGAAAAGCTGATTCGCCACATCGAAGCTGGTGGCGTTTCTATGCTGTTGTATGGCGGTAACGCCAACTTTTACCACATCCGTCCCAGTGAGTTCGGGGACTTGCTGGAGATGTTGCAGGATGTCGCGGCTGAGGGGACTTTAGTTGTTCCGTCTGTTGGGCCAGCTTATGGGACAATGATGGATCAGGCGGATGTCCTTAAGAAGACAGCCTATCCCACGGTCATGGTGCTGCCAACAAAGGCGATCATGACGGAAGCTGGCTTGATGACGGGATTTCGACGCTTTGTCGAAGCGATCAATCGTCCGGCTGTGCTTTACATCAAAGAAGAAGGCTACATCAGTCCGGAAGGTGCCGCGGAGCTGGTTCGCGACGGACTGGTGTCGTTCATCAAGTATGCGATCGTTCGCAAAGATCCGGCTGACGATGAGTATTTGTCCCGCCTGGTGACGATGGTGGATCCGAAACTGATCTGCAGCGGCATCGGTGAACAACCTGCTCTGGTTCACCTCACAAAGTTTCGACTCAATGGATTTACTGCCGGATGCGTTTGCGTCAATCCTGCACTGTCGCAAACCTTGTTGAAGGCCATTTGTGATGGGGACTATGATAAGGCTGAAGCGATCCGAAAGATCTTCCTGCCTCTTGAGAACCTTCGCAACGAAGTGAATCCGATCCGTGTTTTGCATGAAGCCGTTGCGTTGGCTGGCATTGCAGAGACAGGCAAACATCTGCCTTTGCTGTCAGGGTTGACAGAGGCGACGGCCGACAGAGTCAAGGTTGCTGCATGCGAACTTCTGGCCGCAACTTATTCTTAGCGGACCATTGAGAATGTCTGCAAGTGCTCTTTCTCAGTCGTCAACCAACAGAATGATCTTCGATGAACCTTTGTCGCTGCTGTCTCGTCCTGTGTCTCAGCGTGTTGCCGACATCTGCGCTCGCGCAGGAGTGGGGAACGGTCAAAGGGCGACTTGTCTTTGGCGGTGATGCGCCTGAGCCAGTCGTGCTGGAAATTGAACGTGACGCAGACGTGTGCGGTAAGAATGGGCTGATTGATGAGTCCCTGATTGTGAACAAGGACAATCGTGGTCTACGTTATGTGGCAATTTGGCTGGATACGAAAGAGAAACTGTCGATCCATCCCGACTCTCTTGTCCCGCCGAAAGAAATCACTGTTCTGGACAACAAGGGCTGTCGGTTCGAACCGCATATGCTGGCGATTCGGACCGGTCAGGTGATGCATCTGACTAATTCGGATTCTGTGGCTCACAATGCCGCAGTCTACGTGCGGCGTTCAACGCCGTTCAGCGAGATCATTCCTCAGACTCAGCCGTTAGAAAAGAAGTTTACAAAGCCCGAGACTTTGCCAACACGGGTCGATTGTTCCATTCATGCGTGGATGAAGGCATGGCTGATTATTTCTGATCATCCTTATGTGGCCATCACGGATCCGGATGGGAACTTTGAGTTGAAGAACGTTCCTGCCGGTGAGTGGAAATTCAAATTCTGGCATGAACGTCCTGGATACTTGCAGAATGTCAAACAGGGCGATTCTGCAGTTCCGATGGAAAAAGGTGTTTGGACGCTCAAAGTTGAAGGATCAAAAACTCTTGACCTCGGTGAGTTAACCGCTGCAGCGGAACAGTTCAAGGGAAAAAAATAACAGAACTCTGCTCCTGCAGCAGTGTTTTCTTTCTTACTGGAGAAATCGAAGTCATGCCAATTGTTCAGCACGATCTACTCAATGTTGATCTCGGTATTCACGATGTCGTTTCGCGACTTTCCAACGCCAACAATGCAGCCAGTGTTTCGATGCACCGGCTTGTGGGTGGTCTTTCGGATGGCGTTGACGTCGTGACCGTCAATAACGGCCGAATGTCGCTGCAGTTGCTTCCGACTCGAGGTATGGGCGTTTGGAAGGGAGAGGTCGATGGCGTCCCCGTTCGCTGGAATTCTCCCGTTGAACGTCCCGTGAATCCGGCGTTTGTCGATCAGATGCGTCGCGGTGGCATCGGCTGGCTGGACGGCTTCAATGAACTCGTCTGTCGTTGCGGTCTTGCATGGCATGGTGCTCCGGGAACAGACACGATTGTGGATGAGAATGGGAAAGTCGTCTCGGAGCAATTCCTGCCTCTTCATGGACGCGTCGCCAACATTCCTGCTCATCGAGTCACTGCGACAGTAGACACAGATCGACTTTCAGTGACGGGAGTTGTTGACGAAGGTTGTCTATTTGGAGGACGTCTTCGGCTTGAATCCACTCTGACGACCATGGTTGACTCGGCCGAGTTTGAGTTGACCGATGTGGTTACCAATCTTGGTGCTCAACCGGCTGAAGTGGAAATGCTTTACCACTGCAACATTGGTGAACCGTTTCTTGGTGAAGGTTCCATGTGTCATACCGCTTCCAGCGAAGTTTCGCCTCGTAATGAGCGAGCAGCTGAAGGGCTGAGTATGTGGAATTTGTATCAGGGGCCAACCAAAGGATACGCCGAACAGGTCTATTACACGAAGGCCGCCACAGATTCATCCGGCGAAGGCGTGGCTGTTTTGTGTGACGCCAATTCAGAGCGAGCGTTCGTGGTTCGTTTTGATACGTCGACGCTTCCGTGGTTCATTCTCTGGAAGAATACTCAGGCCACTGAAGATGGTTACGTTACGGGCCTCGAGCCGGGCAGCAGCTTCCCGAATCCTCGCGGAACCGAACGCAAAGGCGGACGAGTTATCTCATTGG
>CAIXQV010001135.1 GCA_903921605.1 uncultured Planctomycetaceae bacterium | reverse complement strand
GTGCCATTGCGAAAGATTATCAACAGCCCGCTTCCCTCCGACGACGAAGTTCTGCGAGCGATCCTGAAGCGGCTTTAACCTGCGCCGCTAAGGTGTAGTTCAGGGTATCAGCGATCCACTTTTTTCGTCGACAGTTTGCGAACGTCGTCGAAGTGGAAACCGTCTCGAATGAACCTGAATCATCAGAGAGTTCAGAAGAGCCCGTAACGAGTTCGCCAACTCCAAAAGTCGATCCGGAAAAGTCCATTCGCTTTGTGGCGTCCGTCTGGAATGGCTCTCAGCGAGAAGCCTGGTTCATCGACCAGCGTTCGAAAACCGAACAATCTGTCGTGGCCGATTCAGAACTATCGTTTCCGGACTTCCAGGCCAAGGTCCTGTCGATTACAGAAGATTCCCTGCTCCTCGACATGGCTGGAACACAAACCAGAATCACACTTGGCCAAACGCTGGTGGGAACCGTCGGCAAATGATTCCCACCGTATCTTGCGTCACTCTGAAGACGAACACTCGTGAGGAAAAAGGCTCAGTTCGCGGTTGTTAATGGTGCCTTAACTGATTCGCCCCGCATGCGGAAAAGGTCCCTGCCAAGCGGGCTTGTCAGCAGAATCCAAGCCGACAGACCGGCCGGAAACGTAATAACGGCCAGCGGCATTAGCAGAATTGCAACGATAGCCGTTAGTTGTCCGATTCGATGGCCCACACTGCGAAGAACCGGCCGAGCCAACAAAGAACCCACAGCAATGCTGAAGCTGACCCAAAGCCACAGATACATGGGGATCGCCAGCCACCTGTGCTGTTCAAGTAAACTACCGCCTGATCGACCTGCATTCATCCAGCCCAAAAGAACGAAGGCAAAGATCATCGCGGCCGATGCCAGCAGGCCATTCATCAACATTGCAACACTGCACCATTTCCATTCACGATCTGCAACGACCTGATCGGTCGCTGCATCAGAAATTGGAAAAAGAACAGGTCGCCACAATTGTCGGTAGAGAACTCGAAGCACACGCAGAAGCCCGACGACAAAAGCAGCAATCGCTCCACTGACAAACAACTGGATTGCGAAATCTTTCGGAGAGATCGTCTCTCTAACCGCAATATTGGAATTTGAGACGCTGAACAGATCGGGATCCAGGAGTCGGCCAACAGGAATCAGACCGGACCTGGATTGCGGATCGCGAAGCAGTCTCTCCAGTTGTCGTTGGAGAGTTGGATAAGAGTTCTCATCGAGGCTGATTCTGTCAACGAGGCCGCGTGTCTTCATCATCAGGCTCACAACGTCATACACGTTGTCAACTTCCTTCTGGTGTTGCAGAAGATTGACGTTATCCACGAGCACTGACATCCAGTTCTGAACATCATCCCGATTGATCGAAGACCTTTCGAATTCAGAGCCCAGCGGCCTTCGAGCCTGATTGGTCTCAAAATCGAACTCGATGAACGTGCTGCCATTCCTCGACTCACCTCGAAGTTCAAGAGTGTGTCGCTCGGGCTTCAAACCCTCCAGAGCCATACCCTGCCACTCTGTCGTCTCTGTTGACACTATGCTGACCTCGACAGGTCCTTCTGAATTCAAGCGAACGACTTGCGCGGAATGATCGGCGACAACATAAAGAGAAGGCACAAGATGGCGATACCAGAACATGGACGATCCGCCGATCGACAGTCCCGATACAATGCACCATCCACCGACACTCGCAAGCGTCAATAGCAGCAATCGAGGAGTCATCACCGACTGAACTAGTTCAAGTCCTTTCGCAAATTTGTCGGCGACGGAGACATCCTTAGCATCGTTAGAGGTATTCGAAAACTTCTCATGCAGCGAAGCAATCAGTCCCATTGCCATGAACAGGATGCGGCAAAGGTCGGGCAGGACTAAATCGGTTATGACCGGCAGAAGACACAACAAACCGGCCCATCGCAGCGGCTTCGACACGGCGTTGCGACGAAGCTGGCGTCCAAACCAAAACGCAAGACACGCGGCAACGAACACCGGGACTTCCATGCCCGACGAACGGGGGCGATGCACGCTGTCCATTTGTCCCAATGAAACAAGGGCGTTGAGGGCACCAACCCACATCAGGATGGTACCAATCCCATGGCTTCGAGCTCCCAACAAGTTGACAGCGTCTCGAAGCAGTGTTTCTCCATTGATCGCCTGATTCTGCAAGGTATTGATTCGCTCACCCGCGGCCGTCGCTGTTGCGCTGGCCCATTGCCTGACGTTTTGAATATGAGTCGGCTCACCTGGTCTGGCAGACGATGCGGCATCAACAGCCGTTGCGACATCCGTCGCGCGCTGATAGCGTCGACCAGGCTCTTTATCCAAAGCTCGAAGCACGACTTCGTCCAGCCGCACGTCGACGTGCACTTTCTCTGATGGTAGCCGAAAGCGACCTATCGGAAGTTCGCCAGTGAGCAGTTCGTAGATGACAACCCCCAGCGAATAAATGTCGGCTCGGTGATCGACGGTGTTTGGTTTTTCAAACTGTTCAGGAGCCATGTAATGCGGTGTGCCCATCACCTGCCAGGTTCCGGTCAGCGGTGCGTGATCATCCATGCCTGCCAGCTTGGCGAGCCCGAAGTCCGCTATTCTCACGTCGCCGGATTTCGTCAGCAGAATATTCTCGGGCTTAACGTCACGATGGACCACACCGTTATCGTGTGCGTACTGCAACGCCGAACAGATCTGAGGGACGATATTCAACGCGGCCGCCGGACTGAGTTGCCCGGCTCGTTCCACATGCCGCAGATTCGTCCCGTCAACGAATTCCATGATGAAGAAATACAGTGCATCCTTTCGACCGAAGTCATACACCGTAATGATGTTGGGATGATTCAGCTTGGCCAGAGCCCTTGCTTCTCGCAGGAATCGCTCTGCAAAACCGGCGTCCTGGCTGATATTGGGCCGCAGAATTTTCAACGCCACGACGCGATCAAGTTCGATCTGGCGAGCCTTGTAGACCACGCCCATGCCGCCATGTCCCAGGACCTCCAGAATCTCCAGTTGCGGAAAATGAGAAGCCAGTTCTTCAACGGTCGGCGGGATGAACGTGGGACGATACGCCGAAGAACTGGGTTCTCCGGATCTGACGGCTGGCTGCGTCTCAAAACCAATTTGCAACAAACACTGAGGACACAGTGATGACGCACCGTCCGCTGGCAATTCGGCGTTACACTGAGCACACTTCCGGGACGATTCTGACATGGGGGACTCCACAGTGAAGGATGATGCTATCCTGTAC
>CAIXQV010001134.1 GCA_903921605.1 uncultured Planctomycetaceae bacterium | reverse complement strand
GTGGACTCACGTGGTCGAGTCTCTCTGCTGGTTCGGAATAGTCGAGACGGGAAGCTGATCAACGTTCCGGTCCAGTTTACTTCCTCCCTATGGACCATCAGTGGCGAAATCGCGACCTCCGACCGTGTCAATCCCGGCCCTAATGCTGTTGTGACAGTGCGACTTCTCGATGTCACGCGACCGCAATGGGCGATAAACGCGATTGCCGAAATCAGCTTCTCGGCTCAGGGCCGATGGCCTTTGGCATACCGGATGGATTTTGATCCCAGTCTTCTGAAATCCGGTCATCAGTATGCGATGGAAGCCAAGGTTGTTGAACGTGGGCTGATCCTGATGCAAACGATTCCGGCTTCCAAGGTCAACCTGAACTCGAACAGTACGCGCAGCAATCTCAAGCTGACTTCAACAGGTGTGCGTCCAACCGGCAATAGCTTATCTCCATCAGCTCAGATCGGGCAGTGGTATCAGCAGTACCTCGGACGTGCTGCCTCGCCTCGGGAAATTTCCGCCTGGGAATCAGACCTGAAGAGTGGTGGGTCTCTGCAGAAGGTTCAGGCCAGCTTGCTGAGCAGCAGTGAATTCTATGATCAGCAAAATGACAACCCTGAAAGATTCGTCAATGAAGTCTATACGGCTGTGGAAGGGACTCCTCCATCGCCGGAATTAAGTCAGTCACTTCGTAGTGATCTGGAAAAGAAGCCCTCGTCGCGCCAGCAGTTGGTTCTGGATCTGCTGAAGAAGCACGAGAGCAAACCGAAATAATGCAGGAAGCCTTTCAATAAGCTCTGTCCGACGCCAATCCATCCTGAAACGTGGGCGTAATTTGCATCGATCCGCAGGTTCAGGATAAAACCCTCGCGATTCGGCTCGACGGACCCTGGCAAGTCAACCCGGGGCAACGCCCTAAGTTGCCTCGTTGGGCGTAAAGAGTGAGTTGTTTCTTTGTCGCCGGATTCGGGAGAATCCGGTGCGACTCTCAACAAGGCCACTCTGAGTATTGCCCGGAGCGGTGCTCATTAACGTTCGTGCATTCTCATGCCTTTGGCTGATGTGCATAAGCCTGTCAGGCTCAACGCAAGATTATTGACGTCGCTCAACTGCAACTCAGTTTCTACGCAAGTGGCAACGCGGACATCATTTCGTGCAGTTCTTGATTTCTGCAGTCCACGTCGCCACCGTAAACAGAAACTCCAACTATTGAACATGCGTTGACATGCCCCTGAGTAAAACGAGTATTCTGGAAAACCCCTTAGGGAAAAATGGTGCGTTTGGTCCAAAAAAAAAAATCTCCCTCAAGATCACAGGCGAGAAAACTGCAACTTTCCTCGACGTCTTGCGAATCGTTGATATCGTGCAGTCTGACGGCGTGGAATCCCCTTCCATCCGCCGTTTCAGAGAGAGTTGGGCAGGCGATTGCATGGCTGTGATGGCCTGCCCGATTTCTCTTTAAAGATTGCCAGAGTTTGTTTCATGCCGATTCAGTCGCTCTGAACCCGCGAATGATTTGAAGAACGTTTCGCAAGCGCGGATACACGAAATCAAATGGCCGGCAGTCCGAGGATCGATCGCGACTGAGCTGCGTTTCGGCCAACTCTATATTCCTGGCAATCCTCTCACGGCTCTATCCGCATATTCTGAAGCCGAAAACGTTCACCAAGGCCCAAGGCCAAGACTCTATTCTCACCGGTTATTGAGTGGTCGAATAGAATCCCTTTCATTGGCCGTTCGCAAACATCCGTGTCAGCACTGAATCCCACGGAAGTCTCCCTGACTCTGACCAATGTGCCACAAGGGTGAGCAGGCTTCCGGGATTGGTTAAGCAAAGAGCACTCCCTGAACTGAAGCGTGCGAGCGATTCTTCCATGGCACGCGAGTCTGACATGACTCCGTAACAGCCACTTCGTAGATTTCAACGGACTCTATTTGCCATGCGGACGAATCTCTGTCCCTAAAATTCAAGGATACTGAATCTTTCTGCAGCCCCAATTGGCGGTGTGTCCTGCTCAAAAGCTGATTCCGTTTCTTCGGCTTTGTGCGACTTCAGAGGTGCCCTCAAGACCAGTCGCTGAC
>CAIXQV010001133.1 GCA_903921605.1 uncultured Planctomycetaceae bacterium | reverse complement strand
TTGTGGAAATCCATGAACTCTCCAAGCACTACGGAGAATTCGTCGCTCTGGACAATCTGTCGCTGACTTTGAATCGAGGCAGTATCCTTGGGTTCATCGGTCCGAACGGAGCTGGCAAGACGACCACGATTCGTATCCTTGTCGGGCTGTCCCGACCGACTTCCGGGTATGCTCGCATTGGCGGAGCGGACTGTGTTCGTGAACAGACGAAGGTCCGACGGCTCGTGGGTTATATGCCCGACAAGTTCGGTTCCTACGACAACATGCGTGTTCGGGAGTATCTCGATTTCTTCGGAGCCGCCTTCGGGATTTCTCGTCGCGAACGTCAGAAACGCGTGGCTGAGGTGCTGGAGTTAACAAACGCCACATGGATGCAGGACCGTTATGTGGAAAGTCTGAGCCACGGTATGCAGCAGCGAGTCGGCATCGCCAGAACTTTGCTGCACAACCCGGAAGTGCTGATCCTGGACGAACCCGCGAATGGGTTGGACCCGGAAGCTCGCATTGAAATGCGAACGATTCTGCTGAGGCTGGCGGCGGAGGGACGCACGCTGATTGTCACCAGTCACATTCTCCTCGAGCTGGCGCGGATTTGTGATCGAATTGCGATTGTCGCTGGCGGAAAGTTGCGAGCCGTCGGGACACTTCAGGAAGTGACTCGTGAACTGTCCCAACGCCGGACGATTGAGATTCAGTTTCTGAATTCCGCGACCATCGCCGCCGCGGCTGGACGCCTTCGTCCAATGCTTGAACATGACGCAGAGATAACCGTCTCAGAAACTGAGTCCATCATTCGTTGTCGGACCGCCGCTAATGATGAGAAATTGACCGAACTGCTTCGGCATCTGATCTCCTCTGGAGACCTGGTTTCACAGTTCCGCGAAGTTGCCGGAGATCTGGAAGAGGCGTTCGTTTCGGCGGCACGCGAAGCAGAAGCGGAGCGGACAGAAAAGGCTGCCGCGAAAGCTCCGGCGACTGAGGTGGCTCGATGAATGGTTGCCTGATTATTGTTGAACGAGAACTTCTGGCACTGCTTCGCAGCGGAAGAACTTTAGTCATCCTGCTGGCGGTTTCGATCGCCTTTTCAGTCATCGTGTTTCTGAAATGGCCATCGAGCGGTATTGTGGATCTGGATGGAGCAAAGGGCCGCGAAGTCTTCGCCTGGCTGACCTATGCCATGCTGGCTGCGGCGATCCTGATCGTACCTGTTTTCCCGTCGACATCTTTGGTCACCGAAGTGCGCCGGCGAACTCTGGAGTTGCTTCTGAATTCGCCACTTTCGCGAACGTCGATCTACCTTGGCAAAGCGCTGGCGATGCTGGGATTTGTCATGCTGCTGCTGTTTGCGACGCTTCCCGCTTTGACATGCTGTTATCTGATGGGAGGACTCTCATTTACCGACGATGTTCTGAAGCTCTACTTGTTTCTGACGTTGGTATCTCTTCAGTTGATTGTGATTGGACTTCTGGTTGGAACTTATTGCCGCAGCACCGAATCTGCGTTGCGGTGGAGTTATGGTGTCACGTTTGCGATGACCATTGTTCCCTGGTTTCCGGAGGCCTTGTTTCCGGGCGGAACCAGTCCGATCGCCAAAGGTTGCCAGTTGCTTAAGCTGATTTCGCCGATCCCGGCCCTGATGAAAATGCTGAATCAAAGCTCCGTCGGTGGTTCCGGTTTGATGGAATCACGGGATCCGGTGCTGTGGTATGTCGGTTTTGCCACACTGTTTATTGTTGTGGGAAGTGTCGTCTGTATTCTGCGACTCAGTCATTCCCTGCTGGATCGTTCGCGATCTCAGGGATTCATCACTGACGATCAGGACCAGTGGGTTCGTGCCAGTCGTCGAGTTTTGTTTCTGGTTGATCCTCAGCGACGCTCGGCTGGCATTCCATCGTTTGTTAA
This sequence comes from uncultured Planctomycetaceae bacterium, assembly GCA_903921605.1. The sequence goes on along the minus strand of CAIXQV010001133.1, from coordinate 282 downwards.
TCCGGTCATGGTGAAAGAATTCCAGTGTCGGCAGTTTGGCCGTATGCACTGGCTGCTGAGATTGGTCGCAGGCTGTGCTGTTCTGTCATTGTTACTGACGCTGGTGTCGGCTCAGGGAACGGAATCGCGAGGCGTAGAATATACCGGAGCCCTCATCATCGTGCTGCAGGTGGCGTTGATTGTCCTGCTGACTCCCGGTCTGGCCTCCGGAATGATTGCCGGAGAAATGGAAGGCGGCAGTTGGAATCTTTTGCGAGTGACCCCGTTGACTCCGGGCCGGAT
>CAIXQV010001132.1 GCA_903921605.1 uncultured Planctomycetaceae bacterium | reverse complement strand
TAAGGAAGGGTTCTACAAGAAGCTAGGCTTCCTCAGAATGCTCACCGCAATGGCAATCTTCCAAGACAAACAGGCGGCCATTGCAACAGGACACCTGGGTGAAGCCTAACTCTGCGCTCAACCGGATTCCCGCATCAGGCTCATCAATTCGAGTGCTGCTTGTTTCTTGGGATTCTTAGTCAGTGCGATCCCATCGGCTGACAGGTCGCAACCAAACGGTATCGTGCCAACCCGCTCGCCTTTGGCCTTCTTGTGAGCCATCGCGGTTGCGGTACGCTCAGACACCTGATCCCGCTCGAATTCCGCCAGGACTGCCATCATCCGGAAAACCATCTTCCCGGCCGCACTTGTGGTGTCGAGCTTTTCAGACAGGCTCACAAGGTCAGCCCCAGCCCTGTCGAGTCGTTCGCCGATGGCTGTGGAGTCACGTCATCTCCCAAAATCTTCCTGCTGGGAAGACCACGACAGCCTCAGGGGAATGTGGGAGTTAACAAGCAAAACCATGCTTATTGACGAATAGTTCATGGCCTTCTGGCAAAGCCATTTCCTCAGCTGAAAAAAGTTCTTCGAATTACGGCAATTTCGCAAGAAAAATGTCGGTGGGGTTCCCCTCCTCGGTTCCAAGAAACGTTGTTTGAAATGTCACTAACAATGAGCATTCATGCTGGCATTTGAGCTAAGGAGATGTGACAAGCACAAACGCCCATAGTGCACCGTATAAAAAGCCACCGGTGAGGTGCTGTGTGGTTGCTTCAGCATTAAGTCTGGAAGTCATTCAAGGTTATCACAACCGTACTTTGAGTCCGGCCGGCCCGGCGGCTTGGCGTTGCTGCTGATGCAGGGAACAACGCTGGTTACCGCCGTGAGGAGCTGTTCGAGGCGGCTCGTCGGTCGCGGGCCTGTGCCTACCTGGCCGACGACGATCACGGCCCGCTGGCCCTTCAAGAGATTCTGCTCGCCGGATGTCCCACGGTTGGCGTCCGCACGGGCGCTTCATTCGTTCGCAACGGCGTGACCGGCTTCGTAGTCGATCGGCTGCCTCCCGGTCGGCAGTGCGTCGAGAACGACGCAGACCAACTTGCGCTGGCGGTCTACGTCGACGCCATCGCCAGAGCCCAGGCTCTCGACCGCCAATCCATTCGAGCTGCAGCTGAGCAGGAGTTCAGCCAGGACGCAATTGTCGAAGAAATGATCACTGCATTGGAACAGCTTCGTGCGGCGAGAGTCTAAATTGTCCGTCCCATGGCGAGTATTAGGCGTGGCAATCGCAATAGATTTCAATCGCAGATTTGATCCACGCTCGATTGCTTGCAATTGCGATCGCAGGTCGGCTGGCGAAACCTAAACTCTGGTTCAAAACGACCCCGCTAGCCTCATTTGAAACCGAGTCAAGCCGCAGCTCGTCAGGTCGGCGCGCAGCTTCAGCGCAGTGGGTTATGGGCAAAGACTCCGCAAAGCGAGAATGGCAGGTAACCTGACCGAACCCGGCCTCTATTGTTTACCTACCGGGCGGAGGAGAGAATTGACGGAGAACTGCCTTGGGAATATTCGTTTGATTGTCCGTGGTCGTTGTTAAAGGACATTGAATCACGGACGGGCAGGAATTCCGCCGCAATTCACCCCGATTCGACAGGAATTCGGAGATTCCTCGAACTTTAGTGTCAGATTGCGGAAGTAACCTGAGTTTAGACTCCCAGGAGACAGTGATGACCGAATTCCCACAGACCCGATCCAGCCTGATCGCGCAAGTCCAATCCCCAGAGGATCGGGAGGCGTGGGATCAATTCGTGCTCATCTATCGCCCTGTCGTTTATCGCATGGCGCGTCGCCGGGGAATGCAGGACGCGGACGCGCAGGACCTGGTGCAGAGCGTCTTCATGCGCGTGGCCAGTTCCATCCATCGTTGGGAGAAGACGGACCCTGAAACCAAGTTTCGTCACTGGCTGCGGCGGGTCGCTCGAAATTCGATCTTCAGCGCTTTGTCTCGGCAGCCCAAAGACGCCGCCGCCGGCGGTTCCGAAATGCTCGATCTGCTTGCCGGCCAACCTAAGAACGAAAAGCTTGTTGAGCAGGAGTTGGCGACCGAAACAATGCGAGAACAGTATCGTCATGCCGCCGCGGTTGTGAAAAAGGATGTTGATCCAGACACCTGGCGGGCATTCGAGCTCACGGTGGTTGGCGGACAATCCTGTGAAGAGGCAGCAGCTCTGCTGGGGAAATCCGTGGGGTCTGTCTACGCAGCTCGAAGTCGCGTCATGCGAAGACTACGCGAACAGGTTACGTGCTTGCAGGAGAATGACCAATGAACTCGAAAGCCAACCACTGCGACCGCCAGCGCATCGACGAATTCCTGAGGTCGGACCAAATTCAGATCGCAGACGCCGAGCTTGTCTCTCATCTGGATAGCTGTCGTGACTGCAGAGAGTACTTGGAACGGCAGGCTGCTGATGCCGAAAGTTGGAACCGAGCAGCCCACTTACTGCAGGAAACGGAATTCGACCTAGCCAGTTCCATCGAGTACTCCGCTGCAGCAATCGACTTATTGCATGTCAGCATTCCGACAGCAATCCAAAACGTTCTGGAATCGCTCACCCCTTCGGAAGACCCTCATCGTCTCGGCCGCCTGGACGGATATGAGATCACAGGTGTCATCGGCGCGGGAGCGATGGGGGTCGTGCTGAAAGCCATCGACCCGGCGCTGGATCGGATCGTGGCGCTGAAGGTCATGGCTCCCCACATCGCCACTCACGCGACGGCCCGGAAACGGTTTGCCAGGGAGGCCAAGGCTGCAGCTGCCGTATTGCATCCCAACGTGATTCCGATCTATGCCGTTTCCAGCGGCGGGGC
>CAIXQV010001131.1 GCA_903921605.1 uncultured Planctomycetaceae bacterium | reverse complement strand
TGTCCGGCGCGTACATGGTCAACTCGACGGGAAAGCGATCTTTAATGTGGAAGTGCGTGAAGATTCGCTCTTCACCATGTTTGCGGACGCGTTTGCGTTCCAGTTGAAAGTCGATACCTTCGGCTTCAAGCCGCGCTTCCACAGCTTCCGCGGTCGCGGAGAAAATGTGAATGTCGATATCTGAACCGTGCCGAATATGGCCGGTGAAGGTGCTGCCGATAATCTTCGGCCGAAAGTTCTCCAGCATTCGCATCAGTCGCAAGGCTTCGAACCGCATCTCACGGAGACGATCAAATCTTGAATCGCCTTCGAACAGATTCGCCAGCCGCAAGATCTCATCGCGGATTTCTGCATTGCTGGGCAATTCGGACGGTTTGACCCAGCCCTGGCAAAGTCGTTGAGCAGCCTTGAGTTTGGCTCGGTAGTACTCGGACTCACTTCGGGAGTACATCAGACGTGCCGATTCCACAATGATCGCACGTCGCAGTTTTGCATCTGTCATGAAACAGTGTCGGATTCATGAGAAGACACCCGGTGCAGATGACATTCATCAGCACAATTCTGGATGCACTCTCAATGCCCTTCTTGGCCGACACGCGGGCGAATCGCATAGTACGCAGCCAATGTCGTTGATTCAAGATGGATATCGAAAACGCTATGACCAACGGGCGTAAGGCATAGACGACAGGATACAGCGACATGATTCAGGTAACCTCGACGCGACGATCGTAACGGCGACGACCGAACTGAAGACTGATCCCGCGATCAAGTCTCGTCACCTCTCGGCAGGATTTGGACGTTTTCGACTCGACGGAAACAGAAATTCCAACCTCTGGCTCTCTACTTAGATTCTCGGGAGACTCAGGAGTTTCGCTTCGCTAACCATATTGTCAGAATCACTGACCTCCAGAGCACACTTCTATTCAGAAACATCAAATGACTTCCGACTTACCACAAGCACCTGAAGACACGAAATCTGTCCCTGTCGAAAGCAAGCATCCTCTGCGACTCTGGCCAGCGTGGTGGATCCTGATCGTGCAGTTGGTCGCGATGATCCTGACAGTGACGCCTTCCATTCGCAACCTTCCGCGATTCATCTTCATGATGGCCGGTCCACTTGGCACAGGGCTGGCATTCACCATCTGGCTACTGTTCGCCAGCCGACTCCGCTGGCGAGAAAAGCTGGCTCTGGTGATTGCGGGAATCGTCACACCTCTGGCAGCGTCGCAGATCAGCGAGTTCGATGACGCTCTGCGAACCACGATGTGGATTTACGGAGTTCCGCTGGCCGAGCTGATGATCACGCTGGCTCTGTCGATCTGGTCACTAGCTCCACGCCGCTGTCTTCTGGCCATCGTCCTGCTTGGCCTCGGCTGGAGCAGTTTTTCTCTTGTCAGAAACGAAGGCTTCGATGGCGACTACTATGCTGAGTTCCGTTGGCGATGGAGTCCTCGACATGAAGACACGCTGCCCGAGTTGACGCCACGGTCCGGAGTCACTCCCGAGACTTCGGAAAACGCTGATGGCCCGATGAATGACCTCATCTGGTCGCAGTATCGAGGCCCCGAAGGCAACGGTTCGTCGAATGAAGAGATCGCTCCGCTGGACTGGACAACGAATCCACCCAAAGAGCTTTGGCGAATCTCCATCGGACCCGGATGGGGTTCGTTCACGTACAACAATCAGAAGTTATTTACTCAGGAACAACGCGGCGAGAAGGAACACATAACCTGCTATTCGGCGGCTGACGGGCGTCCGATCTGGACGCATGCCGATGGGACTCGCTTTAACGAAGTTGTCTCCGGAGCCGGCCCTCGCAGCACGCCGAGTGTAGCGAACGGTCGAGTCTATGCGCTCGGCGGAACAGGACTGCTGACATGCCTGAATGAAATGGATGGCACCGTCGTCTGGCAGAAGAATCTCGTCACCGATTTCGGGGCCCCGATTCCGATGTGGGGATTCTCCAGTTCACCGCTCATCCTTGAAGACAAGCTTATCATCTTCGCCGGCGGGCCAGGAAAGAACGGACTTCTCGCGATGGACTGTGCCACGGGCAACACGCTCTGGGGTTTCCCTTCGACGGACATGAACTATACCACGGCTCGCCCGATGACGTTGTGCGGCCAGTCGGTCGTCGTCTTCTGCGACGGAAAAGGAGCACATGCGATTGATCCGAAAGATGGCTCCGCAATTTGGACATTCAAGCCAGAGTTGTGGAAAGGCCCGGCGATGGTGGACCCTCAGCAGATTGGCCCGGAAAGTCTGATCGTCGGCCTTGGGGATGGCGTCGGCACGGCTCGACTGGAAGTCAGCAAGACCGATGATCAGTGGAAGGTTACGGAAGCGTGGACCTCGACGAAACTGCGTCCCTCGTTCAATGATAGTCTTGTGTTTGACAACGGCGTTTACGGTTTCAATCAGGCCATCTTCTCCTGCATTGATGCCGCAACGGGAGAACGCAAATGGCAGGGCGGCCGTTACGGTTTTGGTCAGGCGATGCTGCTGAAGAAAGCCGGCCAGATTCTCGTCGCCGCGGAGAACGGAGACCTCGTTCTGCTACAAGCCACGCCAGAAAAGCTGACGGAGCTTTCAAGACTGCCAATGCTCAACGACAAAACCTGGAACCATCCCATCATCGCAGATAAGCGACTGTACCTCCGCAACGGCAAGACCGCAGTTTGCCTGCAGTTGGTTGAGTGATGGAGATGCTCCGTTCTCTCCGAAGTCTGGGACGGCCGCAGATCGCTCACGACTTCTGGTGTAGCGAAAAGTTAGAGTTGTGAACGATGTCGAATGATGGCATCGACAGAATTCTCGAACAACTCGTAGCCGTCGGGGATCACATCCACCGTATTCGGTCCCGTCTTTTTCGAGACGGGATATTTCAGCTTTCCGGTCTTCGTCCGGCCTTGCAGCAAGTGATGCGTTTCGAACCGACAATGCCGTCGCATCCTTCAATCGTCTTCCCCAAATTGAATGTCTTCGGCCTGCAAAGTGGTCAGCATTTCCCTGGTCAGCGGCGTGACACTGACAACTCGGTTCGCCAATCGACGCACCGCGCTTTCGAACAGATTTCTTGCCAGCCGGGCATTTCCAAAGTGCTCGTCCTTCTCCTGGACGAGTCCTTCAAACGTGGATCGCAACGCTTTTCGGGCAGCTTCTGAAAACACATAATGGTCACGCCGACACATGCCATCAAAAATCTCAACCAGCTCGTCCGCAGTATAATCCGGGAAACTCAAAGTCCTTTGGAAACGCGATGATAGTCCTGGGTTTGTCTGGAGCATCTCCTGCATCGGAGAGGGATATCCAGCGACGATAACGACCAGGCGATGACGGTCGTCCTCCATTCGTTTCAGCAAAGCCTGCACAGCCTCGTGCCCAAACTGATCATCACCCTGTTCTGAAACCAAACTATACGCTTCGTCAACAAACAGCACTCCATCCAGCGCTTCGTCAACGCGTTCGTTCACGCGGGGACCGGTCTGACCAGCGAATTTTGCTACAAGTCCCGAGCGATCCGTTTCGACAGTATGTCCCTTGACGACAATCCCCAGTCCTCCGAGGGCCTTGCCCATAATCCTCGCGACCGTTGTCTTGCCTGTGCCAGGATTTCCCTGAAACACAGTGTGAAGACTGACCTGTGTCTTCGGCAAGTTGTGTTTCTTTCGTTCCTCCTGCACCTGCAGGAAGTTGATAAGTTGCGACAGATCGTCTTTCACAGACTCGAGTCCGATCAGGGTATTCAGTTCACCTGTCGCTTCCTGAAGCATCTGTTCCCGAGTCTTCTTCGGAAGAGTTTCAACCTCCTTTTTACTAACATCTTCCTCCAGCCCGTCAGCTTTCTGCGAACGCTTTTTCTTTGGCTGTATCTGCGCAACGGCACTCATTGCCTGAGCTGATGAACTTGTCCCGGACGATTCTATTGTCATCGACTCCGCCGGATTCTTTTGCTTCAGCACCCGCTTTACAGACGCGAAAATGGACTCCAGCGCCGTGCGCTCGTCAGGGTTAATTGTGCCGTCAATTTTGGCGATGATGTTGGCTACTCGCGTAACATACGTGAGCAGTGCCGTTCGCTGTTCGCGCAAGGGTGGCAGACGGACAAAGGGACCAAGCAAACTTTCCCAGTGCAGGGCTTCAGCCAGCTCTGCGGCCTTACTGAGTCCTTCTTCGATTTGCTCCCGATCAACATCAATGCTCCAGACATGCTTCAACAGCACCAGAGCCGCCGCACGTTCTGCAGCATGCCACTCCTGATCACACTGAGCCACCTCAACGAAGATCTTGATCATCAGACCACGATGAAGATCGATCATCAGCTCGGAAAACTTTTCCGGTCCGTCTGTCAGCAGCTCCGGGCAGGAATCCGCACAGACCTGCGATCCTTCCACATACAATGCTTCGCAGCCTCGCAGCGAACGTCGCAGCTCCTGAATCAGATCTGAATTCAGTTCGTCGGATACTGACTCGTTGGCGTTGACAAGGTTTCGGATCCAGTCGATCACGTCAGACTCCGGAGAAGAAAGTTACGAGGGCAGGCAGTTGATACAGACTACTGGCAGAATTCCTCCTCAACAACTATCTCAGCACGAATCTTCAGCCCCTGTCGCAAGGATCTTGAGAAAATCAGTGTTCGCTGGCACACTACCACAAAACCGGCCGATTAAGTTCAGCCATAGAACAACCTTGCCAACACCGACTATGCATATCACTGGAACCATCCGGGGTGCAGGAACTCGCGTCGCTCGGCCCGCCCTGCATCCGTCAGAACATTGCGGACATAGCACTAACCGGAGTGACTCTTGCCAAACTTCTCCATCACCCGCAGCGTTTCTTCGCTAACGTGGTGTTCGATACCTTCGCTGTCGATGGATGCTGTTCGTTCACTGACTCCCAGAGCCAGCAGGAATTGATACACAATTTCGTGTCGACGCTGGGAAAACTGAGCCAGGCTGCGGCCTTTCTCGGTGAGACTCACAGGAGCATACGGCTCTGTGTCGACGTAGCCATCTCGCTTCATTCTGGCCACAGCGCGATTGACGGTCACGTGGCTGACCGCAAATCGTTTGGCCAGATCTCGGACTCGACATTCTCCCAAGCGATCATGAAGCTCCGCGATGGCTTCTACGTAGTCCTGCGTCAGCTCGGTCGCATGATCGCGACGAGTTCGCTCGTGGCCTTTGGTTCTGGTCTTTGTTTCTTTCACAAAAAAATCTCGTGGAGTTTTTCGATCTTTTCAAGGTAATAGATTTTCAACGGCAGCACAGTTGGTCGGCAGTGTAGAGTCCATACCAGCGATTGTCACAGCTTCGAAAGGAGATTCAGCGTGCCGCTTTTTTGGACTGCTGCAGCCCGCTGCAGCTTTCCGCTCCACAGCCTGCTGTGGACAACCGTTCTGAATTATGGCAAGTGCAGAACGGTGGTTTGGCAGCAGGCTGCCTGCACGAAAGCGGCAGCAGGCTGCCGCAGTCCAAGGGGAGTAAGTGTTTGCAGCAGGAATTACTTTTGCTCGTTGGCTATCATACTCCTGGTTCCGCAATCGCATCGTCCTTCCCTCAGGCTCAGAACAGAGTTTTTTGTACCTACTGAAACCCCGATCCCATGTCGCGAATTCGAGTTGTCTTTTCGATAGGAGCCATGCATGGCGGCGGCTCAGAGCGACAACTGGTGTTGGCTCTGCGACATCTGGATCGGCAGAAGTTTGAACCATTTCTGTACCTCGTCTATCGATCAGGTCCCCTGCTGGATCTCGTTCCCGCGGATGTTCCAATCACATCGTTCGAAGAACGAGTGACCTCATCCCGCATTTATCTGCCGGGGCTCATGCATTCGCGTCGAGTCAAGGACTTTGCGGCTTTCCTGAAGGAGATCAAGGCTGATGTCAGCTATGACCGCACATTCCTGATGACGCTCATCTCAGCCGCCGGCGCACAGCGTGTGGGCGTGCCAAATGTTTCGACGATTGTGACAGATCCGGAGATTGGTTTTGCACCGGTCGCGGGAAGATTTCAGTGGTTCAAGCGACGAATCCTGCATCGACTTTATAACAACTCATCACGAGTCCTTGCCGTCTCCGATGGAGCTCGAGAATCCGCCAAACGCTTTTACGGCATCCGCGATGAGAAGATTCAGACTCAACGCAACGGTGTTGATGTGGAGCTGATTCTTGAACAGTCCGCAACACCGATTCAGAACGAGTGGTGGACTCGACCAGCGCAGCAGGGAACATCGAGACTCATTCGGGTCGTCTCTGCGGGTCGGCTGAATCACG
>CAIXQV010001130.1 GCA_903921605.1 uncultured Planctomycetaceae bacterium | reverse complement strand
GAGAATGATGCAAAAAACACGGGAGATAATTAATTTGGCGTTCGCAAAGTGTATGGACATTCACTGAAAACTAGCGAAAGTTTCATAAAACTGGCACAGCTTCATCAAACGTTAACAATTGGTTTCGAAACTACCCTAAGTCAGTGCAAGTATGTGGTTTTGTTGGTTCAAAGCCGTCTTTACGACGGTATCTTCAGAGACGTCATTTGCACTACGGGTTTACGAGTTTTCAGCCGTCCGCGGAAGATGTTTTCGTCGTCTGCAGGATTTGCTTGAGCTAAAGTTGATAGGGTTTTCTGGCTTTTGTCGGTTGCTTTGAGAACGCTCGGATCTGATCTGAAGGGACAGGGCTGAGTTTTCTCTGGATCTGTTTCTTTGATCCTCCTTATGTGTTGGCAAAGCATCCGTTACTTTTTTTTGGAATGGAGAGTTTTTTGATGAAGAAGTTCAGGTTCCAGTCGGCTCCAGTGAGCCAGCGTCGTGGTTTTACTTTGATCGAACTGCTGGTCGTGATTGCGATCATCGCAATTCTGATCGCACTTCTGTTGCCAGCCGTTCAGCAGGCTCGTGAGTCTGCTCGCAGAACTCAGTGCAAGAACAATCTGAAGCAGCTTGGGTTGGCTGTTCATAACTTCGAGAGCACTTACAACAAGCTGCCGCATCCAGGCCAGTGCGACAGCACCGGCGGAGCGTCAACTGTCTACATGACTCAGTCGACTCCGACTTTGCTGCTGCCTTACATCGAGCAGGCCAATGTTTATGCTCAGATGGACCATCAGTTGACCTACGCTCAGATGGGAACCAAGACAACGCCGTACACAATGACGGCCGTTCATCCGGATTCACTGGGTGCTGTGTATCACGACCCTGACTATCCGAATACTGTTGCTGCCGCAAAGTCTCAGATTGATGCGTTCATCTGCCCAAGCACTCCGATTCCATCCGGAACTCGATCTCCAGACCGTTACGGTGTGTGGGACTACATGTTCATCTCCGTTTCAGACGTTGAAGAACAGACCGGTCAGACTGATCTGCCGGGCACTCGTCCGACCGTAACAGCACGCCGCACAGCTATGACTCGCCAGGGCGCTCTGTCCTGCGAAAAGAAGTGGGGCTTCGGAAGCATTACTGACGGAACATCGAACACGATTCTGTGTATCGAAGACGCTGGTCGCGCTCATCCGAATGCTGGCATCTTTGCCTCATTGTCCTCACGCCCTGCAGTTATCACGAACGACACCGTTGAGTGGTCAGGTGGTACTTCTGGCGGACGACGTATGTACGCATGGGCTGACCCGGATGCAAGCACCAATGGTCTTTCTGGCCCAAGCAACTCGACAGCTTCACGTTTGCTGGCGATCAATCAGAATCGCACGCCTCAGGGTGGGCCGTCGACATGTACATGGCGAACCAACAACTGTGGTCCAAACGATGAGCCATTTAGCTGGCACATCGGTGGTTGCCAGGCAGTTCTCGCTGACGGTTCAGTACGCTTCCTGAGCGAAAACATCGACTGGCGAATCCTGAAGTGGTTGGCCGCTTCTCAGGACGGAAACGTTATCGGCGAATTCTAGTCATCACGGCGTGGTCCGAATGACATGCGAGAATGTTAAACAATGCGGGCCTGACAAACACAGATTTGTCAGGCCCGCATCTCATTATAGTCTGAAAGGTATTTTGTTTATGTTGCGTTCGTTTCTAAGCCTGGTGCTAATGGGTGCGATCGTCGGATGTGGCGTCAGTGTCACTCCCACGGCTGCACGCGTTGCCGTCACAGGTAATGTGACTCTCGCGGGACAGCCATTAACAGACGTCGATCTGAATCTTCAGCCAACTGGAGATGGGCTTCCCGCCGTAGTGAAAGTGAAAGACGGTAAATTTGAAGCGGAACTGGTTCCCGGGAAGTACACCTACTATTTGTCACAAGCATCGGGTCCGGCTGGTGCGAAAAGTATTGCTAAAGTTCCGCCCAACTGCCTAATCGGTTCAGCAGACCGAGAGGTTGAATTTGCAGGGCCAGGGCCGGTTGAATTCGCGTTGAAGTAAGGCCCGGCTAATTGGTTTGACAAGATTCAGAACGGCAGTGCTCAGGTACTTTTTGAAAGTACAGAGGACTGCCGTTTTTCATTTAGACACCTGTCGGGATCGCCCAAAAAGCAAATCTCTGGCGGTACACTTATTTTATCGCTGCAGCTAAGTCTCCGGCCAACCTTAACTCTGTTCCTAAACCATTCCATCAAGGATCAATGGAACGGCAGATTGAAGTCAAACCGGGCGAGACGATTGACATTAAGCTTGATTGAAAACCAATTTAGCATTTCCGGTCGCTCTCTTGACCAAAATGTCCCGTGAAATTTCTCGGGGCCAACTGCTTATCGGGCGAGATGCCTTCACGACAGCGTGGAGTCATCTCGCCCTTTTTTTGGCTCTGCGGCAAATGAATTGCGCCGGTTAGAAATGCCCGGCTCCTCGAATTGATGTCGTTCGCGCACAGCCCAGGAATTTGAGACCCGTATGGTTCCCTAACTCTAAGGGATGGCTCTGCGATCAGGTCCAACGGCCCCCTACAAGTCAGCTCTGGCAACGCCGGTTTCATCTTCCGGAGCACGACGGCAAATCGCAACTGCCGCTCCTCGCGGAGCGAGGTCCGATCGTAGCCGGCGGTCTTTAACCCCCGGAAACGATGCAACCAACAGCACGGCGTCGCGGAGTGACGCATGAATGATTTCTTGCAGGATTGCTGACGATCTCGCATCAAATGTCGCTCTGCGAAACAATCGTTTATTGTTGTTGTCCCGGCCTTGAAAGGCCGGGCTACCATGATGTGCCGCTCCACCACAAAGCACAGATTCCGCTTCTTCAGGAGCTAGGCTTGAGGTTCCCCCTGGGCGTTCAAGCGGAAAAGCCGCGGGATAGCGTCTCGTCCAATCTACACCCTGGCGAGGTTCCATAAGCCTGCTTTACGCTGTCCTTTCAGAGCAATTTGCGGTTCGGTCACTTAAACCTGAGCCGTTACCTCAGGCGGACTCGTGAAGGCCAGTTCCGAATCTTAGAGGCTTCATAATGAGCCTGAAGCCTGATGCGACTCTCTCGTTGGTTTCAACTTTCGGGGAACGCGATCAGTTCGTGGAGAGTTTAAAACAATGGCGTGTCGTATGGATCCGTCGGTTGATTCTGAATCTCTTGCGATTCGGCCCAACGAGGCCATTAACATGTCAGCTCAGGGCAACGCCCTGGGTTGGAAATTCACTTGGGCGATTGAGCCCTGAAAGGGCGGAAAAAAGGGTGTTTATGATCTCATTCGCCCGTTTATCATGAATTTGTACCGCACCGTTGGGGCGTGGCGTATTCTTTGATTTCATACTTGGGGCGTTGCCCCAGGCTGAGTTGTGATTGCCCCATTCGGGGCGGAATCGCAGGTTTCCTTTGGTGAAATCGTTGCTGGATTTACATGTGATTCCGCCCAACGGGCTCTGACAAGTCAGCCTGCGCCAACGCCGGCAGCGTCTCAGGTCGCATCGCCCGCACCAAAATCTAACCTGCATGGGCAACGCAAAACAGACGTGTGGAACTCATTCAGGGTTCAAGGAGGCTTTTGCCCCAGGCTAATGTGTAGGAGCCTTTCACGCGAAATCGCTACAATATCAACGCGCACTTCATGTCGCGCAGAGTCAAATT
>CAIXQV010001129.1 GCA_903921605.1 uncultured Planctomycetaceae bacterium | reverse complement strand
CAACGCAGTTGTACGGCAACGGCTTTACAGGGGCAAACCAGGATAGCTACTTCTATGCAGGGGGAAATATCGCTGGGACGGCGACCTTCGGGTTTGTAACGGGAGCGGCGTTTGCTCGGGCAAATGCGGCGATTGGAGGGTTTACCGGGTACGGTGCTTTAGCCGCTCAAACCGGACTTTTTGGATACGGTGCGATCACGATGGGTTACCACGCGATTGATACGTATGATAACTGGGGCAGCCTTTCCGGCTCGCAACGATTGACGGCAGTCGGATCTCCAATTGCCGGAATGGTTGGTGGCTATGTCGGGTACAATGCGGTTCCGGCAGAAGCACTCACCCACTGGTCCACCGTCGGCAGTGCCGCACGAGGACATGTCAACCAGTTTGCAAGCTCGGCATGGGCGGAACTTTCGTCGTATCGAATCACGGTTACGCCGTACAATCCAAATGTTCTGTACTCGAATCCGTTGCCGTTTCGGGTGTCAAAAAATCCTTCAAGCAGACCGCCAAACCTGAGCCCTGCAAATTCCGGGAGAAGCGGGGCTTTCAAGCAAGCAAAAAGAGAATCCGGAATTCCAACGAGCCAGCAACCCAGTCGAGTTCTCCCGAATCTCGACCGAAGAGGAAATGTGCAAACAGGCAGGGTATACGAATATGACGTCCCTGCTTCTGGCGGTGGGATCAAGACGATTAGGATCCGCGACGATGCTGGAGGACACAATTTCGGCCCCAATAATGCGCAGAATCGAGGGGCACACTTTAACGATGAATCCGGAGGTCACTATGACTATTGAAGTGTCAGTTTTAGATTCGCCAGATTTGTTCACCGATAATCGGTCGTTGCTCTTCCACCGCCCAAAAACCGTGCAAGATTCAACGGCAGTTCCCCAATTGGGAGCAGTTACATTCATCAGTGAGAAATCAGATGCTTCTCTGAAGCTGACAGACCTTGCCGCCGCTTGTGGCAAAAAGGCATTTTCCCTAATAAGTGCATACTGCGAAGAACCCTATAAGGGTTGGCTTTTTGTTGCAGATGGCCCGTGGCGAGAGGCCACAAGAGTAGTGCTTCATCAACGGCTTTGGAAGAACCATCGGAATCTCATCGAAGCTACTCCGTCCGGTACGAGAAGTGATGAGATTGAGATCAAATGCGGTACCAAAGTGCGGTATGCGGGCTTATTGGAAATCACCGACGGGCTTATTGAAATGGCGACCAACGCTGCAAGAACGTGTCCTTCCTTTGCGATCATTTTCAGCCGTCGCAACGATATCACGCTCGGGTCGTCGATTGGTCAAATCTTTTGTCACAGTTTTCCAAAAGAAGATGGCCTCACGCGGACTAGCGTTGACTGGATGTCACTAGCAATCGCCCTGTGCCCAGAGGGTGATTTGCTTCTGAGGGTCACGGGACTTTTTGACGATCATGAGGCTGCCGTTGACCTGATTGGTACTCCGAAAGACCTCCTCGCATTAAGGTGCCATTAACGTACGTGTATTCGCAGGGAATCACAAAAGGGGACATTGTACTTATCCATTAAAGTAGAGAGCACGGGGCCAGCCACCTATCATCGACCTCGTTTCGTCGTATCGATACCTTGGGTCAAGGCTGACGCAGGTTTTGAGGGCATTCAGGGCTTAAAGTTCAAGAGGAGGCTTGTTGATGGCTCGGGCGAATCGGCGGGATGTGTTGGCGGATGGGGAGATTCAGGTCGTGCATTGCATCAATCGATGTGTGCGGCGGGCGTTTCTTTGCGGGAAAGATGAACTCACCGGGAAAAACTATGACCATCGCCGCGAACTGATTCGCAATCGGCTGGAATTTCTCGCGGGAGTCATGGGTATCGAGGTGCTCGGCTATGCGATCATGAGTAACCACTTTCACACGATCCTTCGAAGCCGACACGATCTTGTGGCGGCGTGGTCGGACGATCAGGTGGCTCTCAAATGGTGGTTGCTCTGCCCGGTTCGAAAAAACAAAGACGGCAGTCCGGCGGAACCGACAGAATTCGAACTCAACCAGATTCGCAACGACAAGAAGCGGCTGAAAGAAAAGCGACAACGGCTATCGAGCATCTCGTGGTTTATGCGATTTCTTTCCGAACGCATTGCGAAAGAAGCCAACAAACAGGATGAGTGCAGCGGACGGTTCTGGGAAGGTCGCTTCAAGGCCCAGGTTCTTCTGGATGACGCGGCGATTCTTGCGTGCATGCAGTACGTAGATTTGAATCCCATTCGAGCAGGCATTGCAAAAACTCCGGAAGGCAGCGATTTCACGAGTGCTCAGGACCGCCTGCGGGATCTGAAGACAGCCGCAGCAGAGTGTTCTGTTGCCAGTCTTCAGTGTTCAGGAAAAGCAGTGCCGAACACGGATCTCGAAGAAGTGCCGGTTTCCGAGCGTCGTCAGTTCGACGCGGCGGTGGAGCACGGTGCAAAGGCTGGTTGGTTGTCTCCAGTTCCTCTGGAGCCGAAGCGTCAGGCGGTCAGAGCGAAGAAGACGGAGCGTCGTGCCTCGAACAGGGGGTTTCTGCCGCTTGGGGTTGAGGAGTACCTGTCTTTGTTGGACTGGACCGCTCGGCAGGTGCGAACTGATAAGCGAGGCTCAATGCCGGCCGATCTGGAGCCCATCATGGAGCGACTGGGCGTGTCGGCGGAGTTGTGGGTCGAGTGCGTGGTGAATTTCCGCAAGTGGTTTCGTTCGGCCGTTGGTCGACCGAAGTCTATGTCTACCCACGCCGATTCCCGTGGCCACAACCGCGCGATCAGTATCAGCTCATCAAGACGCCTGTTTGCCGGCGGCTGAGGTTTGGCAGAAAGCAGCGTGTTAGCGTTTCGTGCATGTCTTTTGTTTCGATTTGCCTGCATCGGCGGCTGGCCCCATTACGCTCCACGGGGATCATTCTCGCTCTGCAACCTCCCGACCGTTTCAGCACTTGTCATAAGGAATATGCAGATCTGTTGGGGTCGCGTTATGGGTTTCTGGTCTGCGATTCTGCACCCAACGGATTCAAGGTCAACATAAACACTTTGGCTGGACTGCTCGAAAAAGTCGATCACTTAGGAAGCTGGCAGTCAGCAAACTGAAATGCACTTAAAGACACAGAAGGGCAAGGCCAACGGCGCTGCTCCTCCCATAGACGGATACTAAAATCTCAGATGTATCTCGGTCAGCGTGGTGAATTTGTGAGCTCTCGTCCCTGCAATAGTTTCAATTCCTCAAGCAAGGCTGAGACCTCCAGCGATAACGATTCCAATTGAATCCGTGCTTCGGTGATATTGCCGGCTCGTGCCAGAGCTTCAATGGCAGTGGCGGTTGCGAAGGGTCGGTCAACCATAAAGGAGCTAACGGTTCCCTTCAATGAATGAGCAAGCTGTTGAGTCTGCAAGAGATTTCCTGAATCCATGGCTCTATGCATCTCAGCAATCAGGTGAGATGAATTCGATTGCAGCAAAGTTGTCAGATTTCTCAGGATGCCGAGATCACCATTTACTGAACTCACCAAGGCGGTCAGATCGATTTTCTGTGCATTTGACGGGGCCTGTTCGGAAACCTCAACGGCTGCCGACGTTAGTCCCTTACCTTTGTTGAGCCACTCTCCAACAATCTGAATGAGCATATCCTTTTCAACGGGTTTCGAAACGAAGTCATCACAGCCTGCCGCGCAACAGAGTTTCCGATCTTCCATCAGGGCATGCGCTGTGAGTGCCAGAATCGGCTTCGTGAAACCTGACTCTCTAAGACGACTTGTTGCCGCGTAACCGTCAAGGACCGGCATCTGCATGTCCATGAGAATAAGGTCATAGCCTCGACTATCGGTGGCAGATGAATTCTGTTCCGCCTCGACTTTGACCAGGGCATCCAATCCGTTTTCCACGGTATCCACCTGGGCTCCCGCAGTCTTCAAAATCGTTGCGAACAGAAACTGATTGACAGGATTGTCTTCGGCAAGAAGGATTCGCCCTTCAATCTTTCGTCCCTGAGTTGCAGAAGCTCGCGGTCGCGGAACTTCCATCAGGGATACGGAGCTGAGCATGCGAACGTCACGTATTGCCCCTGTCGCAATAGTCAGTCGAAAATTACTGCCGACCCCAAGCTGCGACTCAACGTCAATCCTGCCACCCAGCAACTCCGCCTTTCGGCGAGAAATCGTTAATCCCAGTCCAGTACCACCAAAACGTCGAGTCATCGAAGTATCTGCCTGCATGAATGGCGTGAACAGGTTGTTGCACTGTTCCTGCGTCATGCCGATGCCGGTGTCAGACACTTCGAAGACCATCCGATCAAACGAATCTGCCCCAGCCGGCAGAAAACGGACCGTCAGCCAGACATCGCCGAATTCAGTGAACTTGATCGCGTTCCCCAGCAGGTTCATCAGTATTTGCCGCACGATGACGGTGTCCGAAACAATTTGCTCGGGAATCAGTCCAAAGGTTTTCGCGATGAAGCTCAGGCCTTTTGCTTTCGCTCCGGGCGCCAGAACACTCACGACATCACGTACCACGTCTACCGGAGACATTAAGACGTTTTCAAGCCGCATGCGCCCAGCTTCAATCTTCGACAGATCCAGAACATCATTAATGATCGAAAGCAGATGGTTGCCTGCCCTCTTGATGATCTCAACATCGTGAGCGATATCCTGCTCTGACAAACCAGGGGCTGAGAGCAGTTCCGAATATCCGAGGATTGACGTTAGCGGCGTCCGAATTTCGTGGCTCATATTGGCCAGAAACTGACTCTTGGCCTGATTGGCAGCATCAGCCTGAAGACGAGCTTTCACCATCTCTTCTTCATATTTCTTCCTGACAGAGATATCGGCCAGAGTCCCCAGCATTCGCAGCGGAATAGAATTCTCGTCGTACTGCATGAGGCGTCCGCGAGCCTGAACCCATCGCCAGCCACCAGTCTTCTGCCTGACTCGAAATTCCGCTTCGTAGAACGAACTCTCACTGGGATCGGAAACATGTCGAGTTAAATTTCGGCGCGCGGATCCGATGTCGTCAGGGTGAATCCGGGAAAAAAACTGTCAACACCCATATGTACAGGTGGGTAATCTTCGCCCAGCAATTGGCAGAACTGCTGATCCCACGTTTCTTTATTCGTCTGCAGATTCCAATCCCACGTTCCAAGTTCACCTCCGGACAACGCCATTTCGAGTCGTTCGCGTTCCTGCCGCAAATGGCTCTGCACTCGATGAACTTCGGTAACGTCCGTTGCGACCCCGACAAAACCTGTGATTTCCCCGGCATCATCTCGAATGGACATCAGCACCAGGTGAACGCTGAAGTGCGAACCATCTTTGCGGATCCACGTCCAGTCGTTTTCGCTGAAACCTCCACGCTGCACTTCATCGACAAGTACTTCAGCAGCATTGATCTCGGTGCCATAGAGCTTCTGAAGTCGCTGTCGATTCACTTCAATCTCTGAATCCAGATGTAGAATCCGGGAAGTCTGCACTCCGATCATTTCACCGGCTGAATAGCCAGTCATTCTCTCTGCACCTGCGTTCCAGACAGTAATGATTCCCTGTAAGTCCGTCGCAATAATACTGACGTGCGTTGATGCCTGAACGACAGCATTCATCTGCGTTCGAATTTGCATCGACCTTTCCTGTTCCAGACGCTGCTCCGTTACATCCGAAGTAAACCCATTCCACAGGACCGTACCATCAGAGCGAAGGCTTGGATTTGCTCTGCTGCTCAGCCAGCGAACTTTGCCGTCCGCCGCGAGCACACGAAATTCCTGTTGCCAATGTGACAACGTTGCTGTCGAAGTCTGCATAGACTCTGTAACGCGGCCGATATCATCCGGATGAATTGCCGCAAATATTGCAGACGCATCAGACCGTACATCCTCTGGAGACAACTGATAAATCTGTTGAATTTTGTCGCTGGCATAGGGCAAGCCGTATGTGCCATCAGGCCTTAACTCAAACTGGTAGACAAATCCCGGAATCTGTGACGTTATTCTCTCCAGACGCGATGCCATTGCCAATGCGTCTGAATGACTTTGAGCGATCTGCCAGTTCGCGCGACGCAACTCAAGTTGAGTTATCACTTGTCCTGCGAGGGTCTTCAGGTTTGACAGTTGCCGCGAAGTAAAGTCTCGAGGAGTTGTGTCAAGCACGCATAAAGTCCCCATAGCGTGCCCGTCGGACATGATCAGAGGAATACCAGCATAGAATCGAAGAAATGGCGGACCGAGGACCATCACATTGTCGCAGGTTCGAGGGTCCGTCAGCGCATCAGTGACAATGAAAGGCTCTCTGGAAAGAATAGTGTGCGAACAAAATGCGACGTCGCGGTCGATGTCTCTCACGCCGGAACCGAAAGCAGACTTGAACCACAGTCGCGCGGTATCTACGAGACTGACAAAAGCCATTGAAGCTTCGCACAGTTGGGCTGCCAGCGAAGTGATATCGTCGAAGACATCTTCGGGCTCAGTGTCCAGAACGTGACATTCATTCAGCGTACGCAGACGCGATTCTTCGCATGGTGGAAGTGGGGCCCGTGGCATTTGAAAACTCGCATGGGAATATGGCCTACCCTGGTAGTCGACATGCTGTAACATAGTCTGCCAGGTTTGAACGACCCATCATCCTCGCATTGTTTCTGGTCCGTCGACCATATTTGCAGGGCATCAACGTCAAATGCCCTTTTTCGGTAACGGTCTGCATATCGCAGCAGCGGGAAAATTAGTGGGGAATATCACCCGGAAGGATCATTTTGAAAGGATCCAAAGCCGTGACGAGCCAATGCAGTACATTTCCGGCACACGTTCCCCGTTGCCCACCAACCTCCGTGACTCGCTCAGTAGATGTCGCCCGAACCGGAAAACGTCAGGCCTCTTGCACGATGAAACACCCCGTTGTTGCTTCAACGCACGGGGTGATTTTGTGACCTGACAGCGCGATTGAATTCAGATGCGAAAAGAGCTGAGGGAGACATGATTATTGATCTGTCGACTCGATTGTCAGTAGCTCGTGACTGACCGAAGTGGCCTGTCCTTATTGCTCTTCCAAAACTCGGTGCCAAATAGCGCCGGTCCCAAACGCAATTCCATACTCTCGCAAATTGTGTGGGCGATCAGAACGACAGTCTCGTTTTACCGATAGCCGACCGCTGAACCCTGGAAGTCCAGCGGTCTTTCGTAACGATCACTTCAGTCATCAACCTTAACGAGAAACCACGGCCTTTACTCCGCTGCGCACAGCGGGTTCAAGATCGAAGCGATCGAGGTTCATGACTTTGGTCCACGCGGCTACAAAGTCATTCACAAATTTTTGCTCCGCGTCTTTGCTGGCATAGACCTCGGCGAGTGCTCGCAGTTGCGAGTTGGAACCGAACACAAGATCCACTCGACTGCCCAGCCAGCGAACTTCCCCCGTCTTACGATCTCGCCCTTCGAAGAAGTGATCGCAAACTGCTGACTTCTGCCATTCCGTGCTCATATCGAGCAGATTCACGAAGAAGTCGTTGGTCAACGCTTCAGGCTGCTTTGTGAGCACACCCAACTGAGGAAACCCAACGTTCGTGTTCAGCACTCGCAGGCCTCCGACAAGCACGGTCATTTCCGGAGCTGACAAAGTCAGCCGGTGAGCTCGATCAATCAGCAACTCTTCCGCCGGACGATCGTGAGTATGTCCAAAGTAGTTGCGAAACCCGTCCGTGGCTGGTTCCAGCACGGCAAACGAAGCGACATCTGTCTGCTCCTGTGTCGCGTCAGTGCGCCCCGGTGAGAATGGAACCTTGACTTCATGCCCGGCTTTCTTCGCGGCCTGCTCAACACCCGCACAACCACCGAGCACGATCAGATCCGCCAGTGACACTTTCCTTCCGCCGGTCTGTGAAGAGTTAAACTCCTTTTGGATCTTTTCCAACACCGGCAACACTTTTGCCAGTTGAGCGGGCCTGTTGACTTCCCAGTCCTTCTGAGGAGCGAGTCGAATTCTTGCCCCGTTGGCTCCACCTCGTTTATCCGTGCCGCGAAACGTCGACGCCGATGCCCAGGCCGTTGAGACAAGGTCGGATACAGACAACCCGGATGCCAGAAGTTTGCTCTTTAAAGCCGCGATGTCCTGTGCTCCGATGAGTTCATAATCCACGGCCGGGACCGGATCCTGAAACAGTTGCGGCTCGGGAACTTCCGGGCCAAGGCAACGAGTCACCGGGCCCATGTCGCGATGAGTCAGCTTGTACCAGGCTTTAGCAAAAGCGTCGGCGAACTGATCAGGATTCTCATGGAACCGCTTTGAGATCTTTCCATATTCCGGATCCATTCTCAGAGCGATGTCTGTCGTGAACATCATCGGAGCGTGTCTCTTTGAGTCATCATGAGCATCCGGGACGGTTCCCTGAGCTGAAGCCTCTTTCGGAGTCCACTGCCAGGCTCCGGCCGGACTCTTGACCAGTTCCCATTCGTAACCAAACAGGTTGTCGAAATAGCTGTTGGACCACTGTGTTGGAGTAATGCTCCAGGCGCCTTCAAGGCCGCTGGTGATCGTATCGCCCGCATTACCTTTGCCAAATTTGTTCTTCCAGCCGAGGCCTTGTTCTTCGATACCGGCTGCCTCAGGTTCTGGACCCACATTCTCGGCACTGGCGGCTCCGTGAGCTTTTCCAAAAGTGTGGCCGCCCGCGATCAGAGCCACGGTCTCTTCATCATTCATTGCCATCCGTGCGAAGGTTTCGCGAATATCTTTGGCAGAAGCCAGCGGATCTGGTTTCCCGTTCGGGCCTTCCGGATTGACGTAGATCAAACCCATCTGCACCGCCGCCAGAGGATTCTCCAGTTTGCGATCATCAGTGTAACGTTTGTCACCGAGCCACTCACTTTCCGGGCCCCAATAAATATCTTCCTGCGGCTCCCACACATCCGCACGGCCACCGGCGAATCCGAACGTCTTGAAGCCCATTGATTCGAGAGCGCAGTTTCCGGTGAGCACCATCAGGTCGGCCCACGAAAGTTTTCGACCGTACTTCTGTTTGATTGGCCAGAGCAACCGACGGGCCTTATCCAGGTTGGCGTTGTCCGGCCAGCTGTTCAATGGAGCAAAACGCTGAGTCCCATAGCTCGCGCCACCTCGACCGTCCGAAACGCGATAGGTTCCGGCACTGTGCCAGGCCATGCGAATGAAGAATGGACCATAGTGCCCATAGTCAGCAGGCCACCAGTCCTGAGACGTCGTCATCAGTTCCTTGATGTCTTTTTTCACGGCGGCCAGATCGAGCGTCTGGAATTCCGTGGCGTAGTCGAAGTCCTCGCCCATGGGATTGCCCATCGGCGAGTTTTGATGCAGGATCTGTAGATTCAATTGATTCGGCCACCAGTCTCGATTGGACATGGCGCCGGCCGCCGTATTTCGATTGGACGGATCCTTGAATGTTCCGCCGATAACGGGACATTGACTTGTGTTTTCCATGTTCTTTCCTTCCGTCAATTTACCACTGTTCTTTATGGAGCTGGGACGATCCTGCGCAGAAACGGATGCCGCGATGCACAGCACCGTGCAGCTCGTCATGACACGAGCAAATAGAGTTCTTCTGGTCATGGTGTCTCCTGAGATTGGAGGTAAAAACTTCAGGCCTGCAACGCAGGCTGTCTGAGCGACACCCACACCATAGAAGCAAATGAACAATTATCCCAATGCATTCTTTGGATATACTCCATGCATTTGATGCATAGTCAAATAGCCTCTATATTCCGATATATTCAGGGCCGTATGCCGGGAGGAAGGATGTCATGGAACTTGATCAATTGCGGTATTTTCTGAAGATTGCAGAGCACGGAAATTTCACGCGAGCGGCTGAGGACCTCAAAATTTCTCAGCCGGCACTGAGTCGCTCGATTCAGAAACTGGAGGAGGAACTTGAGCAGCCAATGTTCGAGCGCCAGACACGCAAGCTTGTGCTGACGGAAGCGGGCGATCTGCTGCAGTCTCGAGCGAAGCAGATCCTGACTCTGATCGAAGACACGAAAGCAGAGATCACGGACGATGGTCAAACAGGACGAATTCGTGTGGCGGCAATTCCCACGATTGCTCCCTATTTTCTTCCTCGGGTCCTGCAAACTTTTGGCAAGGCTTATCCAAAAGCGACGGTGATCGTTCAGGAAGATACCACCGACAATCTGATTCGCGCACTGACGGACGGAGCCGTTGACGTTGCAATTCTTTCTCTGCCAATTGAAGCACAGTATCTTGAGATTGAAGAACTCTTTGAGGAAGAGCTATTGCTGCTGATGTCCGTCGATCATCCGCTCACCGCGAAGAAACAGATTCGTCTGACCGATATCGAATCGTTGCCGTTCGTACTACTGGGAGAAGCGCATTGCTTGTCGGACAACATCGTATCCTTTTGCCGCCAGAAATCTTTTCATCCGGTGTCCGTGGAACGCACGAGCCAACTTGCGACGGTTCAGGAATTGGTTTCTCTGAATCATGGAATCAGCATGGTGCCCGCGATGGCGCAGAGACTGGATCGCAGTGATCGCCGAGCCTATCGATCTCTCGCGGGAACTCGCCCGCAACGAAAGATCGCAATGGTGTCGAACCCTTATCGATTTCAGAGTGTGCTGTTGAAGAGTTT
>CAIXQV010001128.1 GCA_903921605.1 uncultured Planctomycetaceae bacterium | reverse complement strand
CTGCTCACGACGATCGGCTGGAAGATTGGCAAGGAGACTGAGTACGCTCTGGAGGGCAGCGTGTTTATCGCTGGAGCTGTTGTGCAATGGCTGCGAGATGGCTTGAAGATTATTCGCACATCGCCGGAAGTCGAACAGCTCGCCGCATCGGTGCCGGATAACGGCGGTGTTTATCTGGTTCCGGCCTTCGCGGGACTCGGAGCTCCGCATTGGGATCCGTATGCTCGCGGGATCGTGGCCGGGTTGACTCGCGGAGCCACCGGCGGACACCTGGCTCGGGCAGCTCTGGAATCGATCGCGTATCAAGTGGCCGACGTGCTGGATGCGATGCGAGCCGACGCCGGGATCAAGATTACCTCATTGCGAGTCGACGGCGGTGCGGCGACGAACAATCTGCTGATGCAGTTCCAGGCCGATATGCTGGGCGTTCCTGTTGTCCGTCCGAAGATTTTTGAAACGACGGCATTGGGTGCCGCGTTCCTGGCCGGACTCGCGACAGGCTTCTGGAAGAATCGAGAACAACTGGCGTCTCAATGGCAGATTGATCGTACGTTTGAACCGTCCATGCCGAAGTCACAAGTGGAATCGCTTCGACATGGCTGGAACAAAGCGCTGGAGAGATCACGGGAATGGGAACTTGGTTAGCCACGCCATTGAGTTACTTTGACAGGACTTAACGCCTTCTCTTCGCGACTTTGCGCCTTCGCGTGAGACAATTGTTTTTCACGCGAAGGCGCCAAGACGCAAAGGGGACAACATACAGGGAGGGCGTCCGGGGGGCGTCAACGCAAATATTGGGCTGGTGTGTTTCGCTTTTTTAGTACTTAACGCCTTCTGTGCGCGACTTTGCGGCTTTGCGTGAGACAATTGTTTTCACGCAAAGGCGCGAAGACGCAAAGGGACCAAGATTCAGGGATGGCGTCAGGGGGCGTCAAGGCAAAAATTGGGTGGTGAGTGGTTCGCCTGTTGGGGGACTGAAGACTTTCTCTTCGCGACTTTGCGGCTTTGCGTGAGACCATTGTTTTCACGCAAAGACGCAAAGGGAATCACGAGTAGCGTTGGCGGGATTTACGAACGCCTCACAATGCCCGAAAGGCAATACTCCGTTGGGATTGATGGATCGACCAAATGAATCGTACTGACATGATTGCCGCTCTGGATGACCGCGGCACTCCATGGGATGTCATCATCATCGGCGGAGGAGCCACGGGGCTCGGCGCGGCGGTTGAGGCGGCTTCGCGAGGGCATCGGACGGTGCTTGTTGAGTCGCACGATTTTGCTCAGGGCACATCCAGCCGTTCAACCAAGCTGATTCATGGCGGAGTTCGCTACCTGCGGCAGGGGCAGATCGGCATGGTGCGACACTCGCTGCTGGAACGCCAGCGACTGCTTCAGAACGCGCCGCACATCGTGCATTCGCTGGACTTTGTGTTGCCCACGTATCGCCGCGGTGATCGCACGTTCTACTACGCTGGCATGAGAATTTACGATCTGCTGGCCGGGCAGTTGTTTAACGGTCGAGCCCGCCGTTTGTCGGTCGACGAAACCGTTCAGCAGCTTCCCAACCTGCGAAGTGAAGGTCTGCGAGGTGGAGTCCTCTATGCCGATGGTCAGTTCGATGATACTCGTCTTGCCATTACGCTGGCTCGTACAGCCGTCACCCAAGGAGCTGTGCTGGCAAACTACATGAAGGTTGAGCGACTGATTCGCAGCGGTTCGAAGATCACCGGTGTTGTTGTGCGTGATCAATTGACGGGGCGAGAATATTCGTTGGCGGGACGAGTCATCCTGAATGCGACGGGAGTTTTCGCTGATGCAATTTTGCAGATGGATGAAGACTCTGTCGGCAATGCGGCGAGCCGTTCCCGCGAGCATGAATCACGGCCCCGGATTGCTCCCAGCCAGGGATCTCATTTGGTGCTCGATGCCGATTTTCTGCCCGGTTCGGCCGCGTTGATGATTCCGGAAACGGATGATGGGCGAGTTCTCTTTGCGATTCCGTGGCACGGCAAAGTGTTGCTGGGCACAACAGATCTCGCCGTGAAAGAAGTGCAGCGAGATCCTAAACCCGGACGTTCAGAGATTGATTATCTCTTGAAACACGCGGGACGATATTTGAAACGCAGCCCAGTGGAGTCTGACGTGCGATCGATGTTCGCGGGGCTCAGGCCTTTGGTTGCAGCGCCATCGAACACACGGTCCACGGCCAGCCTTTCTCGCGAACACGTGATCCACACGTCTGACGGAGGACTGATCACCGTCATCGGCGGCAAGTGGACCACGTATCGCCAAATGGGCGAAGACCTGATTAACCGCGCGGAGCAAACCGGTGGACTGTCGCGCAAACCGTCTGTCACAGCTGATCTTCGACTACACGGATCGGACAAGTCCTCGGCAGATTCGTTTGCTGCGTCCAACCTTCGGATTTATGGCAGCGATGCGAAGACCGTTTATGAGTTCTCTCAAAGTCGGCCGGAGTTGAATGCTTTGTTGCATCCAAGATTGCCGTATCTTGCTGCCGAAGTCATCTGGGCTGCACGTTACGAAATGGCCGTCACCGTCGAAGACGTCCTCGCGCGCAGGACGCGAGCATTATTCCTTGATGCCGCTGCGGCTGTTGATTGTGCACCGATGGTGGCTCGGTTGTTGGCAGGCGAATTGAATCAGTCCAGTGAATGGGAGCAGCAACAGGTGCAATTGTTTCGCAAACTGGCGGAGGGTTATCTTGGAGGCTTTGGCCAGTGATTCAAGCGTAACGCTGCGTTGTCAAACCCTAAAATGTAGGTTGGACATTCTTGTCCGACGGGATTTCGACGGGCAAGAATGCCCATCCTACTCGAAAATCAAAAAGATCTTTTCATGCAACTTCTCGTTCCCCAATCTGTTCGCTCATCAGTTACAGTCGCCGAAAACATCACGGTCTCTGCGTTAAACACTACTGAGCTTGCACAAGGCAAAACATCATGGCCGGCCTTGCAGGGACACGCGTCATCGTCTTATCACAGCGACGGAGTTGCGTTTACAGGAAATGAGGATGCTCAGACGGTCAATGCAATGCTGATGCTGCTGACTGATCAGATCAATGCCACTGATCAGATCAATGTCTCGGGGCAGTCTGCGATGATCGTGTTCTCCGAAGAGCCGATTCCGGCGAGTTTATTATCGCAGCTACCACAGAGCTTGCATTCACTCATTCGAAGACCGCTGCACCACGATCTGTTTTATTTGCCGACAGTGCCCAACGAACTTCTCGCATCGAAAGCTGGACTTCTTGATATCGTCGTGCGGAACTCGCCGGTCTGCAGTGCAATGCCGAACACACCTTCTCAGGAACGCTTTCCGCTGGCAGGCCCGGGACAAACATTTATCAAACGTGACTCGTTGATGGCTGCCATCGACAACGCCGTACAATCACTGGCGACAGATCAAAGAAACAAACGCTGCGTCGAATCGGGCCTGCTATTGCTGTGGGATTTTCTGGATGATTCCCATGAAATCTCCCAGACCATGGAAGGCAAGGGTTCACCGAGAACCGCCGACTACTGGCACGGCATCATGCACCGCCACGAGCCCGACGCTGGTAATGCGTCTTACTGGTTTCGCAGAGTCGGCTCGCATCCGGCGTTTGATCATCTCGGCAAGCAATTGATGACGTGGATGAGTGAACTGAAAGCCTCCTCGGAGATGCTGCAACTGGCGGAATCGCGACTGCTCAAAAACAAATCACTCGACCCCTTCGCCCTGATCGAACTTTCCACTGCTGCCCTCCGCAATCCCGGATCGGTCGCCG
>CAIXQV010001127.1 GCA_903921605.1 uncultured Planctomycetaceae bacterium | reverse complement strand
TGACGGTGAATCAGAATGAACAGGGAGTTTTCCAGCCCGGCAAACATCCACGCCAAAAAAGCCGCCACCAGCATGGTCCTGCGATGCGTCTGATTAGAGCTATCTTCAATACTCACGGCTGATCCTGAACGTTAGCAGCAGACAAAGCTTGTCTCCGTTTTGTTAGTACCTCAGAGTACAGAGCCGACATCCACGATGGAACAACGTCGTTGAACTCATCCCCACCGCAGTCGATCGCCCAGCAAGTTAGCCGCAACAATTCACGATGTCGAGCGGTGGACTCCTCCACCGTCGCTGGGCTAGTTGGCGATGCAGGACCACACTGCCCGGCGGACGATCTCCATTGACCGAGCGGACCTGTCGAACACACTGTCGGCATTATTCTCCACAGTCGAGACGGCCAGCTGCACACACGGAGAATTTACGTGGGGCAACGTTGGCGGGTGATCCCTCGCCGCTTTTCTTGATCACAATTCACGAACGTCGCGTGCATCGTGAATTACGCGAGCCTCCTGTACTCCGTCGGCCAAAGGGAGGTAGAAGACAACGTAAAGACCGACGCTGAAACAGCGAATACTCGGCCCCATCGCTGGTCGCCGTTCGCCGAGTAATGGTTGGTATGCGTACGACTGACATCGGCTGATCAGGCGATTGAGAAACTGATCAGCCGCGTCAGGTTTGTCGCGGGCAATGAACAAACAGATCTGGTCGAGGTCCGCCTGAGCCGATTCGGTGACCAACAGACAACTCATGTGTCGGCTGACTTTTCAGCGGCCAGCCGCTGGTACCCTCGGCGATTTATATCTTCGATATCCAGAGGAGAGATTCGACCGGCTTTGATGTCATCGATGCCGATTTCTATTTCTACTCGAAGCGCATCCAGTTTCTGTTCTCGCCGCCGCAGCAGGTCGAATGCGTCTGCGGCAGCGTATTCTTCTGACCGAAACCGGGCACTCGCGATCTCGTAAGCCACAAATTGCTCGAACTCACGTGGAACGGTCGTCGATATCTTCCCGTAACCCTTCTTGAAAACTCACTTTACCAACGGCATCACCACAGGAGATTTGCCTGACCTGGGCATTGTAATCAGGCATGGGCGATTCGTAACCAGCTTTCGTCTGGAGTCTTCGATGGTCCCCGCAAGTTCATCACAGCCAGCGATCGACACAACTGCACCGCTAGAGATTTTTGGCAATGATAATGCCGATCACCTGCTATTCACGCCCGAGATGTTGTCATCAGCAAATCCATTAGCCGATGAATCGCCAATTCGGATTGAGGCACTTCATGCGATGAAATACTGCGAACGTTTGTTCGATTTTAAGGAGGTAGAGCTGATCTCTGTCGCTCATCCCGATCTCTCGCTGGTGTTCGCCTCCACGATGACGTCCGACATGAAAAACACGCCCACCTCTTCGAAGGATTCCTTCATCTGGCTTGCATGATGCTATGCCTGAACGGGTTTTAAAACTGCCTCTAAGCCTGTAGCCTTCCAAACTTCATCCATAGGACATCCCGTCGCTTGCAATTGGAAAATCACTGATCCACAGAATTGGTAGTACTGCAGTGGTTGCCACTGGCCTCGGATTATCGGCATCCAAAGCAACCGCCAACAGAAAGCGAAGTTGCATGGACTCGCTTTGGGAATTACGCAAACTCATCAGCAACTCCTTTCTGTGATGCCAACACAGTAAGCGGTTCTGATTCCACATTTCAAGAACTGCTGTAATCACGGGAACTGCCGTAATGAATTGAACCAGAAATTAATTTTGTCAATCAAACTTAATCTTCGTCTGACAAGCCAAGGAACGAGGCTCAGCGAAAACCGTTGCCAATCTCGTGACGCACGCAACGCAATGGCTCTTTGCGGACCTTGCCTCTTCCATTTCAAGACTTTCCCGTTAAACTCTCCCTCCCTGAAGGACTTGCTCCAGAATTCCCTGGTTATCGCTTCCTGCAAATCCTGCGCTCGGGTTTTTCGGGGCCGGTAGGTCGCTCACTGGCCTTTCCCACACAAAGACCGAGTCACTCAATGCGTGAAGCCCCAATTGCGACGCTGCTGAATCAGATCACCTGCCCTCATTGCTGGCACACATTCAAGCCTCATGAGATCAAATGGATCGCCGCACATCCTTCATTATGTGATGACACAAAAGTGCCGGAGGGGCAACGACGATTCCTTCCAACACGCTTTAGCGTCTCCGGGCAGGCGATCGATGCAAACGGTGAGCTTTGTTCTGAACTTGCGTGTCCTCGATGTCACCTGGTGATACCTCGGGACGTCATTGAGCTGCCACTGGCGATTTTCTCGATCCTTGGTGCTCCCAGCTCAGGAAAGTCGTACTTTCTGTCTTCGTCTCTGTGGCAGGGCAATCGCACGTTCAAGTGGCTTGAAAAGCTGACAAAATCTTCTTGAGGTTGTTCAAATTCCATCCTGCAAGCAGACGTTTGCCTCGGACGTTGTCTTTGATGGTGGTGTCGGACTTTAGAATTGACAGACTTAGTC
>CAIXQV010001126.1 GCA_903921605.1 uncultured Planctomycetaceae bacterium | reverse complement strand
CGGCCACATTGTATTATATGCTCAAAGACTCACTAAAACACGGCCCGTTACCAAATCCATTGATCGGAATCCTGAACTCCGAGGCCGTCCGCGCCTCACACCCCGACACCGGACGTTCCTTTGCCGAGAGTCCATCAAGTGGTTGCCAGAATTGTTGTTCGTCAATTCGGCTGTCACCAATTCCGGTTTTGACGAATTGAACAACTTACGAGACATGGCGAGGCTGGAAAAGTGATCTGAACGGCTGAGCATTCATGCCACTACGACTAGAAAGACCGGCCGCATCGAGGAAATTGCGAGGATTTCATTTCCAACCGGTGTCTTCTGTTGGTTTTCTACACACTTGTGCGTCCGATAGCTGTGGATACAAACGGGCAGGGTAAGTCCTGCCCAAAATCTGTTGTGAGGTTGTCGGCCCTACCCCACTGAAAAGCGCTGGAAGTCAGAGGTTGATTTGATGAAAAAGTCCGGGAAAATCCTGCACCGTTTCACTTCGTTGTTCCGCAATTCTTCAACGAATCTTAAGCGGAAGACAAATCGCAAATCCCAGCACCTGCAGCTCGAAACGCTGGAAACGCGTCAGCTTTTGACCGTGCCGGCTCTTTCGAGCAATCCCAATGCTCAAATGACAGTGTTCCTGGACTTCGACGGTGAAGACTATGGGAATCAGATAGTCCGGGTGCAACGAAACCCGGACCTCGCACTGGAGAGAATGAGCGCTATCCCGGCGTTTACCATTGATGGAACTCCAGGACCTGATTCTCCAGCCGAAGAAAGATTGATTGAAGAGATTTTCCATCGAGTCGCCGAGGACTTCCGGCCGTTCAACGTTAATGTGACGACAGTCCAGCCTCCGACGGGCGTGCTGCAGATCAAAGTGTCGGTCGGCGGAAATGGCGTCGTCCAGTACCGCGTGCTGACTCGTGTATTCGATCAGAATGGGGCTTTGATCGATACACTCGTCGGTCCTCCGCAGACTTACCGCTTCACGTCGCCGGTGTTTGCGGAACTCAACGCCTACCGCGGGAATCAGGCTAATCCTGTCCTCGTGTTTCCGCAGCAGCTTACGACAGCCCAGCAGAATGGCCAGACCATTGCGAGACTGGTGTCGCAGGGAGTTGGGCGTCAACTTGGGCTACAGAACCGGACCGCGGTGGGCACAGTAAACAATGGTCCGATCATGGCCGATCTGACAGCGAATCCAATTCGAGATACCTGGACGAATACATTCCCTCAGAATGATCTGAACGGATTGACTGCCCCGAGCGGGATTCAAGAGCGTGCGGATGACTTTCGCGATTCGATAGCCACCGCCGCGAATGCTCAGGTGGATCTGGTTTCATCATCTGTTGCCAACCCACAGCAGATCGCATCGGGAATCATTAATTATACTCCCGCTGTGGCCGGGGCTGATCGTGATGTGTTTCGCACTGTTCTGGATTTGACGAGAACAACCGGAACCGCTGAACTTTCTATTAACGTGGATGGGCTTGACCTTTCTTCCCGTCGGTTCCTTGACGGCACAGTAAACGCCAACCTGAATCGCGGGTCGAACCTCGATGTTGTAGTCAATTTGTATTCAGCGAATGGAACACTGCTGGCATCGGACAGCCCTTCCCCTGAGATCGACGGAGAAATTCTGTTTGAGATCCCGGCCGCTTCAATTCCCGGCAATCGGCTGCTCGTCTATTACATTGAAGTGACCACAACATCTGAATTCGGGTCGCTGGGTGAATATACTGTGAATTGTTCACTTCAGGAGGTTCTCGGAGCTCCCGTGGTGCTGGCACCAGCAGCGACTGTTCAGACAACATTGCCGACCTTCAGCTGGACATCTTCACTCCGGGCGACGGGGTACATTCTCGAAGTATCGAATGCCACAACCGGATCTGTCATCTTCACCAAGAGGACCTCCGCGACGACATACACGGTCAATCCAGAAGACAACAACATTCTGCCGAGCGCGATCAATTCATTGCCGGAGGGATCCTACAATGTTCGAGTAAAAGCGATTCGCGGTACCGGTGGGGCAAGTAATGAATCAACATGGAGTAATTCCCTCAGATTCACCATCGCGATTCCATTGCCATCCAAGCCCACGATTATTCGGCCCAAGACAGCAACCGGAGAATCGTTCCCGACGTTCGAATGGACCAAGGGTGCTAACGATAAATCCTTCACTTTGCAGGTCTTCAAAAAAGGCACCACAACTCGCG
>CAIXQV010001125.1 GCA_903921605.1 uncultured Planctomycetaceae bacterium | reverse complement strand
CGTTCTCCTGCCGTTGCTGTTCAGTGTTCAGAATCTCTTCTTTGAGCCTTCGATTGGCGTTGCGAAGCTTCCACCGTTCTCTCAAAAGGATGATGGCCAGTCCGCAAAAGACGGCGAATCCGATGCGAGAAAACCTCAGCGAACGCTGGCTCTCTTCGTCTGCTCGCAATTGTGCCGCCGTAATTCTTTCGGACTGCATCGCCAGCATACGACTTGATCTGGAGGCATTCCATTCACCGAGGATTTGAGACGTCGCATGCGATGTTGCCCTAATACTTCGCGTTCGTGTTGCAACCCCCTGACGTAAATCCTGTCGGCTGTAAACGCCTGTTCCGCGAGCTGGCAAGTTAAGAATTGTCCCCACGATCTTCCGCAAAGTGTCCGGACAATTGATGGCGGCAATCGAGGGGTACAAAGAATTGAAACCGGCCTGCACCCGAACAAGATCCTCCTGCTTCTGAAGGATCTGGATGATTCTGACGTGGCACATGGCGATGATCGTCTGATGCTTCCATTCATTCGCCAGACGAAGTGCCTCCTGTAAAGTCAGAAGAGCGGCGGAATCATCACCGGATTGTCCTTCAAAATCGGCAATCAGCAAGAGCGTGCAAATTCGTGAGTCACACGACAAATCGGAAAATTCGGGCCGCCTTCTGATTATTTCGGCCCGCTGCAAAAATTCTGACACCGGCTTTTCAGGATTCAACTTCAAATCACACCGTAGCGTGAGGATCTCGTGGCGAGTCTGAACATCGGATTTGACCTGTGATGCCAGAACGGAGGAGCATTCCATCAGAAAGGCGTCCGGTGTTACGCCTTCATCAAGCCGGCAAGTCAACAGATCCTGCACCAGCCGACAGCGAATTTCACGACTGCCGTTGGGAGTCGGCATCGTCAACTCCGACATCTGCGGAACGGGAACAAAGATCGTATGACTGAGCCCCAGCATTCGCTGATGCTGAAACAATGCGTGAGTAAAAAGAAGCTGATAGTTCTGATGATTGCTGAGCGGAAAAAGTTCCAGAGCCCGGCGGAACTCATTATCCCCGGCCTCAATCCCCAGCAAGCTCGACCTCGCACTCGCTCTTTGCATCATGGCGATCGCGGCGACGGCTGGCTGATTGCAATGCTGTGCCAGTTGAATTGTTTCCGTGCATTGTCTGATGCACTCTTCAAGATCCTGGTCCAGCAGAACAACATTGCGGCCCAAAAGCCGTGCCCAATCTTCAACCCCGTATTCTTTTTCCGGTGACTTCTGAACCTGCGAACTGGCTACAACCAGATCAACCGAGTCTGAATAGCGAAAATCGCTGGCCCCAATACGCCCCGGCGCGATCGCCAATGCCATCATGACCAGCAGTTCTGGCAACAGCATTGTTTTTCGGACCATGATTCTGACATCCATTTCGACCGCAAGCCCGTATGGTACACTCTGCACGCCGTACAGGATTGCGAATTCCTTACGGAGAATCAATCCAAGCCCCCTTTCTGAACGACGATATCTTTCACCTCGACGTCGTCCAGCCTTTAGTTCTCCCCGTCGAATGCCGCCCAACGTTAATTCCTGTGTGACCGGAGACAATCGTGCACCCACTGAAAACAGCCATTATCGGTACAGGCTTCATGAGCT
>CAIXQV010001124.1 GCA_903921605.1 uncultured Planctomycetaceae bacterium | reverse complement strand
GGGCGGAGAACTGGGAATTCCCGTGCGGATTATCCGACAAGAAGGATTCAATGATCCGGTAGAAATCCAATGCGACTGGGTTCCTCCTGACGTTTCTGTCCAGCCGGCACAGATCATTCCTGCGGGAGTCAACGAGGCCGTCTTACGAATCACGGGAGATCTCAATGCCCCTCTTGGAAAGTGTCCGATTGTACTTTCTGCGTCGACCACTCGGGACGATCTGGATGCTTACCTTGGAACTGGCCGCATACGCGTCTCCTCTTCGCTGGTTGAATTGATCATTGCCGAGCCCTTTGTGGAACTCAGCAGTGAACCGCAGACAGTTCGGCGTGGCGAACGAAAGAAGTACAACTGGGCCATTCAGCATAAAAGTCCGTTTGATGGCAGTGCCTCGATCAAACTGCTGGGATTGCCTCGCGGCGTTAACGTACTGGCACCCCTTCCGATGCTGACTCGCGACAGTAAAGAAGTCTCCTTTGAAATTGAGGCCACGAACGAGGCTCTGCTGGGCAGTGTTCGAGGCGTCTCATGCGAAATCACAGTGGAAAGCGCTGGTCAGGAGATTCGGCAGCGAGCCGGAAACGGAACACTTCGAATCGATCCGAGACTTGAGTAACGCCCGCAGAGAATAGCTTTTGGCTGACCGTTGAAAAGATGTGTGAAACACTCTGGCACGTTCGCCGGAACTGACTCAGGCCAACGTCTTTAGTGGACCGAGAACATTTATGACAAACAGACTTCAATGCTTCAGATCCGTGCGATGTTTCAGCGTGGGATGTCTGCTGACAGTTCTTTGCGCCGGCGATCTGGTCGCAGACGAAATCAGTTTTCGACGCGATGTCATGCCCATTCTGTTTCGAGCAGGCTGCAATGCGGGAACTTGTCACGGTTCCGCTCGTGGCAAAGATGGATTCATGTTGTCACTCTTCGGTTACGACGCCAGCGGCGACTATGAACGCACGGTCAATGAGATCCCTGGGCGTCGAGTAAACCCAGCAGTACCGGAACAGAGCCTGTTGCTTCTGAAGGCGACGGGAGCCGTGCCGCACACAGGCGGAAAGCTATTTTCGAAAGACAGTGAATATTACCAGACACTCCTGCAATGGATTGCTGCCGGTGCGCCGGATGATACAGGTGACGTTCCCGTGACCACATCAGTGGTGCTTTCGAAGGAACGCTATCTGTTTGAAGCCTCAAAGCTCGAAGAGGCCGCAACCGTGACGGCTCATGCCAGTGATGGCTCTTCGCGCGACGTGACTCGACTGGCCCGCTACTTTTCCAACAACGAAAGCGTTGCGAGAATCGATATTAATGGAAACATCACAGCCGTTGGTCCGGGTGATACGCATGTGTTCGCTCGGTTCAGTCGATTCACCGTCGGCGCAGAAGTCATTGTGCTGCCCGAGAATGATAACTTCGCATGGCCAGATCCACCGAAAGCGAACTACATCGATCAACTTGTTTTCGATCGTCTTCAGAAATTGCGAATTGCTCCGTCGGAACTTTGCGACGATGCAACCTTTCTGAGACGAGTGACACTCGACCTGGCCGCACGCACTCCAACGCTGGAAGAGTTTCAGGCAT
>CAIXQV010001123.1 GCA_903921605.1 uncultured Planctomycetaceae bacterium | reverse complement strand
AGTTATGACAGTCATCATGTTTCGAAACGAGGTTCCGCATCGTCCACCAATACAGTTTACTCATTGAATTCAATGGGTGCGAATGTTGGCCCACGAATTCTTTCCTGAGGCTCGGTTTCGTTCGTGAGGCTCGATGGTGGTTCTGTTCTGCATGGAGAAATCGTTCGTCCGGAGCGGCAGATCGATCTTGAGGATTTGTTGCCCCGAAGAGCCGACGGGGCGTGTTGAATTCAAATTGTTGCTCGGGAAACTTCGGAAGTTGTCAGACAAGATGAACATCTGAGGACATCTCGATGCTGGTTGCATTGGCTTGCGGCGTTCTTGAGCGTTGGACGGAGTCCATTGTGAAAGAGGTCTGAACGCGTTTAAGCTGCCAAATTCGTGTTTCGAACCGCGAATGGACACTAATAATCGCAATGGCGCAAATAGGGATCCGTTGTGTCAGGAATTACGCCGGGGAGGCTCTTGGAAATGACGCTGCTGGTGCGTCGTCAAGTCTTCATTTTGCAGTAGAATGGGCATTCTTTCCCCGTAGCAGGTTTGTCGGACAAGAGTGTCCAACCTACGTTTTCAGGACTGACAGTGCATTGGACGTAACCGTTTGATCGCTCTGACTTTTTGGACATCCATGTCTCACGCCTCGATTTCTTCTTCCTTTGTTACGGCCTTTGGAAAGCTTTCCGCAAACTCGGATGACTATGTCCCCGATATCGTGCGGTTGATTTTGAGTGAAGCTCGAAAAGGTCGTGCCAGCGATGTGCATCTGGTGCCGTCCGAGTCGGCTCTGATGATGCAATGGCGAGTTGATGGTGTGCTGCACGCCGTGGCAGGGTTTGATCGCGAACTGGCGACTCGTATCATCGCCCGACTCAAAGTGATCAGCGGATTGCTGACCTATCGAACAGATGTGCCGCAGGAAGGACGAGTGGCTCGGGAACACAGTCCGACGGAAGTTCGCGTTACGACATTCCCCACATTGCACGGCGAAAAGGCCGCGATTCGCATGTTTGCGGAGAACGACCAACTGCAGCGGCTGGGACAATTGGGGTTGCCGGACACCGTGCGATCTCGACTTCTGGAGCATCTGGGAGCAACCGCCGGCGTGATTCTGCTGACTGGTCCATCGGGCAGTGGCAAGACGACCACAGTGTATGCGTGTCTGAGGGAAATCATTGCTCAGTCCGGTGGTTCTCGCTGCATCATGACGCTGGAGGATCCGATTGAAGTCGCGGTTGACGGGGCGACTCAGTCCCAGGTGCGTCCATCGGCCGGTTTTGATCTGGCGACCGGATTGCGATCACTGATGCGACAGGATCCGGACGTGATTCTGGTGGGGGAGATTCGAGATCCTCAAACAGCGGAAGCGGCGTTTCAGGCCGCCTTGACCGGACATCTGGTGCTGACCACCTTTCATGCCGGCAGCGCGGCCGAAGCGTTGACTCGATTGCTGGACATGCAGATTGAACCGTATCTGCTGCGCAGTGGTTTGCGGAGTGTGATCTGCCAAAGATTGTTGCGTCGCCGTTGTG
The DNA here is from genome assembly GCA_903921605.1 of uncultured Planctomycetaceae bacterium. The sequence goes on along the minus strand of CAIXQV010001123.1, from coordinate 37 downwards.
AGCATTGTGGGTCTCCGACTCGATCTGAACCAGGACT
>CAIXQV010001122.1 GCA_903921605.1 uncultured Planctomycetaceae bacterium | reverse complement strand
GGCAAAGACGACATCATTACTCAGTGGGACGGACCGACAGTTGAAAAAGTCGGCCTGCTGAAGATGGACTTTCTGGGCCTGCGAAACCTGACGATTCTGGACAAGGCCGTTCAGAACGTAAAGCGATCGAACCCAAGCTTCGACCTTGAAGAGGTCAAGAATAATCTCACCGACGCCAAAACCTTTGCTCTGCTGCAGCGAGGTGAGACGAAGGGCGTATTTCAGCTCGAGTCCGGCGGGATGCGTGACCTGCTGACTAAGATGAGGCCGGATTGCTTCGCGGACATTATTGCGACGTCCGCTCTCTATCGCCCGGGTCCGCTGGAAGGCGGGATGGTGATGGAATACGTCGACGTGAAGAACGGACGCAAGCCGCCGCGCAAGGTGCATCCGGTGGTGGATGAAGTTCTGGCTGAGACCTACGGTGTGATGGTCTACCAGGAACAGGTCATGCGCATTCTGAATCGAGTGGGCAACATTGAGCTGTCCAAGTCGTACAAGTGCATCAAAGCGATCAGCAAAAAGCTGGCCGACGTGATGAACAGCTTCCATGCGGAATACGTCGCCGGTGCTGTGTCGAATGGGATTGCGGAAAACATCGCCGAGGAACTCTGGAACCTGATCGTGGCGTTCGCGGGTTACGGTTTTAACAAATCGCACTCGACGGCTTACGGCTTGATTGCTTACGAGACGGCCTTCTTGAAGGCTCATTATCCCGTTGAGTTCATGGCGGCTCTGTTGAGCTGCGAAATGGAGAGCACCGAACGAATCAGTGAACACGTTGATGATGCGCGCCGCATGAAAATTGAGATCATGGGGCCGGATATCAATCGCTCCGAGGTCGACTTTGGATTTATCGACGGTCGCATCACATTCGGACTGGCGGCGTTAAAAGGCGTCGGAGAAAACGTGGTCCACGCAGTCGTGGCCGAACGTCGCCTGAATGGTCCGTTTAAGGATATCTTCAATCTGACCGAACGAGTCGACCCGAAGGTGCTGACGAAGGGAACTCTGGAAACGTTGATCAAGGCCGGCGTGTTCGACAGTATGCCGGGGACACGTCCGCAGCAAACCGCAGTCGTTGAACGAGCTGTTCAATCAGCGTTGTCGCGTCAGAAGGATAAAGCTCGCGGGCAGAAGAGTCTGTTCGGTGGCGATGACGACGAGGAAAATGATGCATCAGGGACTGCGGTTTCGATGTCGTTTCCGGACGTGCCGGACTGGACGCATTCGCAGAAACTGGCCTGGGAAAAGGAGACGATCGGCTTCTATCTGACCTCACATCCGCTGACGCAGCACGCGAGACGCATTGAACGCTATGCCGCCAATCGCAATGCGGAACTGGCAGAGATGGAAGACGGTGCGCAGGTCATTGTTGGCGGGATGATTTCAGCCATCAAACTGGCCAATGCGAAAAAGCCCAGCCGCAACGGCAACACAAAGTACGCCAACTTCGACCTGGAAGACCCGTCCGGGATCATGCGGTGCATTGCATGGCCGGAAGATTATGCTCGGTATGAAGAGCTGATCAAAGCCGAAAGCGTCATCATTGTGGCGGGCAAAGTGGATCGCCGGGGGCGTGAGCCGAACCTTGTGGTTAACCGCATTTATACGCTCGATCAGGCCGACAAAGAATTTACTTCGCAAGTCGCAATTAAGTTCGAAAAGGGGCTGCATTCGCATGAAGACGTGCAAAGAGTTCGCAACGTGATTTCGCGTTTCCCCGGATCGACCGATGTGATTCTGCTGGTGGATTCATGGGCCGATCAGATCCGAAATCTTTATGCCAACGGCACGTCCGGTGGTAACGGGGCAGGACACGACGCTGGCCTCGGTCATGACGATGGCTCGGCATCGAGCGACGAGAAATCTGAAAATGATTCCGGAGCCGGATCACGGCTGCGATATATCCTGACCACCAGCAACGAATGCAAAGTCAACATCGGCCCGGAACTGTTGACGGCGCTGGCGGAAATTGTTGGTGAAGACAATTACGATTTGAAAGCGACAAAGTCCCGAAAGCCATCTGGGCAGAGTATGGGACGATAAAAGAAAGACCGGTCTTTGCCGGAGCTTTCAGGACATTGCGGCCTCAGTTGTTCAAGTTGACCCACATCACGTCCGGACTCAGGCCGAACGTGTACAGATCATCGCAACCTTTCATGGACTCGATTCTCATGCCAGGATCAGACAACAACACGACTCTGGGCGAACTGCTGTCGTCCCTGGCTCAGGATCAGTCAGAATGGTCACAGGCCACGTTCGGTACGGATCAGGAACGCGGCCCGTTGGGAGCGCTGCGACATCTTGAGAAGGAAGCCGTGGAAACTCAGGCGGCTCCGAACGATATCGAGGAATATGCGGACTGCTTTCTGCTGATTCTGGACGCCGCCCGACGCGCGGGGATTTCCCCGTTACAGTTGATTGAGGCGGCTCAACGCAAGATGGTCATCAATCGCCAGCGAACATGGCCGCGACCCATCGATGATCAGCCAGTGGAGCATGTGCGATAAAAACCACGATGCCGTGTGAATCAGTTGCCCGTGGGCTTCCGATCGATTGGATCTCTCATTTAACCCCAAGACCCCTCAATGAAGCATCGTGGTAGGGATGTTCCATGTGCCGTAACCATCCAAAAGCAAAGTTTTTTTAGCAATGAGCGGACGGCACACGGAGAGTGTTGGCTACTTTCTGAACGGGATTGCTGTTAACAGAGATTGTTTTCCGAGACTATTTCTTTGCGTGAAGTCTTTGCATGAAGATCGTCTCCTCTTGAGGCTGTTGAAAACGTTATCCGGAACGCGCTGGCGGCTCAGGATTCGGCAGAGCGTTGAACCGCCTGTCGCGCGTGTTCGATGGTGCTCCATGTTTTCAGGTGAACTCCCGCCAGCATTGCGGCACCGGTCGCTGCTTCTTCGGAATGGCGAGCAACCTGGACAGGAACCCCGAAATGTTTTCGCACGGCATCGACCAGTAACGGATTGTGCTTAACCGCGTTGCCCGCCATGGCGACTCGTTGCAGAGGACTTGCCGAACTCTGCGGCGATGTCGACCAGACGTCGGACATCGACTGAGCAATCCCAGTGAGCACACTCGCCAGCAGATGAGCGGGGCTCAGATTGTCGACGTTGATTCCTTTGATCACACCGCGACGATCAGGCTCATAGCGAGTTCCCCGGAAGAACGGTTCGCAAATGAGTTCCGGAGACGGTGTCTCCTGAGCCACCAATTGCTGCAGTCGGTCCCAGATCGCTTCTTCGCTGACGATGCTTCCGAAATCTGAAAGCCAGCGGCGAATTGTGCGATTCACCCACGCGATCGCATCGCCGCCACACAGGCCGGCGCCGACAATCATAAACTGCGGTGTGGCCTTGCCGGTCACGGGATCCGGATTGCCAGGCAGGATGCGAGTATCAAGCGGCAGTTGCCGACTAAACTTCGGTATTCGCCACACGATCTGTCCGCCCGTTCCGATGTTGATCAGCACTGAACCGTCCTGATCCGGTAAAGCGCTTAACACGGACGCCTGATTGTCACCGATTGCGTTGATCACTGGCAGTGCCACTGGCAAACCAAGTTCGGCAGCGATTGAAGAACCTAGTATCCCCACAATGGCTCCACTGTCGGCCACTTGCGGCAACCATTCGCGAGGAATCTCGGCGGCCTGCAGTAACGCGTCGCTCCAGTCATCGGCGACGAGATCAAACAGGCCGGATGATGCGGCATGTGATCTCTCTGTCACCGGCGCGTTCCCGGTCAGGCAGCTTCCAATCCAGTCGGCGACGAATGAGACCGATCCTATGTTGTTCGGCAATTGTTTCAGTCGGCGCATCGCAAACAGCGTTGTGCCAAGATATCCCGGAGATAAGCGACATCCGGTGTTGAGCATCGCCTGATCGGTCGCACGCTGTTGCAGTTCCGTCAGCAAGGATTTTTGTGCACCTTCAGAGACGGAGCGGCGATCCTGCCATGTGATGACGTTGCCTGATACTTTACCATTGCCGTCAATGATCACGGTGCTGTGCATTTGCCCGGTCAATGCAATCGCCTGGAACTCAGAACCTTTGCAGAGTTCACTCAGATTCTTCAACGCCGCGAACGCCGTCGCGCGGATGCGTTCTGGATTCTGTTCCGCGTAATCACTCGGCAGTCCTTCGATGGCTGCGTGATGAGTTTGAGTCACCGCGTGGATAACTCGACCAGATTCATTCAGAGCCACCGCCGAAATGCTGGTGGTGCCCATATCCAGTCCCAGAATCAGTTTACTCATGAGTGGCGATTTCCTGTGGGGGCTGTGCTCTTAAAGCGTAACGGCGCGAACCGCATGGTGAGTGGTATGTGAGCGTTGATGGCTCGATCGATCGCGATTGATGAGCCTTGAAAATCGGCGTCAAGCGAGGACGCAGACGCCTGCGGCTTGCCGTTAAACAAAAGCCAGACCTGGTGCTCTGTCAGGCCCGGAAACGTACGTTGGACATTGTTGTCCGACATGCTTGCGACGGGCAAGAATGCCCATCCTACTCAACAATGAAGAATTGACGAAGCACTAAAACTCCAGCGCATCAAGATCGGCAATCAGCTGGTCCATTTCTTCGCGGACCTTCTGCTTAATGCCGACCGACATGCCGACGGCTTCGCGACCATCCAGAATCAGTTCGCGGTCGCGTTCTTTGATGGCCATTTCAACGGCCGATTCGCCGCTGTCGCCACCGAACAGTTTTGTCAGGTCAATTTTGAGGCCACTGACTTCACCTTCCGCACCCGCAATCGCCGGTTGTTTGTGCTGTGGAAAGATGATGGCATTTTCCGGGCAAACTCGACTACACGCCGGACAACCTTTTTTGCAGTTGTCCTGTTGTTCAACCAGAATGCGATCGAGAGCGTCGACGCCGTAAACGCCGAACAGGCAGAAGTCGATACACTCCATGCAATTTGTGCAGCGACTATAATCAATCACCGGATACCAGCGGCGGCCTGTGTCTTCCGGCAGAGTCGCCTTATCAACGTGTGTCGCTGAGCCACTATCAAACGCGCGGCGTGCTTCCAAAAGACGCTCGGGCTGCAGGTAACGTTGAAGCTGTTCCGGTTGAGGAGACCCGCCAATCCAGCTCATGAGATCGACGGTCTGCACTGAGTTCTCTTCGGAGATGCGACGAATCTCGCGGACAAAGGCGTCAGCACTCACGGAGGCTCGCAAATCAATGCAGTAGACGCGGCGATTGGGCACGTTGACACTGCCGATGCCGTTGTACTGGCGAGTATCCTCTTCTTCTTCCTCGTCTGATTCTTCATCCGCCGACTTCAGCAAAGTCATTCCGTCCTTGCCGCGAATGTTTGCTCGATCCAAAGTCCACCGGATCGCTCGTTCATACAGCCAGCCAAGAACCACCACGTTGCCTGGAACGGAACGCAGAAACAGCATGCCGGAGTGATCCTGCGACATGTCATAGAGATGAGGAACCAGCGAAACATCAATACCAGGTTCTGCGATGAGAGCGGTCGCGATATCCTCTTCAAGTTGACGCTTGATCGGATTGCGTCCCTGAGCCTGGCTGATAACGACGGTGACTTTACTGCCTGCCATGAGATCCCTGCACTACGACAAAACCCAGCACTACGATTCGTTAACCTGCCCTTTGATGGTCTTCTGCGCATCATCCCAGGCGGAATTCAAAAACTCAATGTACCCGGCCGCAGAAAGCGGAGTCTGGTTCGTTTCGAACTCATACAGCCATCCGTTTCCGTAGTTATCTGCGTTTATCCCGGAAGGATCGCTCAAAAGCCGCGGATTAAAGGCCACGACTTTACCGGCGAAAGGAGGAAACATCGACGAGACCGCCTTGGCGCTCTCGATTTCTCCGATCTCCTGTTTGTCGCGAACGATTGTTTCAGGGTCTATTGACCATTCAAGGAAATAAATATCCTGGAGCAGCCGAAGCGAATAAGCCGTGAAGCCGACGTGAAAACGTCCGGGCGTGATTTCCTTCAGCCACAAATGCCGCGGCGAATAAAAACGATCCTGAGGAATCGGAGCCTTGAACTGGCCCATCATAAAATGCAGTGGTTCCGTCATGCCTTGTCCTGAGATTGGCTGTTTGAACGAGCAGGCGGGATGGTCAATTGCACGTTTTTCGGTAAGCCCGACTCATCTTCGTACCGGGCGTCATACTCGTCCATCAGCATCGAAGGGCAGACTTCATGTTTGTCGCACTGTTTGCAGACGATGCGGATCAGATCGGGTCCGCCAATTTTGAGCTGATGAGTTTCACATAGCTCAAATAGTTCTTTCAGGTGATCGCAGACCATATCAAAATTCTCCTGCAGGAAGTTCGTAATTGGTATAGTGATTGACCGATACTCCGCACAAACTTCCCTTCAATAGACAGGATTGTGCCCGTGTTATTGGGAAGAGTATCACATTTGCACGAAGTTATCCCGCAGAAAGCTGAACATGGAAATTCATCGTCGAGGTCCGGAACGTCGCCCCTATCCAGCTCCTCGAAAAAACGTGCTGATGCTGAGCTGCATGGACTTGCGGTTGATTGATGACCTTGGCCAGTTTATGGAAGGCGATAATCTTATCAATCGCTACGACCAGCTCGTTTTTGCGGGAGCCGCCCTGGGGGTCATGCAGCCGACTCATGTCGCGTGGAGAGAGGTGTTTTTTCAGCATCTGGATATCGCGGTGCAGCTTCACAATATTCATGATGTTTACATCATGGAACACCGAAATTGCGGGGCTTATGCGCATTTTCTGGGACCGCAGTTTGAGTTTTCGGATACGCAGGAAGGGCAGAACGCCGAGGAGGAAGCTCATCGGAAATATGCCGGAATGCTTCGCGACGAGATTATCGAACACTGCGAACTTCGCAAAGCTCAGGGCGGAAAGCCGGAGCTTTGGGATCTGAACGTGCGTTGCTTTCTGGTCGACCTGCGTGGTTCGGTCAGAATGCTTATTACTGATGGGGAAAACTACGATTTCTGAGCCGGGCGAATTCCTGACAACGTTTCGGGAATCGCTTGTTGATGGCCGGCAGCATGTTATCCTCGGTTTCTGACCCAGAGATCCCTATTTCGAAACGTCCACACCTCCTGACCGAGTTTTCTCGATGACTTTCCCACAAATCTGTCCACCTCAGCGAGTTCTCATGGGGCCCGGCCCCAGCGATATTCATCCGAGCGTTCTGGCTGCGATGGCCGCGCCAACCGTGGGACATCTTGATCCGTATTTCCTGAAGATTATGGACGAAGTGCAGTCCATGCTGCGGGAGGTGTTCCAGACGACCAATCACATGACCATGGCGATCAGCGGCACAGGCAGTGCCGGGATGGAAACCTGTGTCGTGAATCTGATCGAACCCGGCGACCGAATGGTTGTTGGTGTGAACGGCGTATTTGGCGGTCGGATGGCGGAAGTCGCGGAACGCGTGGGTGCGGAAGTAACGAAGATCGAGCGGCCTTTCGGAGAAGTCTTTTCTCCGGAAGAATTCGCCGCCGCGATCAAAAAGTCGCAGCCCAAAGTTGTTGGAATCGTTCATGCGGAAACCAGCACCGGAGCCAAGCAGCCTCTGGAGGAGATCGCCAAAATCGTTCATGACGCCGGCGCACTGCTGCTGGTCGATTGTGTGACTTCGTTGGCGGGAATTCCGGTCGAGATTGATCGTCTGAAGATCGATGCGGCCTATAGTGGTTCACAAAAGTGTCTCGGGTGTCCTCCGGGATTGTCACCGGTGACGTTCGGGCCAAAGGCTCTTGAGGCGATGGACAATCGCAAGAAGAAGGTGTCCAGTTGGTACCTGGACATTGGTCTGCTGAGAAATTACTGGGGTAATAACCGAGCGTATCATCATACCGCTCCAATCAACATGAATTACGCATTGCATCAGGCCTTGCGTTTGGTTCTGGCGGAGGGCTTGGAAGCTCGTTACGCCCGTCATCATTTGCATCACTTGGCGTTGAAGGCTGGCCTGAATGCGATGGGAATTCAGTATTCCGTAGCGGCCGACGTGTCTCTGCCGATGCTGAACTCCGTGCTGATTCCAGACGGCGTTGATGATGTTGCGGTGCGAGGGCAGTTGCTGAATGAATTTGGCATCGAAATTGGCGGCGGGCTCGGTCCGATGAAGGGCAAAACCTGGCGTATCGGTTTGATGGGTGAAGCGGCGAAGAAGTCGAATGTTTTGGTCTTCCTCGCGGCGTTGGAACAGTGTCTGAATAAGCAAGGTGTGAAGCCGTCTCCGGGTGCCGGTGTTGCGGCGGCGAATGGCGTTTATCTGGCTTAAGTGGCGGATGTCGGTCTGAAGATTTAAGCCCGTCGGCGGAGCGACGGGTGTACGGTTTCCCGTCGCTCCGCCGACGGGCTTAGCCTGCCATGGCTTCCGAGCACATCGAATGAAAGTCGCGTTGTTCATCCCGTGTTACATCGACCAGTTCTATCCTAATGTTGGGATGGCAACGGTGGCGGTGCTGGAGCATTTCGGCGTCCAGGTGGAGTTCCCCGACGCGCAGACGTGTTGCGGGCAGCCGATGGCGAACAGCGGTTGTATGGATGAAGCACGCCCGTTGGCCGAAAAATTCGTCAACACGTTTGATGGTTACGAATACGTTGTCGCACCGTCCGGCAGTTGCGTTTCCATGGTTCGCAATCATTACGATCACCTGTGTGATCATCACGACGAACGTTCAGCCACGGTACGCCGCAGAACTCTGGAGCTAAGTGAGTTTCTGACGACCGTGCTGAAGGTTTCCAATGTTCCCGGCCGTTTTCCTCATCAGGTTGGGCTGCATCAAAGTTGCCATGGACTGCGTGAGCTTCGGCTGGGGCCGTCTTCTGAAGTCATGAAGCCTCGCGACAGTATGATGGAATCGCTGCTGACGGGGCTTGAGGGGATTCGGTTCTCGAAGTTGTCTCGTCGTGACGAATGCTGCGGCTTCGGTGGAACATTTGCTGTCGCCGAAGAAGCGATCTCGTGCATGATGGGCGACGATCGCGTAAACGATCATGTCAGTTCCGGGACGGAAGTTCTGACGGCGGGCGACATGTCCTGCCTGATGCACCTGGAAGGCATTATTCGCCGGCGTAAGATCCCAATGCGAGTCATGCACTTTGCCGAGATCATGGCGGAGGCGATTGGCGTTACAAAAGTTGCGACCTGAAGAAATGAATTCCCTTCGGCGGAGCGACGGGTGTACCGTATGCCCGTCGCTCCGTCGACGGGATGCTGCATCCTGTCACGATCTTATTACTCACCGTTCCTGAACAACCACCATGGCACATCCCGCTTTAGCTCAGGCATTTGTCGACAACCGCGAACGTGCGCAGTGGCACGATAAGGCGCTGTGGTTTGTGCGTGAGAAACGCGACCGCATGGCGTCCAGCGTTCCTGAATGGGAACTGCTTCGTGAAACAGCCTCCAACATCAAACGTCATACCCAGTCGCGTATGGCCGAGTATCTGGAACAGTTCGAAGCCAATGCGACGAAGAATGGGATCGTGGTGCACTGGGCCGCGGATGCACATGAACATAACGAAATCGTGCTCAGTATTCTGCGGCGCCACAGCGTTAAGCGACTGGTCAAAAGTAAGTCGATGCTGACCGAAGAGTGTCATCTCAATCCGTTTCTGGAAG
>CAIXQV010001121.1 GCA_903921605.1 uncultured Planctomycetaceae bacterium | reverse complement strand
GCTGGCTGATTCGGGCCGAGTCTCCCTGTTTCTCCTGACGCCTTTCGTGCCGACTCAGTCAGTCCGAAAGGCGTTTTTCAGTTGAGCCAACCACTATGCTGACCACCATTCAGACTGTCAAAGATGAGTTGGGCATCAAGGCTGAAAACAGAGATTACGATGCCTTGATCGCTCGGAACCTGAAAAGCACCTGCGCTCGTGTCAGACAACAGACAAACCGGTGGATTCACTGGGCTGCTGACAACTTCAACGTGGCCGCAAATGGAACCACAGTGACCTGTCGTTGTCTCCAGCATGGCATCGTCAACGGAACAAGCATCAAGGTCGTCGCCTCGACGACAACAACCAGTTTGGACGGCCAGTATGTCGTCACACGCGTCGATGGCGATACGCTGGCATTCACCATGACCAGTCCCGTTTCTGGCGGCTCTCGTGACGCATGGAACCTGGCTGGAGTCACCGCCTCGGCCGTGATTCATCCTCAACATACGATCGAGTGCCGGCCGACCACGATCAGGGATCTATGGGTTCCACAACGGGCTCTGCCGTGGCAAAGCGTTACCGAGATCGCTTATTGGGATGGGGACAACTTCGTCCCTCTGGATGCCGACGAGTGGTACACACAATTCGACCAGGAACCCGCCCTCGCCGGACGACTCGTGTCGGTTGGCTCGTGGTATATCCCGATGGAGGTTCACCGGGGAAGAATCGGACTCACCGGACGATCGACTGCAAGGCCATACCGCATCAGGTATTGGGCCGGCGCTCCCGAGTGCCCCGGCGATATTCTTCTTGCAACTCTCAGCTTGATGGGAGACCTGGTCGAACTGACAGGGGGCGGCAAGGATCGGCAGTCTGAGTCCCATGAAGGCAGTTCAGTCACCAGAATGTCGGGGGATGAGCGAAGAGAACATCTCCTGAGTCCAACCGCCATTCTCGCCAACTGGAGGGCTCGCTGATGGTCCATCCCGGAATTCGATTCGGGCAGTTCAGGCAGCCGCACCTGATAAAACGGAATCGACAGAAGGTCGAACTCCTGGACAGGGCTGGCGAGGTGCTCTGCAGTATTGAAGACGCATGGACAGACGGAACGGCTCGTTCCGACGCCACAGGAGGAACTCAGACTCACAACCTGCAGCTGACGTGGAAATGCTCGACAGCCAATATCCCCGATCACATCGTCCCCGAATCAGGACACCGCATTCGTGAGGAAGATGGCACAATCTGGATGGTCCAGTCCGTGATTTTGAGATCATCCGACCTCACGTGGTGGATGCCAGCGGAGCACATGAGAAACAATTCGCTGAATCAAAAACGTCAATTCTGAGGTGGTCATGTCGGATAGTATCGAAGAGGAACTAATGCGGTTGACCGCTGCTGCCATCTGGGCACAACGGGGCAGCCTGATCTCCTGCGTTGTGCTTCAGATGCTGCCGGATTACGACCCAGGTGTCGGAGATTTGGCCCATGGAACTCCGGGATACCCATTCTGGACAGTTTGCAGCTCCGCCACCCCTCAGAATCGCCCCAACGAAAGTTTTGGAACACTCGCCAGAAGGGTTCACACCGTGACAGCTGTGCTGGCGGCAGACAGACTCGTCGTTGAACAGCAAGCAAATATGTGGGCCTACAAGGCCCATCACCAGAAAGTCTTTCGGGCGCTCAACAAACAGCGTTTCGTGGGCAACTTCGTGTCGGATCCGAATAGCTGCCTGCACTATGGAATCGTACAGCCCCGCAGCGTTGTCGAAGCCACCGCATGGTACCGCCAGCAGAAATACGTGGCCGCACTCGACATCGTCTTCACCACAGATGAAAGCCCGACGCCATGACCACTGCCACTTCTGACACCATCGTAGTGCAGGATTTCGCCGCCCTGCAAAAATTGGTCACCGCCATGGTTCAGCCCGTGCTGGCCGCGAAGCTCGAGGTCGAAGAGTGGCACCCCATCATGCTGGCAATGGAGGACGCGCACCAGTCCTACTTTGACAACAATGCCGGACCGGACGGGGAACAATGGCCCAAACTGTCTCCCGTGACCGTCGCTCTCAAGGGGCACGGTACAATCCTGGTGGATGAGGGAAGACTCAAAGAATCGCTCACGGATGCGTTTGCTCCGGATGCGATCCGGGAGAAAACTCTGGATGAAATCGTATTCGGAACGT
>CAIXQV010001120.1 GCA_903921605.1 uncultured Planctomycetaceae bacterium | reverse complement strand
GAGTCACCGCCAATTTGTCGGCCAAAGAAATCTGGGGCACGGGACTGCAGAGCAGGGCACTCGCGCCACCAGACAACAACACGAGGCACACATCATTCTTCTGCAGGTTGCTGATGCGTCGAAGGATTTCATTCGTTCCGTTCACACCTTCACTGGTGGGCTCATTGATTCCGGCTGGACGTGCGGCGTGCAGATGAATTCGCTGCAGCGGTCGTACGCAGTCGGCTGGTACGTTGACCCAGCCACTGATTTGCGAGGCTGGTAGATATTCCAAAAGGGCCGACTCCGCCCCAGCCGCCATTCCTGCGCCAGCTTTGCCTGCGCCGATGATTTCGATGTGACCAATTTTGCTGAGAGCCAGTTCAACATTGGCGATGCAAAGCGTTGTTCCATCGCAGGAGATGTGACGACGCACGGTGGCCGATGAGTCGACTGCAGCGACTCCGGCACGCCAGATAGTTTCCGCATGTTCTCGCAGCGACATGGCTAACGTCCCGTCATCGTGCGCTCTGTGGTCTGAAGCGGCCCGCTTTTCATGGCATGAAAACAAAAAACGACGGTCAAAAATGACCGTCGTGATTTTATTGCATTATTCAGAGCCATTGAACTCAGGCACTGGGACGCATCTGAGCATAGGTCGTCAGGACTTCGTACAAGTCGGCTGAGATGCGAACATCATCATCCGCGAAGTCAGAAACCCAGGTTCGATCCCAGATCATGGCATCAGCCAGGATTCTGGTGAGTTCACCGAGTTTGATCGACACTTCAGGCTCTGGAAACGTCAGTGTCTCTGGTTCATCAGCACCGACAAACAGCCGTAATCTGGGACGCATTCGTGAATCCTTAACCTTCACGCACCTCTTAGTTGAACCTGCAACTCGAGACATGGTTTGATGCTGCAAGAGCATTTTGGCCGCATTTCGACTTATCAGGTCCGTTCCTCCTCCGTTCCAGAAACCTTATCGGGTGCAGTGTTGGGATGCCTTCACCAAAAATTCCGATTGGGTAAGACGTGCGGATTTGTTCGAGAAAGAGGCCGATGAAGAAAATTCGTGTTCAAGATTCGATGTTTGGCTGATGCTTGCACAGGAGCTTGTCGGCAGACGAAGTTGGCATCGCAGCCATGAAGTTATTGTTAGGCGGGAAATAGTAGTCGCAGTCGCCTGCGGCTTGTCGTTAAACGATCAAAGCAAAAACTATCGATTAGCCTTAAGGCGTTTTCCTGCGCTGCCGGTGTTAAGCGGCAGCCACACATTCAGCCCACAATTTCCCGGATGACGTGACCATGGCTCAGCGGGAATGGGCGATCTGTCTGATCGTACAGCATTGTTTCCGGGGAGTAACCAAGGCAGTGAAAAATTGTCGCGGTAATATCTGCCGGAGAAACGATGCCTGAGACCGGAAATGCAGCATGAGCATCGGACTCGCCGTGGACGGTACCGCCCTTGATGCCAGCTCCGCCCAGCGCGATGGAAAAACAGTTGCCCCAGTGATCACGGCCGGCATTGCCATTGATTCTTGGTGTATGGCCAAATTCGCCGAGCCACACAACCAGCGTTTCGTCCAATAGTCCACGCTCGTCCAGATCCTGCAGCAATGCCGAGCAGGCCATATCCATTCTTGGCATCAGATGATTGCGAAGATCTGCAAAATGGTTGCTGTGAGTATCCCACGAACCATTGCCCTTGACCTCTTCGACTCGCGTCCAATTCACCTGCACCAAAGAGACACCCGCTTCTACAAGTCGTCGGGCTAGTAATACAGACTGACCAAATCGATTTCGTCCGTAGCGATCACGGGTCTCTGCGGATTCTTCATTGATCTCGAATGCGCGACGAGCCGTGCCTCCGGTCAAAAGGTTGAACGCTTGTTCGGTCTGCTGACTGAATCGTCCCGACGCGCTGACACGTTCAATTGTTTCTCGCACCGGATCCAGTTGCGAAAGCAATGCGCGGCGGGATGTGAATCGAGCTGTGGAAACGTCGTCAGGAAAGGCGAGATCGGGGATACGAAAATTGGGTTGTGAAGGATCGCACTTGAGCAACCATGGATCGTATTTGCGGCCGAGGATGCCCGCGGTCTGCCCAGGCCAGAGTATCTCCCCGTCATTCGCAATATGGTACGGCAAAGCAATTGCGGAGGGTGTACCATCTCGATCCGGTTGCAGAGCACGCATGATCGCGGCGTGAGATGGCGACAGGTTTGGAGCTTTGGAGGTAACGTTTTCCTGACTCAGCGGTGCATGAGGAACGCCCGTCAGCATCTGATAGCCGCTGGAGGAATGGGCCTGATCCTTGGTCACGACCGCGCGAAGGACGGCCATCTTGTCTGTGTGCATGGCTGTTCGCGGCATGAGTTCGCCGACTTGGATTCCAGGCACGACAGAACTGATGGGGCTGTATTCTCCGCGGACCTCTTTGGGTGCGTTGGGTTTGGGGTCCCATGTTTCGTGTTGAGGCGGTCCACCGAGCAGCCAGAGCATGATGACAGACTTTGCTCGACCGAAGCCCGGGGAGGCCTCTTCGATCGGTTTTGCCTGCACACGGCGTTGCAGAAGTTGTGGCAGAGACAATCCGATCGCTGACAATCCGCCAATTTGCATGGCGTCTCGGCGCGGAAGTCTGTCGCAAAGGGACGTCGGACGATTCCGCATGGTGAGCATGAAAATCTTTCCGGGATCAGGCGGGCGTGGTTTCTGAGGCGGGAAGTCAGTATTCTGGGGGCGATCACTATCGCACAATGCCCTTGTCCGATCAAGAAGTATGGCTTCAAACCATTGATCCGGGGTGATGTCTGCCTTTTTGCTTCCTCTTTTCCTTTGGTCGAGCTCTGGTCCATGAAGAATTTGTTGCTGGTCGTCATTTGTCTTGTCGGGCTCTGTTTTCTGGAAGGCGCTGTGTCGTCGGCTCAGGAGACCGATGCAG
>CAIXQV010001119.1 GCA_903921605.1 uncultured Planctomycetaceae bacterium | reverse complement strand
TGTCGACTCTGGCGTCGTTTCAGGATCGGCCAATCCCACTGGTACATCTCGTGCGATCTTCAGACTTAAGTAGCAGGAGCCTGCCGATGGCTGGCTGTAGAGGAAGTTAGCCAACTCAGGAGACTTGCTCGTGAATAATGTGGCACGAAGATGAAGGGATTGCGCTCCTTTGATCGCATCAAATGCGGACAAGCCGCTGTCTTCATAAGGTAATCCGGGCTTACTGGAAATGATGGTGTGCCAGTTTGTTCCATCG
The DNA here is from genome assembly GCA_903921605.1 of uncultured Planctomycetaceae bacterium. The sequence continues at coordinate 2,317 of CAIXQV010001119.1, read as the reverse complement.
GCTGAGACATGCAGTTCAGCCTGAGCTTGCTTGTCTTTCATCATGTTATGTTCGTTATATGCGACGATCCCTAAAGCTTGTGATTCCACGCCGTCGAGGCGGCCATTCAGCGGGATCACGTATTCTATCTCGGCAGGTTCTCCGATCCGCTCAGGGCCCCAGAACATGAATTTTCCGTTCTGTTGAGTATAGATTTTTGCATTTGATCGCTTCGCTTGATTTCCAAAATCGGAACGCAGATCGAAGTCAATGCGGACCGTTTCTATCCGAGGTTGAGTTGTTGAGGCTTGCGAAGTTGCGATCACTTTCGGCGGAATTTCACAAACGACGCGAAAGCCGAGGATGATATTGCCCACCACGCCGTCTGTGCGTCTGAAGGCCGACCGGCAGTCCGTCGAGACACCGCTCCAACCGCCGCCACGATGCACGCGGGTCGACCCTTCTGCAAGATCTGAACACCACTCCCACACATTCCCGTGAATGTCGTAAAGCCCCCACGCATTAGCCTTCTTCGTGCCTACGACACCGTGCTTTGTGCGACCGCTGCTGTTATCTTTAAACCATGCGTATTCACCCAAGTTCTTCGCGTCATCACCAAAACTGTACGCCGTTGTAGTCCCAGCGCGGCATGCATATTCCCATTCCGCCTCCAGCGGTAAACGATACTCGCGACCTGCCGCTCGCTCGGCCGGTAAAGCTGACAGCTTCAAGCAAAACGCTACGGCGTCGTCCCAGCTGACACTCTCGACAGGGTTATTCTCGCCCTTGTAAGAACTCGAGTTACTACCCATCACCGACTCGTACTGAGACTGCGTTACCTCGTGGACGCCCAGCGAAAACGCGGCTGCGATGGTCACGCGGCGTTGTGCTTCATCGAGGGTCGCGGGCGGCTCTCTGCCAGCTTCAGACTCTGGACTTCCCATCATAAAATCACCCGGAGGAATCACCACGAGCTTCATGCCGATGGAATTTGTAGTCTCAACCGGTACACCAAGATAATCAGCCCATGCTTTCTGATGTAGCTTGGCTTGTGTGGTGTCGAAGGGGGCAATGGAAGGCGGTGGAGCCTTCGCTGTCTTAACCGGCGGCGTCGATTCGTAGTCGTATAGGGCCCTCACTTCAGCCGCTGACAGTGCTCGGTCATAAATTCGTACATCATCAGCGACGAAATCACTCTTGTGATGCCAGTGTCCAATGATGATCTTCGTTGGCTTTGTCTGTTCTGCGGTTGTTGTGAGCGGGCAGGAGCCACACGGCAGTCCGTCCACATAAACCGTGGCCACCCGTTGATCAAATACTGCGAAAATGTGTTGCCAGCGGTCTACTGTTGGCGTCCTCTTTGCGATCAGCTTGTCATCTCCGCGACCACCGACGTCAATCGCAACGCTATTCGCCTGATCAGCATCGAGCAAGAGAGCGGTTCGAAGAGAAGTCTTTGAAACATTGCTGTCTTTCGTAAATCCAGAATCGCTCAGTTGCAGGAAATAGTTCTGTCCGGGGAGCAGCGTCTGAACATTCACCCATAGCCCAAATGAAAAGTTCTTATCGTCGTCAATTTGAAAGGAAAGGTCGTTATTGAAGATGTAGCTGTCAGGCGAGATTTGCATTGCGGACTTGTCCGAACCGAATCGATCGAGCGTCATCGCCGTCGCTTTCTGTTCACAGTCATTCCCATTCCCACTCTCATCTTTTGAATCGCCATTGAATGGGTAATACGCGACGAGGCCATCCGAGAGCGATGCTGGGAGCGCCTTACCAACCTGAGAAACAGCTGCGTTAACTCCTGGGATGTCACAAACGATGCGGAAGCCAATCCATGGGGAGGATTTGGATTCAGCATCACTGCCTCGGTATGCCGTTCGAAACCAACCATTCAGTTGTTCCTGCTGGGCCTCGATTGCATTGAAACTACCTCCGCGATAAACACGTTCAGACCCAGTCAACGGTCCTTGCGGGTCTGATAGAGGTGAACTGGGGTAGGCGGCTCTCCAGTCGTGACACCATTCCCAAAGATTTCCGTGGACATCGTAGAGTCCGAAGGGGTTCGCCCGTTTTTGACCTACCGCCTTTAAGGTGCGTTCACAATACCAAGCGAACGGTGCCAGCGACGAATCGGAGTCGCCGGTCGCATATCGAGTGCTCGTGCCTGCACGGCAAAAGTATTCCCACTCAGCCTCTGTAGGTAGCCGATAGACTCGCCCGGATATTTTCTCCTCTGGAAGTTCCGACAACTTCTGACAAAAACTCACCGCATCTTTCCAAGTGATGTCGTATGCCGGATAGTCTGCATTGTTCGATTGCGTCGAACCCCGATTGT
>CAIXQV010001118.1 GCA_903921605.1 uncultured Planctomycetaceae bacterium | reverse complement strand
CGCTCGCGGCACAAGGTTCCCGGATAGGACTCTGGGACTGGGATGTTGCTCAACGACAGATCTTTCTTTCGGCACGCTGGAAAGAAATGCTGGGCTACAGCGACAACGAACTGGATTCTTCGGTAGACTCCTGGTTCGAACGCATCCATGTCGAAGATCGCGAACAGTTCACCGAATTGCTCGGAAGCCGCAGTTCACTGGAGCATGGTCGCTTCGAGACAGAAATTCGGATGCGTCATCGCGACGGCACTTTCCGCTGGATGCTGTGCAGCGGAGTTGTTCAGTCCGACGCAAACGGTATACCTCGACGTCTCGCTGGTTCCCTCGCCGACGTTACCGAGGGGAAAGTTCGAGATGTTCTGACCGGCTTGCCGAACCGTCTGCTGTTTGAAGAGCAATTGAATCGAGTCCTGCATCTTGATCAGGCAACCTTCGGCTTCTCTGCCATTTTGTTTCTGGACCTCGACAACTTCAAACTGGTCAACGACAGTCTGGGCCATGATGCTGGCGACCTGCTGCTATGCAGTGTTGCCAAGAAACTGGAAAGCTGTTTGCGTCAGACGGATGTAGTGGCCAGAAATCGCACGAAATGGTCCGTCGCACGACACGGTGGAGACGAATTCACGGTCCTGCTGCATTGTCTGCAAAACCACATTGACGCAGAAATAGTCGCAGAACGCCTCATCGCAGCTCTCTCTGAGCCCTTCGCGGTCGGTGTTCATGAAGTCGCCGTCGGGGTCAGCATCGGTATTGCTTTTGGTGGTGGTGATGGCAAATCAGCTGCCGATGCAATCCGCGAAGCGGACACGGCTATGTACTACGCCAAGACTGGCGGCCGAGGTGGCTATCGCATTTTTGATCCGGAGATGCAAACAGTTGCTTCTGCCAGGCTGGCACTTGAATGTGATCTGCGTCAGGCTATCAAGAGTCATCAGTTCTACCTTGAGTACCAGCCAATCGTTCGACTGGCGACTGGCAGAGTTGAAGGATTCGAGGCCCTGTGTCGATGGAAACATCCGCGCGGCGAACGAGTCGGACCAGATGTCTTCGTGCCCGTCATTGAATCGCTTGGTCTCATCGGTCGCCTCGGACGCATTGTTCTCGAACTGGCTTGCGATCAGGTTCAGGAATGGAATCGCAACCGTGCGGAGGATGATGTTGTCAGCGTTACCGTCAACTGCTCATCGGGAGAATTCGGGCAGCCACTGTTCCGAAACGATTTGCTGATGACCGTTGCAAGGGCGGGAATTGATCCCAAAATGCTGAAGATCGAAGTGACCGAGAGTACTCTGATGCAAAATCCGGACCTCGTCCAACAGATCATCAGTGAACTTCGCGACGCCGGGATTCGCATCGGAATCGATGACTTCGGAACGGGTTACTCGTCACTCGCTTACCTGCATCGACTGCCGTTGGACCTGCTGAAAATTGACAAGTCGTTCGTACGCAACATGCACACCTGTACCGAAACACGAGAAATCGTCCGCACCATCATTGCGCTGGCGCAGAGCCTGAATCTTGATGTTGTTGCCGAAGGTGTTGAAACTCCGGAACAGCAAAGACTGCTATTCGAAATGGGATCGACGCACGCCCAGGGCTATCTTTATTCGAAGCCGATGCCTGGAGACGCTGTCGAAGGCTTCCTCGACAAGTACACTCCTCTACTTCCACCTTCTCAACGCAGAAGACCGCATGAAGAGATCGAACAGCATCTCGAACTGGCTGCTGATTTGTTGAACCAGGAATAGTTTTCTTCATTCAATGCCCTCTGCAGAAAATGAATCTGCCGTTCGTCTTCAACGAATACGAATAACTGCCGCATATCTGTTTGAGACTCCGAGTTTGAGTTTTGACTGCGGCATGAAGCAGATCGATGCCTGTTCGGCATTCGTAAAGTGCTTTGATGCCTCAGGCAAAATCGTCCTGATTCGTGGACTGCGACTTGAATTCCGGTCCAACTGCTGGTGTACTCCTGCTGCGGACAGCGAAGAGACAGGCTATCAGCAAGCCGTGTGCGACAGTCCGCTGTGAATGGTTGTTTCCGACACCTCGCAACGTCGCTGCAGTTCAGCGAAGGCGGGCTGAAATGAGAAGAGATAATCTCTCAGCATCGCCGCGTGCAACGGACACGCCGGACTGCTCGCACAACAGCGATGGCCCTCGGAAAACAGCAAAGCATTTTCTTCTATCGGAAGAATCCAAAGAACAAGGCGAGGAACTTCCGTTTGATATTCCCGAGGAGTTGCTGGCGCAACTTGAAGCCGCGAGCCTTGAGAAGACAGCTCCCATCAACCCGGCAAGTCCTGCCATGGATCAGGAACACTCGTCTGAACTGACAAATCGGCAACTGGGAAAATTCCGGCTTGAGTCTGAGATCTCTCGAGGCGGTATGGGAATCATTCTCAAAGCACTTGACCTGGAACTTGATCGTCGCGTTGCTGTTAAGCTGCTGCGAAAGGTCCATAAAGGCAAACTTCACCTTCATCAACAATTTACGTACGAAGCACGTATCACCGGTCGACTGCAGCATCCCGGCATCATACCAATTTATGAAAGCGGATTATCGTGGGATCAACGCCCGTACTTCGCCATGAAACTGGTTCAGGGACGGACTCTTTCCGAGTTGCTGGCAGAGCGCAGATCGACACAGGATGATCTTCCACGTTTGCTAAAAGTCTTCGAACAGGTCTGCCAGACTCTTTCCTACACCCACTCGCGAGGAGTCATTCATCTCGACATCAAACCGTCCAATATTATGGTTGGTGAATTCGGTGAGGTTCATCTCATGGACTGGGGACTTGCCCGGGCCTCAACAGAGCTTTGTGACATTCCAATCACTGGAGATCTCAATTCATCATCAACGATCCTCAGCGCAACCGAACGACTGGATTCTCAGACGATTCAGGCGGAAGCTCATGCCGGAACCATCTGGGGGACACCGGCCTACATGTCTCCCGAACAGGCACGCGGTCAGTGCACCGATGTTCGTTCGGATGTATTCGGACTTGGAGGAATTCTGTGTGAAATCCTGACGGGGCATCCACCTCATTGCGGTCGAAGTTTGATTGATGTCTGCTTCCGCGCGGCGCAGGGTGATCTGAGTTTAACGTATCAGAAACTTTCGGAATGCGAAGCTGATGGCGTTCTGATCAGATTGGCTCGCAACTGCCTTGCTCCCGAAGTAGACCTCCGCCCTGCTCATGCGGGCATTGTGGCTAAAGAACTGACGATGTACCTCGAGTCCATGTTGCAGCGTGCGGAAACAGACCTGAAACGATTCTTTGATCTGAGTCTTGACCTGTTCTGCATCGCCGGACTCGATGGTTACTTTCGGAGAGTGAATTCCAAT
>CAIXQV010001117.1 GCA_903921605.1 uncultured Planctomycetaceae bacterium | reverse complement strand
GACGGGCGTACGGTACACCCGTCGCTCCGTCGACGGGATTTTTCTTCAGCAACTACCGAGCAACATACTTCTTCGCAACCTTTGCGGCGACAGCTCCGGTGGTGTAATAGCCGATTGAGATCTGCCCAACCTGTGTCAACAGGTCATACGACTCCCAGCGGTTCCAACCATAGTCCGCTTCGAGCCACAAAATCAGCTTTGCATAACTCTCCACGATGGCTCGTTCAAGCGGCAACGCAACAGCTACGGCCATCAACTCTGTTGGCGATTCAATTCGCGGCGATGGCAGATTGGCGCCCGGAATAAGATCGACTCGAATCGTCGATCGCGCGGGCATTTCCAGAGCCGTGGCGGACAATTCTCCATGCCCCTGAGCAGCATGAACATCACCCAGATATAGATAACCGCCGGGCACAAAGACCGGCAAATACACGGTGTTGCCGGGGCAGACTTCGAGCAGGTCCAGATTGCCGCCATGATTTCCGGCCGGGCCGGTTGAAGGAACGCCCCAGTCCGGTGCGGTTCCCAGACAACCCAACATTGGGGCGTACGGAATCGAAACCTTGTCACTCCATTCAATAACTCCGTTGCGAATCGGACAGATGCGAGTTCCCGGCGGACAGTCCGGCCCGAGCCATTCGGTCAGCATTCTGGGAGCACCCGTGTAGGTCGCGCACTGCCCAATCAGCGGTTCGATGGACTCAATATGAACCGCCAGAGCGTCACCCGGTTTGGCGCCACGAACCACGATCGGTCCGTTCACCGGATTACTCCATGGCATCGCTTTTTTATCACGACGATCTTCGGGCTTTCGCAACTGTCCCGAAAGCGCATCTTCTGAATCGATGACGAGCCGAGCACCGGAGTCGATCTCTGCTCGAGGCGTTGCGTGACGACTGAACTCATACTGCAAAGGAAGCGGACTGAGCGGATTCATGTGAGTCCTCGATGAAGAGCGGAAAACGACGGCGGGGCGATGCTTTGATTTTGTTGCGGTGGGTCCTCAACAGTTTAGAGATTTCCCGGCGAGACATAACCTTAGCCATCCGGTTTCAACAAAACTTTCGCCCTACCGGAGAATCTTGTTCGGGAATGCGTTTCCGTGCTGCTCTGCCTTCTCCTTGTAGTGACATCATCTTGGCGTACTCATCACGGCCAGGCATGCTGCGGCGGCAGTGGCGACGTTGAGCGATGGCACGGGCCCCTGAGGTGGCAGCGACACAAGCTGGTCGCAGCGATCTCGTGTGAGTCGGCGAAGTCCGGTGCCTTCGTTACCCAGTACGAGCATCCAGTTGCGATCTCGATGAACGGTGTAGATTGATGATTCGGCTCTTTCGCAGGTTCCCAGAACCCAAACCTGATTCTCCTGAGCTTTCTCCATGGCCTGAGCCAAATTGGCGACCACGGCAAACGGAACATGTTCCGCACCACCAGCGGAAATGTCACAGACCGTCGCATTGACGGACGCACTGCGATCCTTCGTCAGCACGATGCCTTTGACCCCAAAGAATCCGGCAAGGCGAAACAACGCACCAAGGTTCTGAGGATCCTGAATCTGATCCAGTGCCAACCACAATCCTCGTTCGCCTTCCGCAACATTCCACAATTTCTCGAGTGGCAGCGGAGACGGTGGTTCGACCGTTGCTGAGCCAGCTCCGACACGTTCAGTATCGCGACCAGACTTGGCCGTCCGAGGATCCACCGCACCGACTCGCACCGGGATGCGATGCTTCTGAGCCGTCTCGATCACCGGTTCCCAGGCCTCACCGGGATTGTCCGAATGCAGATGAATCTGCTTCACAGCTTTCGGTCGAACCTGCAGGGCGGCGAGAATACTGTGGGGATTTCGGAGTTCGAGCATGATGGTTTCAGGGCGCAACAAATGGTGGATAGAAAGTAGACATGTGGTGAATGCTGGAGGGCAAGAGAATCCCGTCGACGGAGCGACGGGCGTACGGTACATCCGTCGCTCCGTCGGCGGGATTCTCTTGGCACGCAAGGATGAAAGTCTACCCGCTTCCTCGTCTCGCTCGCATCAACCGATGCTGACCGAACCGGAAATTCTCATTCGGATTCTTTGCGAGCCTTCTCAATCACGCTCGCCAGAGTCACGGGCACTCCGTTTTGCCGCTTGCTCTCATCGGCCGCTTCGATAAACGCGAAAATCTCCAGCATGACGTCTTCCGAAACGGGCGATTGTCGCGTCTTAAAAAAGCGAGCGATCTCGATCACCAGTCCTTCATAATCGGCCGGCAGCGGCACATGTTGCTGAGTTTTTGTGCCAAAGATCATCGCGCCGAAGCCGGTCTTATGAGTATGTTCGCGGATGCCCCGATACGTCCCAATGCGACCATTGGACCAAAGCCCGGAGACCTGTTCGCTCTTGTCGGTTTGAAGTCGCGTCACAGAAACGCAGCCCGAGCCCATCACGGTGTAGAGCGTCTCGATACCATGAACTCCGTACCACGCCAGATCCGCATGACCGATGCCGGCACGAGATTGCCCATAACTGTCGCAGCCGACGATCTCCCCCGCCACTTCACTGGCCAGGACTGACTGCAGTTCCTTCTGATATCGAAGAGCAGACGCTGTAAACCAGGGCGTACTATATTGGCGTCCCAAAGCCTGAATCTTCAGAGCATCTTTGAGATTATGAGCCAGTGGTTTGTCGATGAACACAGGCTTGCCGGCCTTGAAGATGGGTTCCACCTGAGCCAGATGCTGTCGACCATCAACACTGCCAAGAATCACGACGTCAACTTTGGGCAAAAGAGTGTCGATCGAATCGACAATTTCAACTCCCATCTCCGACATCTTCTGCGTGTATCCGGCAACTCGATCGCGACTCAGAGGAAAGTCATCGCTACCCCCCGGATAGGCTGCCACAATTCGAACACCGGCGAGGTCTCCGGTGTTTCCATCACGATGCAGGAGTTCGGTGAACGCCGTGCAATGCGACGAATCCAGCCCAATAAACCCGACACGAATTTCGGTCATTGGTTCCGCCGCTGGCAGTTCCGCAAAAGGCGCGAGGGATAAAGCAGTGATGGCGGCAATAGTTCGATTCATCAGGATTCGGCCTCTTGTGCTGACCGACGATCCACATCATCTGATCAGTCGTCCAGTCGTGCTCTTTTCTGCTCCATGCGGCGAACGAAAACTTCCATAATGCGGTTATACAGATCTTCTTTCAGAATCGCATCTTCGCTGTCCGAATCAATGTTCGGATTATCATTCACTTCGATGATATAGAAGTTGCCGTTCGATTCTTTGACGTCGACGCCGTACAGGCCGTCGCCAATCAGATTGGCGGCTTTCAGAGCCAGCTTCACAGCCTTTCGAGGTGCCAGTTCGACCGGCAGAGTTTCCGTCTTACCATATCGTCCGCGGCCATCTCTTTCCTGCTTCACAATTTGCCAGTGTCCCGGTGCCATGAAATAGCGGCACGCGTACAAAGGCTTCTGATCCAGAATCCCGATTCGCCAGTCGAATGTCGTTGGCAGAAATTCCTGTGCAATCAGCAACTCAGAATCACCCGAATAGTCCGCAAAGCGAGTTTTCAAATCTTCTTCGGAAGCGATCTTCACAACTCCCTGTGAAAACGCGCTGTCGGGCTTTTTGAGAACGCATGGAAAACCCAGCTCTTCGACAATGCGATGGAGATTATCACGATGCACAACGATGGATCGAGGAATCTCAATCTTGTGTCGAGCCAGCATCTCCGCGAGATACACCTTGTTGGTGCATCGCAGAATCGACACGGGGTCGTCGATCACCACCATACCTTCTTTGGCAGCTCGACGAGCAAACCGATACGTATGATGATTAACGAACGTTGTCTCGCGGATAAACAATGCATCAAATTCCAGCAGACGACCGTAGTCATCTTTCGTGATCAGTTCTGCATAAACGTCCTGCTCTTTGGCCGCTTTGATAAATCGCTTCAGAGCCAGTTCATTCGAAGGCGCGTTCTGCTTCTCATCCGGATCATGCAAAATCGCAAGATCAAATCGTGTTCGCTTACGAGACCGCGGCGACGAAGCTCGGCCAGAGAAATATCTCTGAGCAGACTCTTCGACGAATGGCTTATGACTATCAGGAAGCTGGTGCGAGGCGACGGTCTGAACTTTGCGAATCTGCCATTGCCCTTCTTCATTCCTGGCAAACTCAAATCGCAATAACGGCGCCGCGAACAGATTGAACAGATGCAGCGCGAGCCGATCATAGCGGCGCGCCATGTTACGGCCGAAATAGACGCTCAGAGTAAACTCGCTGGACTGCAGCGGATGGAGGTTCTGTTGGATCAATTCATCCAGCTCATCCGAGAGAACCTTGACGCTCGCACGCGTCTTCAGATCCTGCAAAGTAATTACGCCAGGCAGCGGCTTGTGGCCTCGCGCTTCCGCCAGCAGGGAAACGTAATAGCCTGTGCTTTGATAGCGATAAGATCGACAGAGATTGACGACTCGGGAACTTCGAGCCCCCGTGGCGAATTCAGGAGACGTCAGATACGTCCATGCATCGACGACTTCCACACCAGGAATCTCAAACGGCCAATCGGTCACGTCCGAGGCAACAATCAAAACAGTCATCAGTTCTCACCAAATCCGGTTCCACCCGCCAGCATCCTTCACCGACTTCAATGGGGTGTCGCCTGAGTCAAAAGCGGAGTGTAGTCGCAAGCGAATCGTCAGAACAGGCGGATCTGGAATGCTGCGAAAGGCGGCGTGGGAACGAGGTGCTCAGGTCATCCGTTGATTTGGTCGCAATTCAACATGTAGTGCTGGCTTCAGCCGGCATTCTCTTTTCACCACCAGCAAAAATATCGACTGAAGTCGGCACTACAACCGCAATCCTTAACCCGCAGCACGCAAACTGGAGACAGCAGGCGATTCAGGATCTTCGACGGCCGTCAGCAGATCGGCCGCATGCAGCAACAACAATTGGCGAGCATCCCGAAAGACTGTCATCGCCCGCTCATCGAGCGGTTCCAGGGTGACTCGGCGAAGCACTTGATTCAATCGCGTGAACAGGCGCTGATCATCTGCATAGTCAAAGAGAATTCTCGCCGAGTGAAAATGCGAGACAAACTCTGCGAGGCGATCTGTTGAACGACTGGCCAGACGATTCACCAACTGCTCAATCTGTTGCGGCGACACTTCTCCCAGGGCCTGATAGTAGTCTGAGAGCACTTCCGGGACCTGCTCCGCAATGACCCAGTCCAGCAACATTTCCACGACGATATGCCCGAGAAACGGCGGACGATGATCATAAGGATCCGGCATCAGTCGGCGAAAACGCACGGACAGTTCCGACTCAAGCATCATAAAAGTTGGACAGCGGTGAAACAGGTCATCATCTCGCAGGTGCTGCAACATTCCTTCCGCCAGAGATTGCTCTTCACCGGCCAGAAGATCAATATGCTGGTTGACTCGATGTGAACGAATGCGCACCTTGCGATCCACAACACTCAACCAATCCGGCACCGCCGTCCCCGCCAGCTTATGCGGGTTGTCGAGAAATCGATATCCGTGCGAAAGGTAATTCATCTCCGCATTTGAGCGAGTTCTGCGGTTTATGGAAGAGCAACATGCTCAAGAACGGGCGAGTCCCGTCCGTTCAGCACTTCACGCCCAGCATGATGGAGTTCAGGCCGCTGCCGATACCCAGCAAGGCCAGTTGTGATCCGGGTTTCGGAGGGTCCTGTTCAAGGCCCATCGACATGGCCATCGGCAACGCGGCGGCACCCGTATTGCCCAGAACTTCCACGGTGGGAAAGTCCAATGCCGGATTCAACTTCAATCGCTCCATCAGCAGAGTTCGATGTTGACGGCCAACCTGATGAGTGAACACGCGATCCACGTCTTCGTTCTTCCAGCTCAGCGTCTGCTTCGCCTGCTCCCAAGCTTTTTGTGCCAGAGCAACTCCTGCATGCAGTAAGCCCTCAGAGTCAGTTTCCATGCGAGGCCGGCCATCTCCGTGTCGGCCTGTTTCGACGCCGCCAGCACACATCTTATGAGCGGACGAGTCAGACAAAAATGCGCCGCCCAGAAGTCGGCGGCCTGTCTTACTGAGCTTTCGATCACATAATAGAATCGCGGCAGATCCGGAGCCGATTGTCAGCGACGCGAAAGCAGGTTTGATGCTTTGACGAGTCAACTCCGGATCGTGCAAAAGACTATCAATCGTTCCTTCGACCAGGTCTCGCCCGCTTTCTGTTCCGACCACAATCCCGGCTCGAATACGTCCCAGCTCAATCATGTCGGCGATGACCAGCATCCCGTTCAGCAGTCCCAGACAGGCGTTGCTGACATCCATCACCAGTGACGAAGCTGGCAGACCGACACCCGCGTGAACTCCGGCGGCTGTGGCAGGTTCCATCTGGTCACGGCAAACGGAACCGTGGATCAGGGCTCCGACATATCGATGATCAAGTCCGGATTTCTCCAGCACGGCCCGAGCGGTTTGAGTGCTGATCGTGCCGGGCAGTGTTCCGGGTTCAAACCAGCGTCTTTCCTTGATCCCTGTCATCAGTTCCAGACGTCCCGGCGGCAGGCCAAGACGCTGATAAACGGGGGCTAATCGCTGTTCGATCTCGTCCGAGGAGATCACACAGGGAGGCAGCGTATGCGCGACGGCTTCGATGCAGACGTGTTCGTAACGCATACGGAGGAAGGCTTCGGAGATGTTTTCACGGGCAAAAATTCACGGGCCATGAAGTGTAGCGGCGACTTGCTTTGGCCTCAACCAGCCCTGCGAACGGGAAATTGTGGGGGCGAGTCAGTTGAGCCCGGCACTCCGAAGCCTAGAATGCGGGAAACCAGAAGGAAGATTTTTCCTGCTGAATGCTGACTGTTCAGCCAGCTCACACTTCTGTGTTGTCAGGATGAAGGACAATTCAAATGCCGTATACATTGCCCGCACTGCCCTACGCGTACGACGCGCTGGAACCACACTTTGATGCTCGCACGATGGAAATCCATCACACCAAGCATCATCAGGCTTACATCAACAACGT
>CAIXQV010001116.1 GCA_903921605.1 uncultured Planctomycetaceae bacterium | reverse complement strand
GTCGCTTCGTCTGCGGCGGATACACTCGGCCTGCAGCATCTGTAATTTCAAAGCAGCCCATCGCGGGACGATCAGCATCATCGACCACGCGAAAAGTCACTTCCTTCGAAGGCTGAGTCGCGAACGCAAATGACTCACCACTCCAGTCGCTGCCTCCATTCGCATAAGCCAGTTCGATCCAGTCAATTCGCCAGTTGCAGGGCTTGCCGTTGGGGTCGATGCGGACTCCGGTCACATGGCCGTCGTCGGTGAATGGAATCTCATACAGCATCTCGCGCCCGGGTTCGACATTGAACGCAATCACGTGGCCGGGACCGGGCTGCGGCCGTTCTTCCGACCACCAGAACATCTGCCCAACACCTGCCTCTTCCGCACGCCCCCAAAAACGCAGAACCAGATTTCCGGGCTGCGCAGACTTCTTCAGATTCGTGCCGAAGAACGGATCTTCACCAGTGCCTTCGACCAGCAATGAACCCTCATGAGCCTTCAGCGTTGACTGATTCATCGCTTCCCATCCTGCGGCATCCTGATCGAATCGCCAGTCCGCGATAATCGAACTGGATCGGCTGACACTAACACCGCCGGGCTGAGGAGCGGAAAACTCAATGCGAGCCGTCTGGTCGCCGGCTTCGCGCGAGTAAACCTCGACGATGCGATACTCCAGAGGCAAGCCGGTCAGCGTCGGCGTCATCGGCTGCCCGTCGAACATCGATAAGCCCAGCCACCGCGAGTCCACGTCTTCCTGAGGCGAGTGCGGCAGCGGCTTTGCGTTGGGACTGTCGATGCGAAGACGAACACGAATTTCCGGCTCATTGATGACTTTGATCAGATATCTCTGCCATCCCTGTTCAATCAGTTCGGCTTTTGCTTCGCGACGAACAACCCCCGGTGCTGCATCTTTTCTGAGCGATACCGCCGCCAGACAATGTGGATCGAGCAACTCCTGAACTTGAGCTGTCAGCGAGTCCTCATCAGCATTCTCGACGAGCTGCGTTAACTGCGTCTCTGTCTCTTTCGGCAATGGCATACCAATATGATTCAGCGTATCGCGGAGTCGCTGCAGTTGAGCCAGCAACGGCTGCCGCTCAACCCGGGCTGCCATTGGCCACGATTCATCGGCCCGAGTGACCGTTGAATAGGAAGAAACAGTCAACAGCAGCAGTAAGAGCATTCGAATCAACATTATTGTCAAACCAGTTCGGTCAGATTTGGTGGTCGCCATCATTGTTGGCCTGGGAGAACCGGGTCGATTGTATCCGACAAGAAGTTCGATAGCGAAATGTTGTGACCGGATGCAGCATCGTTGCTCGGTGGTCCACCCACATCCACACCATACACAATCGCGCCGCACAATCAAATTCTTCCCGGGACTTCATTCTGACTCTGCGCCACCGCGTGCTGAGCTACTTCACTTCGCAGAGACTGAGCGCCGTTTCCTTAATGGCGCGCAGGTCCAGCTTGCCTGTGCCGAGCAGCGGAATTTGAGTGACCTCGAGGAAACAGTTGGAGCCTGGGATCCACAGGTTCGGAAGTCCGGCGAGTTGCAGTTGGTCGATGATCTCTCTTGCACTTTTCTGCATCGGCTTGTGCAGCACTACCAGTCGTTCGCCTTTGGACGAATCAGGCACAGCGGTCACAGCACACATGATCTCCGCATCGCCGGACGCGTCTTCGTTTGGCGTTTGGCCGTTCAGCGCCTGACCGGTTCGCGTCTCATTTCCTGGCGTGTCGTCAATGATTCGGGCGATCTCCTGTTCGATCCGGATGTGAGGCACCATTTCGCCGCCGATCTTGGAAAAACGGCTTTGACGCCCGGTAATTCGAATGAATCCTTCATCATCGATCATGCCCAGGTCACCCGTCGTGTACCAGCCGTCCTGAATCAGCTCGGCGGTTTTTTCCGGATGATTCAGATATCCGAGCATTACGTTCGGGCCCTTGATTTTCAGCATACCTTCCTTATTGGTCCCCAGACGTTCGTTCGTCTCCAGATCAAACACGGCAGCCACGGAACCGGGGATAACTCGCCCAGCCGTACCATGCTTCGTCGAAGTCTGACCAAAGCATTCCGATCCCAGTCGTGACGCGGGGATGTTCACGGCTGCGATCGGAGAAAGTTCAGTCGTACCGTAACCTTCGCTGGGCTCAAAACCGTACTTTTCGCGGAAGGAATCCCGCAGCTCATCCGGCATCTTCTCCGCACCGACGATGACCATATTCAGTGAACTCATCTGTTCGACACTGCACCGCTTCATGTACGACCGCAGGAACGTCGGCGTGGCCAGCAGGATCGTGGACTTGTGTTTTTCGATCAGCTTACCAACCGTTGAAGCATCCAGCGGATTGAAGTGATAGACGCCAGACGGTTCAGTACACAGGGGCAGCCACATGGACACGGTGTAACCGAACGAATGAAAGAACGGCAGTACCCCCAGCACCGAATCGGTCGGTCGAAGAGACAGCAGATGACGCACGGCTTCAATGTTGGAAGCCACATTATCATTGGTCAGCATGACG
>CAIXQV010001115.1 GCA_903921605.1 uncultured Planctomycetaceae bacterium | reverse complement strand
ACCTCGCGCCTCCGCAACGGTGATCTCCACGCCTCGTCGGCGAAAGATCTCCACAAACACCTGCGTCGGAGCACGACTGCCATAGTCAACGGTTGTGCCAGCCCAGTCCAGCAGGACGGCTTTTATTGGACGAGTACTCATGATGTGCCAACTCCAATGAATTTCGATAAATGATGAGGGAAGATTGTTTGATGGCCAACCTGAAAGAGGAGTTGACGAATTTCGTCGTCGACTGCAGCTCGCCGTTAAACGAAAACAGGGAGACACTATGTCCAGCGGTTCCACATCTGTTCTGCGAACCCAAACGACATGGTCATGCCTGCTCCACCTGTGCCGGTGCAGATGTGAATTCCCGGGGCAGGGTTGGCTTCGAAGACTGGCAATGCCGGATGTTTGGCATACATCCCGTGCCAGTGTTGTGAAATCGTCCAGTTGGGGAATTGAAAGACTTTGCGAAGTTCTCGCAGCATCAACTCGTCAATCAAAGTTTTGTCGAATGGTTCGATGTCCGCTCCGTACTCATGGGAGTCCCCCAGGATAATCTCGCCATGATTATTCTGAGACGCCATTACGTGAATGCCGAAACGGTCCAACTCCGGAGTCTCTTCCGCCACTCGCTTCTTCAGCACGGCGAGACTTGGACAGATCTCGAAAATGCGATAATGACGCAGTGTCAGGCCACTGGCCAGATGAGTTCCCAATGTCCAGTCTGAACCGGGGCTCTGAAGACTCAGCATTTGCAGCTTGCAGCGTTTCATTCCCGATGTTGCCAGAACGTGTGGAAACAGCGACTGCAGTTCAGCACCGCAACAGACCACCACACGTTCGAACTGCGAAACGTCTTCCACACTGGATGTCACTCGCACACTTCTGTCAGTCGCATGGTCATCAGCAGGCTCGATGGATGACACATGAGTCTCCATTCGAAACTTGATGCCGTACTTTTCCGTCAGCCACGCCGGGATAGATCGAATCGCCTGAGGCGGATTGACGCTGCATTCTGTGGGACTGAAGAGTCCTCCCAGAAGTCCGTCTGGATTGGCAGCTGGTGTTCGCTGATGCACTTGTGCGGGTTTCAGCAATTCGCAGGCGATGCCAAGGGTTTCCGCCTTCGACTGAAACTCCTGCAGCACGGCCCACTCGTCCGCGCGATGAGCCAGATGAATGGAGCCGCAGGGATGGACCCACAATCCTGCTTCCGTTGAAAGCCGCATCCAGCGAGCTCGACTGAGCATCGCGGTTTCGTAGTTTTCACCATGCGGCTGTCCGATGGGCCAGACCATTCCGAAATTGCGAATCGACGCGCCTGATGCACGTGCACTTCGCTCATACACGGTGACCCGATAACCCCGCTCCGCAGCCGACCATGCGTGAGCCAGCCCGACAATTCCAGCACCCACGATTGCAACTTGAGGTCGATTCACAACGAGTTCACTTGAGGTAAAATGGATGACAAGCAGGCTCTGGGTTGAGTGGCCCCGGCCACGTTCAATAAATACTCCCGAGGCTCGATGGCAAACAGTTTCTTAACACAACTCCGCAGACTATCCTGAGTTTACTGCGAAGGGTGATGACCAAGCCACAGTTTGTGAAGCGTCTTGAAGATTGTGTGAACTTAAGAAGAGCAGGATCACAATTGAGCCAGAAAGACTCGGACGCGGCAAACACAGAGGCGGATCAGACCACGCCCGAAAGCGGCAATCAATCACTTTGGGCCGCAGGAGCAATGCTTGCTGCATTCGGGACGTACTTTTGCATGTACGCATTCCGAAAACCATTCACCGCTGCACAATTTACGGACTTGACTGTTTACGGTCTGACCTTCAAATCAGTGCTTGTGACTTCACAAGTGATTGGCTACTCGATCTCCAAGTTCATCGGCATCAAAGTCATCTCCGAGATGAAAGCGTCCCGGCGTGCTCAGACACTGCTGGGACTCATCGGCCTCAGCGAGATTGCTCTGATCCTGTTCGGCGCGGTGCCTCCACCATGGAACGCCGTCTTTATGTTTATGAACGGACTTCCGTTGGGCATGGTTTTCGGGTTGGTGATGGGATTTCTGGAAGGCCGTCGTGTCACCGAAGCGCTTTCGGCGGGGTTGTGTGCCAGTTTTATTCTGGCCGATGGAGCCACGAAATCTGTCGGAGCGTGGCTTCTGGAAATGGGAGTCTCCGAGTATTGGATGCCGGCCGCCGCGGGAGGCCTCTTCACGATTCCGCTCATTATCGGCGTTACGATGCTGGCTCGCACGCCGCCTCCGAATCGGCAGGACGTGGAAGCTCGTTCCGAACGAGTCCAGATGACCCGCGACGACCGCTGGCTGCTGATGCGCAAGTATGGATTCGGTTTATCCATGCTGGTGATGATGTATCTGCTGGTCACCATTCTTCGCAGCATTCGCGCAGACTTTGCGACTGAGATTTGGATCGGACTTGGCGAACCCGCAGCGCCTCGGACGTTCACCACGTCGGAGATCATCGTCGCCTTCGGTGTTGTCGCGATTAATGGCAGCATGGTCTGGGTTCGCGACAACAAGAAGGCGTTCAATTTGTCTTTGTTGACATGTCTGGCCGGCTTCTGTCTGCTGGGCTCGGCCCTGATCGGACGATCGTTTGGACTCAACGGTTTTGGTTTCATGGTCATGGTTGGACTTGGTCTGTATCTGCCCTACGTCGCCATGCACGCGACGATCTTCGAACGTTTGCTTGCGATGACTCGTGAGAAAGGCAACGTGGGATTCCTGATGTATCTGGCCGATTCGACCGGCTATCTTGGCTACGTCGGCTGCATGCTGTTCAAGGGCCTGTTCAATCATCAGGGAAAGTTTCTGCCCTTCTTTACAACGGCCTGCTGGATCACATGTGTCCTGTCTGTCCTTTGCATCGCGGCCAGCATGCGTTACTTTGGCGGCCAGCGGTTGACGGATCGCCAACCCGTCTCATCCCTGTAGGGTTTGACAAACGAACGAATGCGAGTGCTGGCACACCGTTGGACGCCCGTTGTTGACACGTCGCCGCGTGGTGGTTTGCATTTGCATCTGATGACGACTGTGAAAGAAAATGGTGTGCCTGCGTTCGCCGGGGCGAACTTGTCCCACCCTACGATACGTTTGCTGAGATCATGAAAGCACATCCCACCCTATGACCGGAAAATCACTCGCCGCAGTCTTTCATGGAACCGCCGGCCAGATCGAGCTGCAGCATTTGCCGACGCCAGTTCCGCGGGGGGCTGAAATCCTTGTGAGAGTTGAAAGCTGCACGCTGTGTGGAAGCGATCTGCATAGTTTCGAGGGACGTCGAAAGGTCCCCGTGCCGACAATTCTGGGCCATGAGATCGTGGGACGCATCGAAGCGTTCGGTCCGGATGCTGTTCGTGTGGATGCAAGCGGTCATTCTCTCGAAGTCGGCTGTCGAGTTGTCTGGGGGCTCGTCGCGGCCTGCGGCGAATGCTTCTACTGCCAGCGAGATCTGAGTCAAAAATGTCTGCGATCAGTCAAATACGGACACGAATCGTTTCGAACGGGCTATGAGCTGCTCGGCGGTCTTGCCGAACGTTGCCTGCTGATGCCTGGTACAGCGATCGTCAGATTGCCCGAAGAGTTGAGTCTTAACACCATCAGCCCCAGTGGCTGCGCGACGGCAACGATCGCTGCGGCTCTGGAACCCATCGACACGATGGATAATCGAACGATCTGCATCACCGGCGCGGGATTGCTGGGACTAACCGCCAGCGCAATGGCTCGCAGTCGAGGTGCTTCCGCTGTGATCGTTTGTGATCTGCACGAAGAACGTCGAGCCCGTGCGAAGTTGTTCGGAGCGACTCATTGCGTGACGCCGGATGAGCTGCCTGCTTTACTGAAAGAAGTCAACGGAGGTCATGGCGCCGACGTGGGGCTGGAAGTCTCCGGTTCTCCCGCTGCGTTTCATACTCTGTGGCCTAATCTGCGGCTGGGAGGTTCACTCGTTCTGGTGGGGGCCGTGTTTCCTTCCGAGCCGATTCCGCTGGCCATGGAACAGATTGTGCGGCGCAACTTGACGATTCGCGGAATACACAACTATGGACCGCGACATTTATCGCAGGCGGTGGAGTTCCTGCAGGAAGTTCAACACGTCTATCCTTTCGAATCGATCGTTTCGCAATGGTTCAGCCTGCAGAACGTGGCCGCCGCTTTGGATGAAGCGATGAATCCGAAAAACATTCGCGTCGGTGTGAAGCAATGACCGTTGCCCGAAGCAGGCCAGATCTGAAGGAGCGAGTACCGGCAACGGTGCGACGCTTCCGCTGCTGCACTTGAGTTTGCATACTCGACGTGAAACGAGCGAGACCTGAAGTACAGGGTTGTTGCAATTCACTTTGACAGCACGGGGTCGAGCTTGCCAAGTTTAACATGTTCTGCAGCCAAATCCTCTCGGCCGGATTTTCGATAGTGTATAGCCAGCATGCGATTCGCTTCTGGATGATTAAGGTCGATTGACAGGATCGTTCTGAGCCAGGCAACTGCGTCTTTATCCATTTTCTGCTCAAAAAGAATCGAGGCTGCCTCTAATCGCAGTTGAATAGACTCCGGGTTTGCTGAGAGTTGAGTGATCACGTTAAAAAGTCGCTGGCAACGCTGCTGAGTTGTATGACTCACGTTCTGAGCACGCTCGGCATCATCACTCCGACCAAGCATTGAATAGACAGTAGAAAGTGTGTGCCATGCGGAGGTTGATTCGGGCGCAAGCCTGACAGTTTCCTCCAGGTAGCCGACTGCTGTCTCTGGGTCATCGCAATCCGAGTACCATCGCCCCAGCTCTTCGAGGATCTGCGACTGGACGGCGATGTTTGGCGAATTCCTGAACTCCAACAGCAACGCTTTGGCTTTTTCTGCACCATCAAGCTGAATCAGGCATTTCGCGAGAAGCAATGCGACACGATCCGACGGCTGGTCTGCATAACTGATCTGTAATTGCTCAGCTGCTTCTTTCGCCAGATTCAGCTGCAGCAGATTCTCACCAAGGTTGGTTCGAGCCTCAACACAGTCAGGGGCAATAAGCAATAACGCCTTATACTCATCGACAGCCGCTGAGTACTTTTGAATTCGGCTGAAAAAGTCAGCACGCAGGAGTCTGGGCTTAACGGCATCAGGACGCCAATCGAGCCAATAATCGAGGCTTTTAAGAAATTCAGGAGCATCAAACGCTGCAAGATGACCGTACGCCAGGGCCTCGTAGATTTCTCCAATCTCCGCTTCCTCCAGATCCATTTGGAATATTCTTTTAAGCTCCCCTTCCACAGACCTGACTTGTCCAGACTGCGCTGTTGCAAGGATCTGCTCCAGATGAATCTTTGTGGAATCCCATCCGGCTGCACGTGCGAGCTCTAAAGCCGTTGCTGCGGCAGAAAAATCGGCCGAGCGACGAGCTGATTTCGCCAGCAAAAACTGGCATTCGGCACAGTCCGGATGATTGGCAGCCAGCCGTTGGGACTTTTTTAATGCCGTGGGCACCTCTGAATTTGCAAGCAATCTTCGAATTTGACGGCATTCAAGCCAAGTGAACAGGTAGGGCCATGCGATCAGCACGCCTGCAAGCCCCATACATACCATAAAAAAAAGCGGTCTCAGACTACGAGACCGCTTTTCCAGAGTGGAAGAACACATAGCTGCTTTCAATCAATCCACTAAGCGGAATTCAAAAACGTTCTTTCCTCCATCTGCATCCAGAGTTGCAACCAGGCCGCTTTTCTCTGGATTGCCATATTTCTCTGGGATTTCAGGTTTAGCCATAGGAGTGACGCCCTTATTCTGCATCTGCATTTTCTGCATGTCTTCTGGTTTCATCGCAGTCATGTCCTGCTGTGTTGCGGTAACTTTAGCAATCCCAACTTTGGCAGGTCCCAACGGTACACCAGGCCGACCTCCGGTCGTCATTGTAAACTTGCCTTCGGCGTTTGTGAGCCCTGTGGATATCGGAGCGTTTTCGACCTGAAAGGTTACTGTTGCCCCAGCAACAGGTTTGTCTTCGTAAAAAACGGTCCCGGTTGCTGCCACAAGACTTGGTGCGTCATCGCTTCCCGCACATCCGACCATGGCCGCCGCCAGAAGTAACAGAAACGAAAATTTCTGGATCACACGTTACCTCGAAACAAAAAAGAAATGAAACACAGCAGGGGCGCGGCAGATCGCGCCCCTGGCTGTTGATGAAACTCACAAAAAAAGCATTTCAGAATTCGCCGATGACCCTTCCGTCGTTGCGAACTCCCAAATTCTGGTACGTTCGGTAGTCAATATTCTGGCTGATAAAACGTACGGCACCGTCACCCATCAGGAATTGAGCGCCCCCAACATGACCAGAGCGGAACCCCCATGAGAGATTCCAGTTGCTCATGGCCTCGCAGCCGGGATACTCTGCCGTTGGCCGTTTGTATGGAGCCTCGCAAGTCGTCATTGTGTTGATTGGTACCGACGTCGATGCGTGCGCGTTACCCATGCCATTGTAGTCCCACCAGCCGCTCCGGTGGTCGTTGCATGCTGGCAGAATCTCACCCACCATAATCGTGTTTGACGTGCCGTCTGTCATATCTTCGATCCCAGGACTGTCAGCCAACAGGCGACCAAACATTCCGGAGATTGCCCGAGGGTTTGCGGAATTGCCATGATCAGCCTGACCACCTGGATCTGGATAGTGAACATTCGGAGTCATGAAAAGATTGCATGCACCATTGGCCGAAGGCGTCCTTTGTGAGCCTAACGATCCGGAATAGCTGGATTGAGCCCAGTCTGCGTTTACAACCCCCGACGCATCCGAAGGACAAGTCGCATAAGGCACGTTCCTCTTTCGGAGCTGGGAATTAGGATCTGTCGCGACAAGGAGCCTGTTGTACGCGGCATTATCGCTGAAGTTAATGGCGCCGTAGAGCGCAGTCTGCTCTGTAAAAGGCAAAATACGAACCTGCCAACCCACATTCGGAGCGCCCCAATCTTGTCCGCCCGGTGGGAACCTGAGGTAGGTATCATGGTAATTGTGAAGAGCCAATCCGTATTGTTTGAGATTGTTCTTGCACTGGGTACGACGAGCTGCTTCACGAGCCTGCTGCACTGCCGGCAGCAACAACGCAATGAGGATTGCGATGATCGCAATGACCACCAGCAATTCTATGAGAGTGAAGCCCCTGGGAAGTCGTAAGTACTTCTTCATGCCAGCCACCTTGACCTTTCAAAAAAAAACGAAAAGAACCAAGACCGAGAGTCGAATTACCAAATTCAAAAACTGTGATGAGCCTTGGGGGACAGATTACCACTGGCTTCCCTATCGGTCAATTCACCTTAAATACGACAGTGGCTGATTTTTTCTTTTTTTTGGGACTTTTGCAATTCCGTCTGTTCTAGTCAACAACTACTTTTCTTTAGGCGAACAGCGGAAATTCTGCGGAAGAAAACAGTCAAAGACCCACAGAGCAATTGCGTCGGGGGCCAGCTTTGACGAAAACGCGGGGAAGTTGATGGGTTTTTCAGGTGCCAAGTTGAGCTCTGGCGGGATTAGTATGGGGGGATTCTGAATTCTGGAGAATTCTGATTCTGTGCAGGCGTATCGCTTTGGTCCTCTAGAGTCCTGCAGAGTGCAGTGACATGCAGGTTGAGCAGTTTTTTCCGGGTGAAAAATTCAGTAAGGTTTTTGCCCGCTATGCAGCGCGTAGCCAACTTTGCAACAAAAAGCACAGCAGTGTTGCTCGCAAGTGCGACCACAGCGGTCGCGTTCTTATGGATGCTGTTTGGGCATTCCACCGATTTGCCCAGTGCCAATTCTTTTGCAGATACGATAAGGGCTGTTGACGAGCGAGACGTTCGGCTTGTCGAGGACACAATCAATCAACTCAAGAGTGATCCGCTGAGAGAACCAGAACTTACCATGCTTCGCGGGGCTCGATCGCTGTTTCGTGACCGCCCGGATCTTGCATTGAAGCAATTTGCAAAGGTCACCCCAACCGGCCCGATCAGGCTGCCAGTGTTGATTCTCGCTGGCGAAGCACTTTATCGCGTCGGTCAGTTGCCGGAGGCGGAAAATTGTCTCCAACAGGCTCTTGTCGACGCGCCTGATAACATTTCTGCGCAGCGATGGCTGGCGACTGTCTACTACGACCTGGGAAGAATGGATCGAGCGTTGTTCCATCTCAATGAGGTTTCGCGAATTGAACCCCGGGATTTTCGACCGCATCGCATGCGCGGAGTGATCTACAACGACTTCAGAGAATACGATCTGGCTCTGAAGGCTTTTCAGCAGGCTGCCGATCTCGCTGTCTTACCGAGTGATCAGATGCAGGTTTTCGTGTCTCTCGCGTCGGTCTACATCGCGCGGAAAGAGTTTCAGAACGCTATGCGGGAATTGGACCGCTGTCCGGATTCCGCAATTGTGCTGGCGACTAAGGCTGAGTGCTGGTGGAATTTGGGCGATCCGGGTCAGGCTGAAGCCCTGTTGTCGCAGGCGAAAGGGCTGGGAACGGTCCCGGCAGCGGGTCGGCGATTGCAGGGACGCATTCTGATGGAGAAGCAGAAACCCGCTGAGGCAATTGCTGTCCTGCAGAAAGTACGTTCGGACGATCCGTCCGATGATGAGTGTGAATACCTTTTGGCGATGTCATATCGCCTGCTGAAAGATAATGCAAAGTACAATGAGCACCTGCAGCAATCCGAAAAGCTTAAAGCATTGAAACTGGAGCTGACTTCCCTAAGCCAGATAGCGATGGACCAGCCGTCTAATTGGCAGGTCCGAGAGAGAATGGCGGAGGTGTGTGATCAATTGGGATTGCCACAGATGGCAAAACTCTGGCGAACAGCAGCAGCGGCCTGCATGCGGAATTCTGGCCATGAAATCACAAATCCGTGAAGCTCAACTGCCGGTCAGTAACGACGTCAAGTCTCGCTGGCAAAAGCGCAGTCTGATGGTCCGACAGCCACGTTTGGGAAGTCAAAGGAATGTTTTCGCTGATTGCCTGGCGCACGATAACCAATACATTGTTCCAGGCCGATCCGGAACAGGATGGCAAATTATGCAACTGCGTTTTCTTTTTCGGAAGGTGTCTGACATTGCTGTCAAATCATTCAACTATTTTCCTGCCATTTGCGGCCTCATCCTGTGGCTGACCGGATGCAGTAATCAACCTGAACCAGCGGTACCTAAGTCGGACTCAGGGGGGGCGGCGGCTACTGTCGAGTCACCAAAGGCGGCTGCTTTCGAATCTCCATTTCGTTTTGAGGAATGTGCTGGTCAGCTGGGTATCAATCATGTTTACCGTGATGGTGCTGAGAGAGAATTCTACACGATCGTCGAGTCGCTTGGAGGCGGACTGGGGATTCTGGACTTCAACGGTGACGGGCACATCGACGTCTTTGCACCAGGCGGTGGTGACTTTGATTCATCGAAAACGCCGTTCGGTCTAGAATCGAGGCTCTTTCGTTCTTTGCCAGCAGAGAACGGGACTCTGAACGCGATTCAAATGTTTGCCGAATGTTCGGCTGCGGCAGGCATAGCGCACGCTGATCATTATTCTCATGGCGCGATCGTAAGCGATTTTAATAACGATGGTTTTGATGACGTGCTGGTCACTGGTTACGGGGGGCTGCAGCTATTTCACAATAATGGTGACGG
The DNA here is from genome assembly GCA_903921605.1 of uncultured Planctomycetaceae bacterium. The sequence continues at coordinate 3,598 of CAIXQV010001115.1, read as the reverse complement.
CACGTTTTTTGAAGCGACTACTTCCGCTGGCTTGACGGATCACCTCTGGAGCAGCAGCGCGGCCTGGGCAGATTTCAACGGAGATGGGGCGAATGATATATACGTTGCTCATTATGTGAACTGGCGCACTGACAATGATCCTCTCTGTTTTACGCACGGCGACTCAGTTCGAGAGGTGTGCCCCCCAAGGAGTTTCACCGGTTTGCCCGATACTCTTTATCTGAGTGATGGTGCCGGTGGCTTTATTGAAGAGTCTGGTCGGCTTGGCGAGTATCCACCAGGGAAAGGTCTGGGTGTCGTTGCCGCCGACATAGACCTTGATGGCGATGTCGATGTTTATGTCACTAATGATACTACGATGAATTTCCTGCTGATGAACGAATCGCATCAGAGTTTCAGGGAATGCGGTGCATCGAGTGCGACTGGATTTAGTGATACGGGCCGTGAAGATGGGAGCATGGGTGTCGATATCGGCGACTATAATGGTGATTGTCTTCCGGATGTCTGGGTTACGAACTATGAAAACGAAACTTTCGCGCTTTATCGCAGCTTTGACGGGCAGATTTTCCAGCATGTCAGCCGAAGCACCGGGATTTCCGCTGCGTGCGGTTTAAGCGTTGGATGGGGCACGAGGTTTGGTGACCTTGATCTGGATGGTGATGAAGACCTTTTTGTGGCAAATGGCCACGTCATTCGCCACCCGATCAATTCTCCTCTCAATCAACGACCGCTGCTGCTGATGAATGACAATCAGAAGCGATTTCAAGATGTTACCAACGGATCGGGAGCGTACTTTAAAGGCCAGTATTTGGGTCGGGGGGTTGCCGAGGGAGATCTGGGCAACGATGGCGATCTTGACATCTTTGTATCCAACATCAATCAACCGCTGGCGGTCCTGCGAAACGATTCTGTTCGTTTTGGGAACTGGCTTGTGATGCAACTTATCGGAGTGAAGAGCTCACGTTGGGCTGAAGGTGCGTGGATCGAGTTTGAGTTCGATGATGGGAAAAAGATACTGCGACTTGTAAAAGGCGGAACAAGCTATGCATCGACTTCTGATCGTCGCGTCCATGTTGGCCTTGGTCAGTATGATCAGATTGCGCAAATCACCATTCACTGGCCCTCTGGAACGGTGCAATATCTCCGGAACGTTTCTGTGAATCAACAATTGCAGATTGTTGAGTCGTTAACCCGCAATGAAGTTCCTGTTGCGGCAGGTCACTGAAATCGACTCAATGATCATAGCAGACAATCGGGAAATTGTTCAGACATGACCGTATCCAGTAAAGCTTGCTGCCTCGTTGAAATGAGGACTTCATCTCGGTCTCTTCCAGGATTCGCAACCCGTCGGTGGCTTTTACTGCTGGTTACCGGGATCGTTTCTGTTGTTTCTGGTTGCACACAGGACACGAGAGATGTCGGCTCGCCTGAGAACGCAGGTCAGATGACCGTTTCGGATTCTTTTGAAGACAGTGCGACAAATCAGTTTGCGGTAGAACAGCAGGTGAAGATCTTTTGTGGTGCTTGCCATGCTGTGCCGCTTCCCGATAGTTTCCCGAAGGACGCCTGGTATCAGGAGGTCAAACGCGGATTTGATTTCTATTATGATTCCGGCCGCAAAGATCTAACGCCACCACCTCAGGCGTCAGTGGTTGGGTGGTATCGGCAGCGAGCCCCTGAGCGACTTGCGTCCCCGGAACAGACCGAAGCGAGAACGTCTCCGCTGAAGTTCGAACGCCGTTTCATCAATATCCCTGTAGAGTTAACCGACCTTCCGGCAGTATCCGTATTGCGGCGGAGTGACAGTGCAGCGACTCCATCGCGAGTTTGGGTGAGCGACATGCGTCTTGGGTGTGTCTTCGATTGTGATGTCAATGATCCGGGGCATGCGAGGTCTTTTCGCATCGGAACGAATCCTGCCGGAACGTGCAGTGCCGATCTTGATCAGGACGGCAGCATGGATCTTATCGTCGCAGACCTTGGGACATTTCTGCCTGAAGATCACAATAAAGGGCAGGTGCTCTGGCTGTCGGATGCTGAGAACCAGACGACGGAATCAACTCCTCGGGTGATTCTGGACGGAATTGGGCGAGTTGCAGACGTGCAGTCCGCAGATTTAGACAATGACGGCGATCCGGATCTGGCTGTCGCGGAATTCGGCTGGCATGAGACGGGTGGAATTCATGTCATATTCAACGACGTAAATGCAGCGAGTGAACGCTCATTTCGCAGTCTGAAAATTGATAACAGGCCGGGCACTATTCATCTGCCAGTCACGGATCTTGACGGCGATGGAAGAGTGGATTTCGTGGCAGTGATCAGCCAGGAGCATGAGGTCATTGAGGCTTTCATGAATCGCGAAACTGGTTTTGAAAAGGTGTCGATTTATGCCGCTCCTGATCCATCCTATGGTTCAAGTGGCATTACTCTTTGCGACTTCGATGGCGATGGTGATACCGATGTTTTGTACACTGTCGGCGACACGTTCGATTCGCACCTGATAAAACCTTATCACGGGATCTGGCTGCTGCGCAATATGGGGCGGCTCAAGTTTGAGCCACAGCATATTGCTGCAATACCCGGTGTGTTACGAGCTTTAAGTGCCGACCTGGACAGAGATGGTGATCAGGACATCGTGGCTGCAGCACTGTTACCGTTGAAGTCAATTCAGGGCGCGGCACCTGAGAGTTTACAGGCATTGATTTGGCTGGAGCAGAAGACCAACGGTCTTTTTGAACGCCATGTGATACAGAAAGGGCCGCCGATCTATTCAACAATTTCCCTGAGCGATACTGATGCAGATGGGGACATTGATATCACTGCCGGCTGCTTCTACGCGGAACCGGCAGATCCCCCATCGCTCCTGCATCTGTTTGAAAACCTGGGACAGAAATAGAGAACTTTCCATTTCGGCATCGAAAGCTTAACCCACGTTTTTCGTGATCACTGGTCCTTCGATCTTTTCTACAAGAAGCGTGGAGCATTGAAGCGTTGACATGCACTACGCTTTCACAGCCCCGGCCTTGCCATTCTCAACGACCCATGTGCCGCGATTAATCAGTGGTGCGTTTGGCTTGTCGACAAACTCAACCACCTGATAATCACTGCGCCATTCTTTCGGAGTGACTGTGCAACTGACATAGCCGCGTTCAGAATTCTGGAACTTGACGAATGGATTCTCCGCCATCAATTCTGCATGGCCTTTGACGAACTGCAGACCGTTGCCGCCGGACGAGATCGACGTGCAGACAAATTCCGACGCTACAATCGGATCTGTCGCGTTGTCAAAATCGACTTTGAGATCATTCACCCAATTAGAGTGAATATCGCCCGTCAGCACGACAGGATTGGAAATCTGGCGAGTCGCCATGAAGTCCAGGAGTTTCTTGCGAGAGATATCATAACCGGCCCACTGATCCATGCTGAATTTGGCTTCCGCCCCGGCAGCACGATCAACGCGAGCCATCATGACCTGTTGTCCAAGCACGTTCCACTTCGCCTGTGACTGCAGCAGATCGCTCATCAGCCAGCGCTCCTGTTTGTCGCCCAGCATGGTTCCCAGCGGATCAAACACGCCTCCTTCCAGCGGCTTGAGCTT
>CAIXQV010001114.1 GCA_903921605.1 uncultured Planctomycetaceae bacterium | reverse complement strand
TCCGAGACCGCACTGCGACAACTCAGGCTCTACGTGGAAGAGCATCAAATGACTGTTGCGGGGTTGAATTATCCCTCACGGCATTCGCTGTATGACGAGAAGTCTCTGGACCAGCGGCTGGATGGAATTCGCTCCGCAATGCGGATGGTTCGCAAACTGGGAACCTGCGAAGTGCTGGTGCGAGTTGGCCGGATTCCGGATCCCGATGCTGCTGAACCAGCGACTGACCCGAGCCGATCAAGCAGCGGGCCCTCAAACGACGATGTCGATTCGCTCCGCAATCCGTTTTCCTTTGCACCTGCGGCTGGTCTGATTAAGTCTTCAGGGCCTTCGGAGAGCCGGCAGTTTGAAATGCTGTGTGATATTATCAACGATCTCGTCGCCGTCGGAAGTCGCGAAGGTGCAACTCTGCAGTTGCAGTTGGCCAACTACGATGCCAAACGTATCTCACGACTACTGGATCGGATTAAAGCGGGTCCTGTGGCACTCGTGTTTGATCCGGCGATTTGTGTCATGACCGGGTCTCGGCCGGTGAAGTTGTTTCGTGATCTATATCAGTCTTTCGGCTATATGCGTGCCCGGGATGCTCAGAAAGACGTCGACGGCGGTGGTATCGAGACGCCTCTGGGAGATGGGTCGGTTGACTGGATGGAGCTCCTGCCGACACTCGTCGAAGCCAATTATCCCGGCTGGATCTGTATCGAACGCACGGGTGGTGATCAACGAGCGGACGACGTTTGTCGAGCTGTCTCAACCCTTCGCAAGCTGCTGCCGCTTTCGACGTGATGTCAGATTTCGATTGCGTCGGTTTCTGTTTCGTGAGTGCCCATCATGAAAAACCCTGTTCTGGCCGCGAGCGTTTTCTTGTTGGCAGCACTGAGCCTGGTGGCTGCTCTGACGTTGAGCGCGCGAACAGACTCAGCCCCATCGGATAAAGTTGCAGGCGCAGACAACGCTCAAGTTACGGCGAACTCTGAAACCGCGGGCAACACGCAGGGTGCGGAGAAATCGACTACACCTGCAAAGCTCGCCACCAGGCCGCCTGTGGTCTCTGAAGATCCTCGCTTCAAAGGCATGGTCTGGATTCCAGCCGGTAAGTTTACGATGGGAGAAATCGACACGGTGCCGGATGAGTTTCCTCCGCATGAGGTCGAGCTTGACGGCTTCTGGATGGATGCCACGGAAGTAACGAATGCGGATTTCAAAGCCTTCACCGATGCGACCGGATACATCACGACCGCCGAACGTGCTCCTGAACTGCGAAGCATTAAGCCGGGCTCGGAGCTGGAGAATGTTGAGATCCTGCCGGAGTTCAATAAACCGGGGTCGATTTGCAGTCTGCAATTAGACAGCCGTAAGGATATTGATCCGGCTAAAGGAGCATATAGTTGGTGGCAGTATGTGCCCGGAGCTAACTGGAAACATCCTGAGGGCCCCGGTTCAAATCTTGAAGATCGTATGGATCATCCGGTGGTTCACGTGAGCTGGCTGGATGCTCAGGAATACTGCAAGTGGGCGGGCAAAAAACTGCCAACAGAAGCTCAGTGGGAGTACGCGGCACGGGGAGGTCATTCAAAAGAAACTTATCCGTGGGGTAACGAACGAAATCCGGACGGCAAATGGCTGCACAATATCTGGCAGGGCGAATTTCCCGTTGAAGACACCGGAGAAGACGGGTTTACACGTACGGCTCCGGTTCGAAGTTTTCCGGCCAATGATTACGGTCTGTTCGATATCTCCGGCAACGTCTGGGAATGGTGTGCAGATTACTATCAGCTCGAGTATTATTCAGAGAGTCCCACCCACAATCCTCCCGGCCCCACATCCAGCCTCGACCCACAGGAACCAGGTATCATTAAGCGCGTTCAACGCGGTGGATCGTTCATGTGCAGCGATCAATACTGTGTTGGTTATCGCGTGACTGCTCGCATGAAAGGCGAAGAAGACACCGGCGCCTTTCATACCGGGTTTCGATGCGTTGTTGTTCCGTAAAGATCCTGGTCTGAGATGCCGCGCCGGCCCAATATTTTCCTGAATCGATTCACAGATGTATTGTCGAGCAATCTTCATTTTTCTTGTCGTATCGATGGATTCAATTGCGTCGGCGCAGGAAATCGCTGCTGCGGCAAAACCGGAAGCCGATGGAATCGCCTGGTTTGAAACGCACATTCGTCCGCTGCTCGTGCAGCGATGTTATGCTTGTCATTCGGTGAAGGCCGGAAAACAGGAAGGCGGTCTCTTACTGGATTCGCCGGACGCATGGATGCGTGGTGGTGATCGAGGTGCTGCGGTTGTAGCGGGAGACCCTGACGCCAGTCTGCTGATCAGGGCTGTGCATTACAACGATCCCGATCTGTTGATGCCGCCAACGGAACGACTGAACGATGAAGACATCGCCAAGTTCGACGCATGGGTCAAGATGGGCGCGCCGGCTCCGGCGACGGCTCATGCAAATGTCATTGAGAATCCGTCAGATCCGATCGCGGGAAAAAGTCATTGGGCGTTTCTGCCACTGACTCGGCCAATGGTTCCAGTCGTTCAGGATCACGAGTGGGCTCGTTCAGACATTGACCGAATTGTGCTTGCGAAGTTGGAGGCAGAGAACCTGCATCCGGTGGCCGATGCTGAGGCGATGGAATTGGTTCGCCGCACGTCTTTTCAACTGGTGGGATTGCCACCGACAGAAACTCAGATTCAACAGTTTCGGGAACTTCCGATCCCGCAGGCGATGGAACGTCTGGTTGATGAGCTGTTGGCTTCTCCGCAGTTTGGTCAGCGCTGGGGACGGCATTGGCTCGACCTCGCGCGGTATGCAGATTCCAATGGGCTCGATGAAAATTTTCTCTTCCGTGAAGCGTGGCGTTATCGCAATTGGGTGATTGACGCAGTGAACGCAGATATGCCGTTTGAT
>CAIXQV010001113.1 GCA_903921605.1 uncultured Planctomycetaceae bacterium | reverse complement strand
GTGCCTGACACAATAGAGTCTGTTGATTCCGGAAGGCTACCGCCTGTCCCGGAATCGATCAAGACGCGGTTTCCGCAAACACTCGCTCCCGAGGTACTTATGACGATTTCCAAGTCTTCTCGCCGTTCGTTTTTTTATACCACCGCTTTACTGGTTTCGCCTTTTGTGGCTGGATCTTCGCAGGCTTTTGCTGCAGATCCGGAACTGCCACTGATCGCCTACGTGGGAACATTCAGTTCTCCGTTGAAGGATACGTTGCCCACTCAGGTTGATCTGCCGCCCGGAAATGGCCGCGGAATACATCTGTTTGCAGTCAATCGAAAGACTGGAGAACTGGAGCCGGGAGACATCGTGGAGATGGGAACCAGCCCCAGTTGTCTCGTAGTGAATTCAGCAGGGACTCATATTTATTCCGCTAACGAAACCGACCGTATTGGAGCTGATAAGGAAGGTACCGTCAGCGCGTTTTCGATCAATCCAAAGACGGGCGGTCTGGAGCTGCTGAATACCGTTCGCTCAGGCGGTGCTGGTCCGACGTATGTCAGTATTCATCCGTCCGGAAAGTTTCTCCTGGTTGCCAACTATTTCGGTGGCTCTGTGTCTGTGATCCCAATTCTTCCCGATGGACGACTCGCGGAGCCATCCGACGTGAAGAACGATGCGGGGCCGATTGGTCCCACGAAAGCTGTCCACGCGCCTCCGGGAAGCTTTGCGTTCAGCGGCCACGATCGAACTCACGCGCACATGATTCAGTCTGATCCATCGGGGCGATTTGTACTGCACGTTGACCTGGGAACAGATCAGATTCTGATCTGGAAGTTTGATGCCGAAAAGGGCAAGCTCAACCCGGCTGAAACTCCCTCAGTCTCGTTACCGCCTGGCGATGGACCTCGACACTTCCACTTTCATCCAAACGGTAAGTGGTTCTATTCGATTCAGGAAGAAGGCTCAACGCTGGTGCTATTCGACTACGACGCCGAAAAAGGCTCATTGTCTTCTCGGCAGACAATTTCAACCTTGCCTAAAGGCTTTAAGGGCAGCAATTTCTGTTCGGAGATTCTGGTCTCAGCCGATGGCAAGTTTGTCTATGCTGGAAATCGTCTGCATGACAGCATCGGTATTTTCTCCGTTGGTGAGAATGGTACTTTGACGCACGTTGCCGACGAATGGACGCGTGGCAATTATCCGCGCAGCTTTAACTTTGATCCGAACGGGGAGTTCCTGTACTGCTGTAATCAGCGAGCTGACAACGTGGCGATCTTCAAGGTGAACAAGACGACCGGCGAGCTGGTCTTCACGGGCAATTATGCAGCGGTCGGCAATCCTTCAATCATCGTGTTTCACGAGTTAGCCGGGGCGCGATAAGCACGCCTGACAAAGATCGGCGCGGGCTCCCGGGCATCTCAATGAAAGCATGAAGAATGAACGTCGGCTGTGGGCAAGTATCGGTTCGAGAGGTACGGCAAACCGACGAGTCGGTCTCGTGCCGTCAAACACTGCGGGCCATTCAGGTTTGATCGATCAATGATGGCGGATTAAAGAACTGTGTGTTCTTTGTTGATGCAAACAGCAGGGTTCAGGCTTTCCGCCTGAACCCTGTTTTCGTTGATGCACTCCGCTGTGCGTCTCTGGAACCACCGTGCGATTCTGCACAGGGGCTCGTCATCCGAATTCGTCAATTCTGCACGTTCTATACTGCACAACCCCCACTGCTGCCGACTGAATCGAATTGGCACCGGGATTGCTTAACCGCATATTGATGCCGTGAGATGAAGACTCGCTCATGATCGCCAGACTTCAACCGCGTGCGTTCAGGCGGCTTCAACAAATGTTTCACCCCACTCTGTTGCTCTGACCAACCATTATGCAGCCTCGCTTTCGCCACATCCTTGTTCCCCTTGAAACCGCCGTAAGGTGCCATGCGGCTTTGGATGTTGCATTTGAGATGGCTGTGCAAAATAAGGCTTCTGTCTCTTTGCTGCATATTGTGCAAACCATTGAGGCTGGGCCGGATGGGCCTGATGAGGAAACGCGTCAGTTTTATGCTCAGGTCTGTCAGCGTGCTGAATCTGATCTCGAGCAATTGGCTCGTCGTTTTCAGGAAGCTTTAGTTGAGTGTGAATTTAAAGTTCATGTCGGGGACAGACTCAAGGAGATCCTGTCTTTCGCTGCAAATCATAAAGTCGATTTGATCGTGATGTGTTCTCACCGAATTGATCCCGAGCACATTGCTGAAACGTGGGGAACGCTGAGTTACAAAGTTTCGGTTTTATGCGAGTGTCCCGTTCTGCTGTTGAAGTGACCGGCTGGGTAAAGAGAAATAAGGTGATACGATGTCATTAGATGAAGAACCAACAGCTTCAAGTGGTGTGACTCCCATTGCCGTTGAGTACAGGATTGCAGCGTTTAGTGTGCCCGGCGATATGGAATCTCTGGAAGAAATCCTGACGGAACTTCCGGAGATGGATCGTCTGACTGCTCTCCAGACGGCTCGTTCGCTTCCCGGAATCATTCCCGGCTGTTGTAGTCGAGAAATTGCCGAGGGAGTTGTTGAACGTCTCGCTGAAGCTGGGCTGAAGGCCATTGCTGTCCCCGCCAGCGAAATCCCCGATTTGCTGCATGTGCAGCGACCGCATCGCGTCAATGTTACCGATGATGTTCTGGAAACGATTGACTCTCGAGGACGGACACAAGCGTGGTCGTGGCAGGATGTGGCGGTGATCAGCGTTGGCGTTGTTCCATCGACAGCTCCGTCCGGCTTTCGATCGCTTCCGCTGGCGGCATCCGGAAGCTCGCATCGTTCGTGGAACAGTTCGATCAAGGTGAGTCCTCGTCATCGACCGGAAGTCTGGATCGTGTTGCGAAACGGGCAGCCCGCAATTTGTATTGCCAGCGACGAGGTCAGTTACGAGTACCTCGCTGATCGCATCGCGCCATCATCGGCGGCCAACTTTCGATTGTTGGTGGAAGACCTGATTCAGCACTCGGCGACCGCGTGGCTGACGCCCTCAACAATTGCTTTTAAGGAGCATCGCCCAGCGTCACATTTTGATTTTCGCACCTGCGATGATTTTCGCCGCTATATCGAACTGCAGTTTGTGCTTAGTCATCAGCCGGAACATTGAAGGGTCTGGTTATCTCTGCCTTCCATCGCGGGTGAGCGCGTGATCTTAGCTCGGTCATCGCAAGGGTTGTGGTCGATTGGTTGAGGGGCGGGGAGGGCGGACTTCTGCCCTGCAGCACGCAATTCTGACGCCGCGGGATCGCAACTTAAGGCTCGACATTTCGTGTGAAGCACAGGCTCGCTTTGTGTCGCTCAAAGAATGTTTCCCGTAAGGAGTGCGATTCCTGGTTGGCCACATTCTTGGCAATAATCGAAGCGAATGTGGGTTTGGTCTATGTTCTCGCGAAGCCCGTCCCCACGGAAAAACTCGAGTTCCTGGATGTGCTTTGCGTGCAAAAAGCGTAAAACGAGAGTCGCCAACGCAAAGAGCGGGAAAATCTCGGCGACGTGACCCTCGGCAGCCAGATCCGTCTATAATCTGCGGTATCACAGGGTCTTCGTCGTTGCACGAAGACTGCAATTATTGTGGTTTGAAGTCGCTCATACTGGCCGAAAGCGGCTCACGGAAATCTTCCCGCAGAACAAGATTGAAGCCATGATTATCCCTTCAAACCTTCCACAGACGAACGTTTCGATTGCAAATCTTCGCAGTCGCTCCGGGATGTCGACATTCAGCTTTCTTTTGGGAAGTGTTTTGTGGCTGTTGGTCCTCGCGGCAACTTGGAAACTCGTCCTGCAGAAGTCTGACGACAAGACTAACCCAGCCAGCGACTCGCAACCTTCCGCCTCCGCCGACGGAGCCGCACCCGCAGAAGCGTCTACGGCATCGGTTGTGATCAATTTTCCGCGACGAGAATTGCCTGAGTTTGAGTTCCCCGAATGCATGGGTGGCGCGGTGAGCCGCGAAAGTCTGCTGGGCAAGCGTTGGCTAGCTAGTTTCGTCTTCACGCGTTGCATTGAAACCTGCCCGATGATTACTCGTAATGTATCCGACCTGCATCGACGGGTGGCGGAATCCAATCCGGATTTTCAGTTCGTGACGTTTTCGGTCGACTCCAGTTATGACACGGCTGAAGTGTTGAAAGCCTACGCTGAAACGTTTCGCGCGGATCATGCTCGGTGGAAGTTTCTGACAGGGGACGAGAACACCATTCACGAATTGATCCGAACCGGGTTTACTCAGTACGTGAAACCAAATCTCGGTGAAGCTCGCAAGCCCGGCTTTGAGGTCGCTCATTCCAATCGCGCTGTACTGATGAACGAAGAGGGCGTGCCGGTTGCCACTTATCTGATGACAGATCCAGACCATGTTGTGAAGCTGCGGCGGGTCATTGAGGGCAAGGACGATTTTCCTGTTCCAGGACCAGCGGTATCGGGCAGTCCGGTGATCGGAAGTGTTCCCGGCTTGTCGTTCTCAGTCGCGCCGGTAGGCGGCAGCGAAGCAACAGGTGAGGAGGAGAAGTCGGAAGCCGGTTCAGACGGAGCAACTACTCCAGATTCTGACGCAGCGACCTTTGACGAAAAAAAAAACAGTGACCGGAGTGATCCCGCTGCCGTAGATGCGGCCGACAAAAGCGCAGTCTCAGAAGCCGCAGCGTCTGAGCGGAACGAGAAAATCGAACAGAAACTGCCGCTCTGGGTTTCTCGGCTGCCTTCGATCAACGCCGCGCTGAATTCATGTTGCACGTTATTGCTGGTTGCAGGGCTCATTGCCATTAAGAGTCAGAAAAGGATTCTGCATCGGAATTTGATGATTACGGCGTTCCTGTTCTCTGTCGTATTTCTGGCCTGCTATCTGACGTATCACCAGGCGTTGCATCATTTTACTGGTGAACGTGGGCGAGCCTTTATCGGTTCAGAAACGGCCACGTTGGTTTACCGCAGTATTTTGATTCCCCACGTGATTCTGGCCGTTTTTGTGCCCATTCTTGCGATCAGGGTTTTTGTGCATGCGTGGCGAGAACGCTGGCCGGAACACCGCCGACTGGCAAAAATCACTTTCCCGATCTGGTTGTTTGTGTCGATCACAGGTGTTGTGATCTATGGAATGTTGTACCATTGGCCGAAATGATTTCGACTCCTCGCATTTTGAGTCCAGAATCCAGCAGATCAAGAAGACATTGCGGTTGATGTGTTGTGGTGATTGAGTGCAGGCTGTCGATCTTGGAGATTGCCGTTATGAAGAAGCTGATGCGAATCGTAATGATGACCGTGGCGATGATCAGCGCCAGCGGGCTGGTGTCGTCTGAAGCTGAGGCTTGCCCCGGCTGCAAGAATGCCAACGAAACCGACTCGCTGCGTCCCCGAGCTTATATGTACAGCATCCTGTTTATGCTGGGGATGCCCGCGACTGTCTTCACCGGTTTCGGAATTGCCTTCTATCGTATGTCTCGCCGATCGATGCTGGAGCAGCAGGAACAACTGGCACGGTTCAATGCTGAAGTGTCGGAGTAACCGAGAGCCGGGTTGGATCTGCTGTTGTTGGATCTTCGGGTTCGAATGCGACTTACCGCACCTGCCCTCTCGTGCGGACTTGGTTCAGCAGGTTTAAGAGCTCCTGAACTTTTTCCGGCTGTTCGCCGTAGAGATTCGTCTTTTGCGAGAGATCGTTGCGAAGATTATAGAGCTCGCCGGCATGTGGATTACTGCTGTAGCCGTTCGACTCATCGAACCACTCCGGCACCTTGCTGACTCCACCGGTTTTGGCCGCGATCAACACCCAGTCACCATGACGCAGCGCGTAGCGATTCGGGGATGTGTTGTGGACCAGTGTTTCTCGAACGCTGTTCCCCTTTGCTGCCAGCACGGAGAGTTGATCATAACTGTCTTCGCCGGAACCGGCAGGGATCTCAGCTCCGACGATGCTGGCAATTGTTGAGTAAAGATCGATCTGGCTCAACAGGCCGTCATTGACACTTCCCGCCGGAACCGTTCCAGGCCAGCGCACGAGAAATGGAACGCGATGGCCGCCTTCCCAGATGTCACGTTTGACTCCGCGCAATTGACCCATACTGCGATGGTTAAACTTTCGAATGCGATCATACGCATACGCCTCAGGACCATTGTCCGCCGTGAAAATGACGATGGTGTTGTCCGTAAAGTGTCCGTCTTCCAGTGCTTTCAGAACACGTCCGACCGTGTCATCCGTCTGAGCGACAAAGTCTCCAAAGCCACCTGCCTTCGACTTGCCGACAAAGTCCTTTGTTGGAACAATCGGCGCGTGAGGCGAGGTGAACGGGAAGTAGAGAAAGAAGGGTTGATCCTGCTTTTGTTTTCCGATCCATTCAACGGCGGTGTCGGTCAGTTTTGGCATCACTGCCCAGAAATCCCAGTCTTTCACCGAGGGGCCGGGACGAGCCTCCCATGAGCCTTCAGCCGTCGCTTTGGGAGTCTCAAGTGGCCCCACTGGTTCTGTGATGACGCGATCGTTTTCGAACCAGGCATACGGTGGGAAGTTCGGGACGTCGTCGCCGAAATAATAATCAAAGCCGTGTGACAATGGACCGCCGGGGATGGGCTTGCTCCAGTCGAACGCATCGGCCGCGAAGCCTCGATCAGCCTTTTCTGGTCCTTTGATCGGCATCGCTCCGGACCTCTTGATGGCATTCCAGTCCCAACCCAGATGCCATTTGCCGATGCATGCTGTCCTGTAGCATTTCGTTTTCAGCAATTCAGGAAGCGTCGTTCGTTCGTCATCAAGGATCGGTTGATCAAAAGAATTCACAATGCCATGAAACTTTCGCCAATGATACCGGCCATGCAGCAGAGCGTAGCGACTTGGAGTACAGACGCCGGATGAACTATGTGCGTCCGTGAAACGCGTCCCCTGAGCGGCAAGTCGATCGAGATGTGGTGTCGGAATTTCGGACTCCGGGTTTTGTACGCCGAAATCCCCGTAGCCCATGTCATCTGCGTAAAGGATGACAATGTTGGGTCTTGACGGCGGCCCGGCCACAGCATGGAGTCCCGTCATGATGATCGTTGCGATCACGGCGATGTACTGTTTCATGTCAAATTTAATCCCTGGCCGTACCCCAGTGTGTCGAGAATTACTGGTTCGGAGATGAGGTCTATTCTGTATCGCCAAGCTGGCCGACGGGGCGGCGATGATTCCTGATCTCAATTTCTCGCCGAACAGCTTCCTCCAGAAGTTGAGTGACGAGTTCTGGGTGTTCGGCCGCGACGTTTTTGGATTCAGCCGGATCTGTGGCCAGATTGTAAAGGAGGGGCCCGGTCGGATCAGGATTTGTTTTATCGCCCGAGGTGTCTTTTTCTTTCTTGTTGTTCTTTTTGCCAGCCTTCTTCCCAGGGGCATCGTTCGCAGAGGCTTCAAACAACAGCTTCCAATCACCCTGTCGAATCGCAGCCAGGCTTTGTCTCGCCGTGAAGTAAAGGTGAGTCTCTCGGACAGGCCCTGACAGGGGATCGAACATCAGAGGTGTGATGTCCCGTCCGTCAAGAATTCGGTCTTTGTCAGTTTCGACGCCGACCAGCTTTGCGAATGTGGGCAACAGATCGATGTTGCCTGCAATTTGATCGCAAGTGGTCCCCGCCGGAATCCGCCCCGGCCATCGCATCAGGCAGGGTTCTCGAACGCCGCCTTCGAAGCAGGTCCCCTTCTTGCCTCGCCACGGAGCTGAAGATCCGGTGGCAGCTCCGTTGTCGGAAGTGAAGATGACCAGGGTCTGCTCATCGAGACCTGCTTCCGTCAGCGTCGCCATGATTTCGCCTACCGACCAATCGAGTTCCTCAATAGCATCACCCAGCAGCCCGTTGCCGCTCTTGCCTCGAAATCGCTCCGACGCCGCGAGCGGGACATGCACCATCGTGTGAGGCAGATAGACAAAGAACGGTTCGGTTTTGTGTTCGCGAATAAATTTTACCGCCTCCGTTGTGTATCTCTGCGTCAATGTCGCCTGATCAGCGGGGTATTCAAAGACTTCTTCACCTCGCATAAGCGGGACTGTGTTCCTGATTGCTTTTTCCCGGGCCTTCTCCTGTGTCATCCCTTCGCGAAACACACAGTCTGCAGCGAACTGAGCATGCTCCGTATCGATGGTCATGTCATTGCTGTAGGGAATACCGAAGTAGGAATCAAAACCCTGCTTCGTCGGGAGAAATGGCTGGCGATGGCCAAGATGCCACTTACCAATACAGATTGTGGAATACCCTTTTTGTTTCACGACGTCAGCCAGTGTGATCTCGTCCGGATGCAGGCCAATGTTGTTTCCCGGGAAGAGGACTCCGGGCATCGAAACGCGAGCGTTATAGCACCCGGTCATCAGGCATGCTCGCGACATTGAGCAGACCGGTGTGGCATAGAAGCTGGTGAATTTCATTCCCTCCGCAGCAAACTTATCCAGATGCGGAGTTTTAACCTTCGTGGCACCAAATGGACCAATGTCGGCATAGCCGAGATCGTCGACAAAGATCAGCACAATGTTCGTCGTTGCAGCAGGATACCCCGCAAGACAACTGCTGGAGTACGGTATCAGGCTAAGTCCAACGATGAACAGGAAAGCAAAACGCATGAGGGAGTCTCTGGTCGCTGTAATGGTGAGATGGAGCGATCGTATGATGGCAAGTTTGTAAGCACAGGCGGAATCGAACTAACAAGGTTTAGAGACAATGCATTATGCGTCGTCGATCATTCGCCTTCGTTTTCAGCAGGTGCTCCCGAGGGAACCGCGTCCTTCAAAAGGACGTCGAGCATGGCTTTCATCGTGGCAACTCGCTCCGGATCTTTTTCCGCGAGGTTTGTTGCTTCGCCGATGTCGGTCGCCAGATTATAGAGCTGGATGGTCTCTGCCCCCTGCTGGCGATTCTTCACACGAGTTTTCGCGCGAGCCGCCTTGGCGGGGGCGTTAACGGAAGGGGCTTGGCTGATCAGCTTCCAGTCACCCATTCGTACCGCGGCCTTTGTCGGAGATTGTACGCTCAGAATGGCATTGTGCGGTGAAGCTGCCTGCGTCGTCAGCATTGGCCAGACGTCCATTCCATCAATCGGAAGTTTCTGGTCAAGGCTTCCTTCAGCGAGCTTCACCAGAGTCGGATACCAGTCGATCACATGCATCGGTTCCGTAATGCGCTGGCCTGCGGGGATTTTTCCTGGCCAGTTGGCGAATGCACATCCTCGCACACCGCCTTCATAGATCGAGCCTTTGAAGTCACGCAGTGGAGTGTTTTTCCCGGGGCGTGGACCACCATTGTCAGAGGAAAAAACGATCAGGGTATTCTCACGCAATCCAGCCGTCTCCAGAGATTCCACGATCTGTCCGATCGCTTCATCAACGGCCGCCAGCATTCCCGCTAGTTTCTGACGTGGACCGCTCATTCCCGGATAAGGCTGGAGGTAACTGTCGGGCACCTGCATCGGACTATGGACTCCGTTGAAGGGAACGTAGAGAAAAATTGGCTTGGTTTTGTCCTTCGCCGTAATCAGTCGGCAGGCTTCTTTCGCGATAAGGTGCGTGCTGTATCCTTCTTCACGGAGTTCTTTGTCGTCTCGATACCAGTCGTATGAGCCATCTCGAAGGTGAGTGAAATAATCGATCGCGCCGAAATAATGTCCATACTGGTGATCAAATCCTCGCGAAGTTGGAACGTAGGCCGGATCGAATTCACCCAGATGCCATTTTCCAGTGATCGCGGTTTCGTAACCAGCGTCATGAAGCGCATTGGCCAGCGTGCGTTCCTGCAGTGGCAATCCCCATTGTGCTTTTGGTCGCACAATGGTGTAGACCCCCGTTCGAGTCGCATAGCGTCCGGTCATCAGGGCTGCTCGAGTCGGCGAACAAACGGGCTGGACATAATGAGATTCGAGAATGGCGCCGCTGTGTGCCAGCTTGTCAATGTTCGGCGTCCTGATCTCATCACCCCCATTGAATCCGCAGTCGGCGTAGCCGAGATCATCAATCAGACAGAAGACAATGTTTGGCTTTTGAGCTGGCTCGTCGGCCATCGTCAATGTTGCGGGCAACGCGAACAGCAGAATGGCCGTGATTGTCCGAATGATATACATCTTATTCATCTTTCTTTCCTTTTCCCTTGCCTTTATTCTTTGTCTTCGGCTGTGTCGCCTCGCCCTCGTTTTTAGTAGGCATAGGAGCATTCACATCGGCACGCCAGGCGATCAGGCGATCGTGAAGTGCTTTGGCCTTTTCCGGCAGTTCTGTCGCCAGATTTTTTGTCTCGCCAATATCGTCGCTGAGGTTGTAGAGTTCCAGGCGACCATCCTCGAGATACTCCATGAGCTTCCAGTCACCCACCTGAATAAGACTGACCGGCGTTGTTCGCCAGAGGCCCGGGCCGGATCCCAAATAGCCCGGAAAATGCTGAAAAATGGCATCTCGTTTCAGCGTGGCATTCGAGTCGCGAAACAATGGCCCAAGGCTTTCTCCATCAAGCACCTGACGGGGGTTCGGTGCGCTGGCGATTTCAAGGAACGTCGGGAAGATGTCCACATGAATCGTCGGTACGTTGCACGATGACCCCGGCTGCGTCACGCCGGGCCAACGCACGATGAAAGGTTCACGTGTTCCTCCTTCGTAAAGACTGCCTTTGCCACTGCGAAGTGGCGCATTATCTGTGATGCCGCCACCATCCTCGTCCGCTCCTTTGCCTTTCTTTCCCTTTGCTTCGAAACCCGGATCGCGCTGAAGACCATCAGGGCGGTTGTAGCCGCCTACGCCACCGTTGTCGCTGGTAAAGATCAGTACCGTGTTGTCGGCGAGTTCTAATTCATCCAGAGTTTTCATGACACGACCAACGCTGTCATCTACCGAAGCGATCATCGCGGCGTAAGTCGGATTGTCATGTCCGCCATCGCCCGGCTTGAGCTTGAACTTTGCGACAAAATCGGCCTTGGCTTCGTGCGGTGAATGAACTCCGAAGTGCGGCAAGTAGAGAAAGAAAGGCTCGTCTTTATGTCGCGTAATGAAATCAACGGCTTTATCAGTCAGGAAATCGGCGAGGTACTGACCTTTGGGATATTCGATATTCGGGTTTGTTTCAAAGTCAAAGTGCTTTCCGGAACTGATGATGGCTTCATTGAAACCTCGCTTGCCGGGAAAGTATTCACCACGCTCTCCAATATGCCACTTGCCGAAAACACCGGTCGCATAACCCCCCGCTTTTAGCTGCTTCGCGATGATGTCACGGTCGAGAGGAAGGCTCGTGACGTTTTCTACCGGTCGCAGCGGACGCGTGCTCCAGTCAAACCGATCGATTGCACCGACGGTATAAACACCCGTCCGAGCACCATACTGACCGCTCATCAGGGCCGCTCTCGTTGGAGTGCAGTTTTGACAATGATGATGATTCAGCAGCTTCATGCCCTGAGCCGCCAGACGGTCGATGTTTGGCGTCTCATAGTACTTGCTGCCGAAACATGCGACGTCCGTGTATCCCAGATCATCAGCCATGATGAAGATGATATTGGGCCTTGATGATGGAGGCGCGGCGATCATTTTCGGTGAGAACAAAGCGATTGCTGTCAGTGCCGCAAGTAGTGTGAGCGGTTTACTTTGCATGGTCGTTGCGTCTTCAATTCAGGGTGATTTCGCGTGAATGGTGAAGTTCGGGAGTGTGGCATGGAGAAGTGCATAACACAAACTGCCGGGGCGCGACAATGAATCTGTGCAGGGACGAGAGCGGTATACGCAACGATTAGGAACTCTGTGGCTCCGTGCCTCTGTGAGAAAAAAGTTACTCTCACGGAGGCACAGAGGCACGGAGGAACAAGCAGCTGGAGCAGCAGGGGACACACCATTTCGTTTCTCCGCCGGGCGGAATGAGCAACTGGGGAGGAAGTCAGACTGAAGTTCCCCAGAAATGGTAGGCGCTCTGGATTGGATGTTTTGGACTCTGCACGGCGCGTTGTCCAAATGTGATCTATCATCATGTGTCAGACGAAACGGAGATGAGCTCTGCTGAGGAGCAACTCATCAAGGGATAGT
>CAIXQV010001112.1 GCA_903921605.1 uncultured Planctomycetaceae bacterium | reverse complement strand
GGAGCAGGCACCGGGAAAACTCGCGTGATTACCTATCGCATGGCGAACCTGATCGCTCACGGGATTCGCCCCGATCGCATCTTGTCTGTGACATTCACCAACAAGGCCGCGAAGGAAATGCGGGAGCGTGCTCTGAAGCTGATCGGAAAGCAGTTCAAACTGCGGCCGATCGTTTCCACCTTCCACTCGTTCTGCGTCCGCGTGCTTCGAGAAGACATCGATTCCCTCGGCTACCCCAAAAAGTTTGCCATTTACGACCGCAGTGATCAGGAATCCGCCGCGCGTACTGCTCTGCGCGATATTCGTCTTGGTGACGGCACAATGAAGCCCAGCGATCTGATCAACCGCATCAGCAAATGGAAAATGCAGGGCATTCAGGACCACGAAGCCAGCAGCCACGTGGAGGCGGATTTCGACTTTCTCGCTGCCATGGCGTACAAACGCTACCAGAAGCAACTGCGTGCCTGCGGTGCCGTTGACTTTGATGATCTGCTGCTGCTGACAGTCAAACTCTTTAATGACTTCCCGGATGTTCTCCAGCGACATCAGTCAAAATTTGACCATTTGCAGGTTGACGAGTATCAGGACACCAACGGCGTTCAGTTTCAACTGATCGAATCGCTGGTGAAGCCGCATCGCAACATCTGTGTGGTAGGCGACGATGACCAATCCATCTATGGCTGGCGTGGCGCGGAAGTTGAACACATCATCAACTTCGCAAAGTACTTCCCCAACACAAAGACAGTGCGTCTGGAAAACAACTACCGCTGCACCGACCGAATTCTGGAATGCGCGAATCGACTGGTGAAACACAATCGTCTGCGACATGACAAGACGTTGATTCCTCATAAGAAGTCCGGCTCACCAATTCGCCTGCAGGCCTTTGAAGACGAAACAGCGGAGGCGGAAGGCGTCGTTCAGGAGATCGCTTATCTCATCAGCGAACTGGGCGTAAAGCCAAAGCAGGTGGCCATCCTGTTTCGCACGAACGAACAGCCTCGTGTCTTCGAACAGGAATTACGACGCCAGAAGGTGCCGTACATGCTGGTCGGCGGCCAATCGTTTTTTGATCGACGCGAAATTCGCGACCTGATGGCCTATTTGAAAGCGATCGAAAATTCTCGCGACGAAGTCAGCCTCCTGCGAATCATCAATACACCGGCGCGCGGAATTGGTGATACGACCACCGAAAAGATTCTGCAGCGAGCCGTCAAGAAGGGCGTCAGCTTCTGGGACTTCGTGCCGGAAGCCTCCGCAGAAGGTCTCGTCCCGGCAAAGACTTTGACATCACTCGTCAAGTTTCGAGAACTACTGCAGCGATACGGTCAGGTGATGAACAGTGACCCGAAAAACCTTGCAGAGCAATGTCGTCAGCTGGTTCGTGAGATCGATTACGAATCTGAGATCGCGAAACAGTACAAAGAAGAAACTCAGCAGGAGACACGCAAGACAATTCTGGAAGAGTTTATCAACTCCATCGGTCAGTACGTGGAACGCAATGAAGATCCGTCCTTGACAGGATTCCTGGAGACAACCGCTCTGATGGACCGCGAAGATGAAGCGGACCGCAATGAAAAGCAGGAACAGGATGCAGTGCGACTGATGACGCTGCACTCTGCGAAAGGCCTGGAGTTTCCTCGCGTCTATCTGATCGGCATGGAGGAGGGTTTCCTGCCTCACAAACGCAGCATCGAAGCGGATTCGGAAAAGGACATCGCAGAAGAACGTCGCCTGGCCTACGTCGGGGTCACTCGTGCGATGGATCACCTAACTCTGACCCGCGCGAAGTCGCGCATGAAATGGGGCAAGCGGCGGGAGACCGTACCGTCTCGTTTTCTGTTCGAGATGCAGGCCGAACCCGGCGAAGCGTTGCCGGAGGTCTCAATCGAACGGCAAGAGGGCGTTGGCATCCCAATCATGCCAATGGGCGAATCATCGCCGTTCCAACCTCGCCCCACGCTTCTTCCTTCCTCGGCAAAGCTGAGTGCTCCGCCTCCCAATGAGTTCGAAGCACCGCCATTTTAAGAGGTGCAGGGGACACAGCTTCTCGTACACAGGTTCTCGGTTGATGAAGTCTCAAACCGAAGCAACGTGCTGTCTCTGGCTGCAATAGTTATTGAGAACGGTGAACTCCAGCAGCCGCGTTCTTTGGTCTAACGATCCTACTCTTGTTTGTGGACAATAAACCGGAGACGTTTCATCCAACTGTTTTTTCGAAGCATAT
>CAIXQV010001111.1 GCA_903921605.1 uncultured Planctomycetaceae bacterium | reverse complement strand
CGCCTTTGCCGGGGGATTTGGGGCAGACTTGATCACCTCCTCACTGTTGGCAGCTTTGGAAACGACCTGAAGTGCTTCAATGTTGGCCTTGATCGCGGCCAGTGCGGTTGTATTGTCTTTCAGAATGACGATTGCTTCATCGGTCTTGTCGATCTGCTTTGCTTGCGTGTCGACGATTGATTCTTGAGCATTTGCAAGCGACAGCTTCAGGGCTGCAAGTTCGCCAGATTGCGAGCAGCCGAAACAGCATCCGGAAACGAAAAGCAGGCACAGAATATGGTTACGCATTGTTAGGGCACTCCTCTGAATGCTTTCCAAAAACTGCATTTTGATCACTCCACCCACGCCTTATTCTGTAGTGAATCGTGCCTGTCTTCGCGGCACCTGCGACGAGCGACCATTCTGACATCGTTTTACTGATACCGTTTATTACAAGAATTACGTTAGACCGCTTGTTGTTTGCTTGTTGCTTAGGTGTCGCCCATCGACAGTTTTCTTTTGAATACGATTTGTTATTGTCGATTCGATCCAGTGACGTTCCTTCCGGCCGATCGCCCATGTCTTCAATGAATGATTCAAAGCGAACCCAGCGAGGGTCGTAGGAAATGCCCCGCCCACCGTAGTCCTGATATGCCATATTGTTTGGGTTGTCGCATCGCGTCCTCATGTTGCACCACGTTCTGTACTCACGAGAAACTGTAGTCTTTCCGCTCAGCGTTTTTGTGTGGCCATGTGTTTTGACTTTTTCATTACTCAATCCTTTTCTGACGCAACCACATGACCGTGTGTGGCCTCCGGCAACACTTCCATGTGTGACCACTAACCTATTCCCGCATTCACATTCAAAAACAGCAACATATTGAATCTGCTTTCCAATCAGCGACTTGAACGCTTTGCCTTTTTGAGTCAGAAGCCCCTTGACTAACCATGTTTCTGATGCTTTGATTCTCATTGCTCAATCCTCTTATTCAGGTTTGGGACACTTCCCCGGATGGCGACAACCATCGCGGGGTTTTTCGTTTCAGATCCTTAGTGATTGCTTCAAATCGTTTACATCGAACTTTCTCGGCTTGATGTTTGACATATCCGACAGGCCAACAAGCACGGTATTTGGATGCTTCAGCATCTGCTGAAGGCATGTCGGGCTAACTTCTTGCCACCCAGCTTCAGCGAATCCCTTGCCCCAACTGCCGAGCACCCAGACAAACGGCCGACCGTTGCTGTCCTCTTTCGTGCTCAGGCAAATCGTCGCTTCTGAATGCCCACCATCGCGGCCGGTCGGATTGAATGTTTCAACCACCTTTTTCTCGAATGATGAATTCCAGTTCCATCCCCCGTGAATGCCACCGAGCCCAGCGCCAAGGAACGTTCTGATCCCTTCGTACGACGTCATCTTGATTCGCGTTTTGACTTTGTATTTGGCCGCGTCTGCCTTGATCTCTTCGAAGTTTGACGGCCTTGCCGGGCTGTAGTTTGCCGGATACTTCCAGAGATCCTCTCTGCAGACTCCAGTCTCAACAGCGAGCTTGCAGCCACCAGCAATCGTGCTGCCATTGTCGCCACGGATGCCGTCGATTCGTTGCGTCTCGTAGTAGGCCATGGCGCGAGACAAGGAGATTCGATCCCCGCCCGTTGCGATCGCGTAACACCACTCCAGAATCGACGAAAGCGAGTGCCCGGCACATGATCCCTGGCGGGCTTGATTCTCAACCTGCAGGATCTGTTTTGCGTCTAGGCGGATCTCCTGAAACGTTCCACGCATGGCGAGAACTGGCGATTCGTTTGGCAGAGACCGGATAAACTCGCGGTCTTCCAGCTCGATTGGGTAGCCGCTCATTTGGCCTCCAATTCGTTCGCCAATTTGTCTTCTGCATTTTTCGCAATCGCCTCAGCGACTCGATCCGTATAGCCGCCGAAATCATTGGCCCGATTTCTGAACCTCTGAGCGTTGAACCACTCGCCCGCCTCCCTTCGGCCATCATCGCTGGTGCCGTCAAATGGTTGTTCGGCCAGTTCGCGGAGGACAGCGATTTGAGACACGCGATCCGCGGCATAAGCAACAGTCAAGCAATCATTGACAGTTGGTCGCGGCGATGGCAAAACCGCAATGCCACCCGAAACCCAGATCCCAGCCACCGCCCCGGCAACAATCAACGCGACAGCCTTAGCCCCACTGACTAACCAAGACCGCCACGCGATTGACTTCGGCGGAGCAACGACAGCGATGGCAGGGGCTTTCTTTGCCGCTGGCTTTCGCTTCGCTGGAGCCTTCTTTGCGGGGGCTTTCTTGGCCATTATTTGGCCGCCTTGCCAAAGTCAGCCAAGCCCTGCGAAACGACATAGGCCGCAATCGCACCAATGATCTGGGTGACCGCTTCTTCGGGCAGTTGCAGGCCGATCTTATTCGTGGCCACAATCAACACGCCTGCCATTGTTGCGATGGCTTTTTTGCTCGTCAGCACTTCAGCAAGCAGTTTCCACACTGGTAACACTCCACGAAACTGCGAACGCCATCACAGCGGACGCGAAGATCGGATTGTAAAACCAGCGGTGCGGTTATCTTGCCAGGAACGCGGCTCAATGTCAATGAAGAAATCAACAGAGCTTATTTCTACCGCTG
>CAIXQV010001110.1 GCA_903921605.1 uncultured Planctomycetaceae bacterium | reverse complement strand
GCATCGGCAACAACCTCCTCACGCTCCGATGGATCCAATACTGGTTTCGGAACATCTGTCGCCAGCGTCGTCTGGTGTTGCAGAATGATCGTTGTGCCGGAACCGCTTGATGGACCGCTGCCATCATTCGTTGCCGCAAATGACGCAGAACTTGTCTGCATTGATGCGGTCACAAGCCCGGCGGTGCGAATACGGTTGATGTGCTGTGCGGTATAGGTTCCACCGGCATTGCCGATCGAACCGATGGTGCCGATACGGCCTTTGTATGCGTCTGTGCTTGCAGACGTTCCTGCCAGCATTTGAGCCATGATGTCGCCGTGGGAAAAGACATCATCGATTTCCGTCGGATCACCTGGCGGAGATGTTGATCCATCGCCGATCCAGCGGCCTGCGGTCAGTGAACCCTTGAGTGAAGTTCCTGCATAAGCGAAGACGATGTCTCGATCAGCAGTCAAACTTGCATCGTACGTCCCATGCGAAACAACCGCAGCGTCTCGTCCGGAACGGTATGTCCCATTCACGTTTCCCCGAGCCCAGACGAGCAGGTCTTCATCGGCTGTGGCGTCAACGTTGACTGAGCCATCGGCAACCACCATCGCTCCTTTCCCGGCGGAGACTGTTCCTGTGGCATTTACCAGCGAAATGATCCCAGCGTACTCATCATCCGCCGTAACCGTTCCATCGAATGAACCCACCGTCACGGCCAGAGCGTTCTCCTTCCCATGAACGACCGTCTGCGTCGCCGTTCCGACAGTCACGAGAACGGCACTACCGGACGCAGATGTCACGTTTCCAGTGAATCCGCCATAGGTCCAGGCAAATGCACCGTCGTCGCCTGTGACGTTGAGATTATTGCCACTGCCCAGTGTCATCACGGCTGCGAATTCACCGGCCGTTACTGTCGACCCGGACGCGGAATCCATCGCCACGAGGATCGCATTCTTTCCACCGACAACATTGGCCCTTGCCGCTGCGCCCGAAATGACGATCGCATCACCTCCCGCAACAACGCTTGCACCAGAATTTGGCGACCCTGAATTGATACCGTTGAATGCAAACAACACAGCGTCTTGGGCTGCGGTGACTCTCGCCGAGGATGCACCAAAGCTGACAAGAATTGCATCACGGCCACTGTTGACACTACCGCTGACATTTCCCATCCCGACAAGCACGATGTCGCGTGTGGCGGAAGCGCCCGGCTGACTGGCTGCAGACTGTGCGGCGGCAAAGTCCGAAGTGCCTGCAGGAGGCTGATACTTGTAGTCGGTCTTGCCGCCACAGATGACAATCAAATCTTGCGACTGGGGAACATTGATTGTGACATCACCCAGTGCGATTACCGCGACGGTCTCGGTTGCCGATGCGGTGGTTGTCACATTCCCCAAGGCAATAATCAGGGCAGAGCCATCTTCTGCAGTGACCGTCGATGTCACATTTCCAAGCGACCCAACCAGGGCACTCTTTCCTGCCGTGACGGAGCTGCCGCTGATATTTCCGGCAGCAATCACAATTGAGTACTCTTCAGCCTCAATTTCGCCCGTCACATCCGCGAGCGACGCCACCAGAATCGACTGGTCTGCCGTTACCTTTCCGGACACGGCGTCGAATGCAACGACGATCGCATGCTGTGCAGCATCCACATCTGCGGATACGCCGCCTGCAATTGAAAGAACAGCGGCAGATCCGTTGTTTGCGATGACATTACCTGAAATCGAGCCAAGACTGATCGCGACAACGTGCCGATGAGCCTTGGCGGTTCCGGAAATGCCATCCATCCCCAATACGATTGTCGACGCTCCGCTGGACTCCAAATCGCCATCGACGGTACCGCTCATTGCGGCGACTACGACGTTGCCTGAAGCCGTGACATCCCCAGTTACATTGTCCCCGGCAACAATCACCGCATAGGCGTTTTCAGATTCAACTTCCGAAGACACGCTTTCATAGGCAATTACCTTCACTGGACCAGCCGACCTAATACTGGCGCTCGTGACGCTGTGAATTGCGACAGCAGTTGTAGAGATGTTTCCGTCCATCAACCCTTCAATGCTATCACCGGCAAAAACATAGACGGTCCCTGCAATCGATTTAACAGCCCCTGTGATGGATCCACCGAGCGAAACTGATGAAGCAGAAAGTCGACCTTCTACCGTAGCATTCACTCCTCCCGGATTCGTCCCTCGAGATTCTGACAAGACGGACGATGCTCCCTTGGATCTCACAGTTCCGTTGACCGAAAATCCGGCCACGACTGTAGACTCGACTGCACTGTCAACCACAACATCGGCATCATGGCCCGCAAGGACGACTACAGAATCCGCGTCAATCACTCCCGTGACGGCATAAGGCGATTGTATTCCGGCACTGGTGCCTGCCGTCAGGATTGCATGTGCATGGTGATGGCCAAAGACGCTTATCACATCACCAGAAGCCACCAGATCAGCGGCACCAAATGCAACCGCGACCACACCAAGCAAGCCACTACAGGTCCCTGATAAGTCTCCGAGTGCTACGGCAAGGACATTCCCGGTTAGGGACTTTACGCTTACAACAGCATCTGTACCGGCAAAGACAGTAAGGTCCCCGTCAGACAGCTCGACGTTTGCTGTGCCGATACTTCCGAACGATGTGATCGACGACGTCGCCGCGGCATGACCTGAAACGGTCCCGATTCCACCAGCACCTACCAATGTGATTCCAGCGCCAGCAGAGACGGACAAACTGTTAATCATGTCGCCGGCAACGACGGAGATTCTGGATGTTGCCGACAGGAACGAAGCTTCCCCAGCCTCCGCCGCAGCCCCTGCAGATCCCCCAGTAACGTCCTTCCCAGCATTAACGACGACCGAATTGTTTGCCTTGAGTCGGCCCGAAAAGCTCCCTAAAGCATCAATTTCGATGTTTGCCAATACAGACTCGTAATTGCCCGTGACATCATTTGCCGCGATAATGACGGTACTCATTGCCTCTGCACCACCAGTGACATCGCCTGCTGCAATCAATACGACATCCCAGTCAGTGAGCCGCATTCTGTCCTGAGGTGGAAAGTCAGTCAGATCTGTCCCGGTCTTTGCGTGTCCGGAGATGTTCCCTCCTGCGATAGCCTTGACTCGACCGTCGTATTCGCTTCCCGGTCGGTTACCCTTGGATGTCATTGTCGCCGAAATGTCCATCCGGCCAAATACCTCAACGCTACTTGCTTCGATTGTGTTTGATACGTTGCCCCAAGCCGATATTGTCGCTCTTCCGAACTTGGCATCGACGTTAACATCGCAATCGCCTGCTGACGCTATCGAGACATCACCACTGACCGATGTAAACCCTCCGTCTACCTTGGTCCAGGAACTCGCAATGATCCCGTGCCTCCAAAACGGATGCTCGGTACGCAGATACGCATTCAGTTCCTCCACGGCAACAACAACAATTTCGCCACCTTTGGCCGTGCCATGAAGGTTCTTGATGTAGTAGTGCGAATACACTGCGATTTTGGCATCTGCATGGATTTGCGAGTCGCGAACATATCCGAAGACGATAGCAGAGACACTGCCGGAGGCGATCCCATTGACTGTTGAATCTGTGTTTGCTGTAAGGGTGACTCCGTCCATACAACCCGTTTCAATGGAGATGGATCCGGCAGTGGCTGTGATTTCAGCGTTTATGATGCCGTCGCGAACAAAGAGCAAGGCATCTTCGCTCTTGTGTTCTCCGCTTAGGCTTCTTGCAAGTATCCGTTCTGCACCGCGCGTGATCATATCTGCGTCGACTAACTGAGAGATCGCGGCGGAAATATTTCCGGTTGCATTAATCCGTGCATGCCAGTCGGCGGCAGACATCAGGAATGCGTTCAGTTTTTCCGTCTCGACACTTCCTGCGACGTCACCTCCACTCATCACAATAGCATTAAACATTGCACTGATTTGACTGTCGATGGAATCGAGTGCGACAATTCTTGCCGATCCTGCAGCGCTTCGCAGTTCAGCGGCTGTTGCACTGCCAAAAGCATGGACTGTAAGTCCGTCGTGTCCGGTACTGGATTCGTCAGAGAGAAACGAACCCCATGTTGTGACGTTGAGGGCTCCGGCGGCGATTTGGAGGTTTCCGGAGATGTCGTCATACGCCCAGACTGTGGTGTTGCCGGGGATGGTGACGTCGCCTCGAAGTTCGCCGTAGGTTGTGATGGTGGAGCCGCCGGAGCCAGCAGTCAGGTCAGCGGTGATGTTTTTGAAGGCGAGGACTTTCGGAAGTTCGCCTCCGGCATGGATGTCTTTCGCGATTCGGCCGTGGGCTGTGACATCGAAGATGCCGCCGCCGGCGTAGATTGCTCCGATGATGTTACCGTCCGCATAGACCTTGGGGATGTTGAGTTTCAGGCGTTCGGGTTTGGTGTATGTCCCGTCTGCACCAAGCCGTATCACCCAGTCAAAGGTCGACGTCAGCGCATTCGGCAACTCTTCCTCCTTCACAGCCGTGGCAACGACGGACAGGATGTTTCCGTTGGCAGTGATTGCTCCAAGGATGTTGCCGGCTGTCGCGGCACCGGCTCGGATGTGGCCGATGCTGGCTCCGGCTCCGGCGGTGGTGATGCTTTTGAGGATGCTTGTTCCGGCTGTGATGTTGCCGATGCCCTTCAGGCCGTTGATCTCACCATCGATCTTCCCCAACGTGGCTTTAATGTTTCCAATCGAACCGGTTTCTGCTTTCGTTTCCCCAATGCGATCAGTACCGGCGGTAACATCACCCACATTCAATTTGGCTTTGACCTGGCCGGAAATCGCGCCAGTTGTTGCCGTGACGATGAGCACGGCCCCATGCTGC
>CAIXQV010001109.1 GCA_903921605.1 uncultured Planctomycetaceae bacterium | reverse complement strand
AGGGAGCCTGAACTCTGACCAAAGCTGGGGTGGGGTAGGATTCTGAAGATTCGAAACCACGGAGGCTCGAAAATTCGGAAGGAAATACAGGAGGGAAATGAGGCGAGACCTGAACTCTAACACCTCCATCGGCTCCACCGCGCCAGCGAATTCTGCTAAATCCGTTGATTCCCCAATGTCTCGAAATCATGCAAAAATATGGGAAAATAGACTTGAAACGGGGGTCTTTCGGGAAGATTGGGCGTTCCTTCTGACCGTCAAATAACGGCAATCCCTGCCACTCGGCTGCCGATTGAGTGTTACCGGGGCCATTGCCGCATCATTTCAGCAATTCAATGCCTTGCAAACTTGGCTCGTGAATATGGTGGCGTGGTCGAAAGACTATTCTTTGGGCGACATAAGTTGTGGCCGGTCTTTCGCGGTATATGTCATTCCGATCACTCCCTTAATCGTAGACGCGTCCAGAACAATCGGCGAATCCGTTCCATGCGTCCTGCGGCAATCCGGGATGAGTGGAATCACAGTAAGGCCATGATGAGCCCTGGCCGAAACGCTCAATATCAGTCGATGGTTAACGTCACGCAGTCTTCTTCTTGAACAGACCTTTAACCAGCTCCATGGTCCACATCGGCGTCTAACGACTGCTCGTCTTTCTCGCAGGCATGATTTAAACCGGTCTGAATTCACCCCAAGTTCCCGAGATGTCCCACAGGACGTTTCCGCTCATCCAACGTGGATTGCAGCAGCACTCACCACGCATAACCGATACCAAAACTGGACTGCATCGGCGTGTTGCACCCGAGCCTTGTGTTCATTCCTTTTCCGCCGGGGGGGCGAAGAGCGAGCTGCCAGCGTGTCATTTCCTGAGTATTGTGGGGCTTTGCTGGAAGCGTCAATCTGTGCGGAGGATTCATGCAATCTGTTGGCAGAACACAACGATCGGCCAAATCTGTGATGATTCGCCGCTGGCAACAGCACGAGCAGGACTTATGAGATTCAGGCCGTCTAAACCGGGACATCGAATCAGCGGATTCTGTTCGCTTACGACTTCCCAAGATAAAAGTTAATCCTATCCGGAACGTTTTACGTTCTGATCCAGCCAACTCAGTGAAATTGGATTCTTGCCTGAGTTCTTTGCAGGCAGTTTGCTTCAATCTCATTGGTGTCGCGACATTCGTAGTTCACTGGTTTCCCGGCGGGGAAAGTCTAAGATGATGAGCCTGTCGAACTACTTAGGGACTTTTGGGCCGAGCTGATCTCCTGGTGAAATCTGTATCGTGCGTTTTTCTTCGTTCCGAGCGGTAGCTCGAGTTTGAGTCAAGGGCCTGTCCTGACTGGGGCTGGGCATTTCGTCAATGACGTTCGTTTATTTGCTGGCGGCATTTCTTCTGGTGTTGCTGAACGGATTCTTCGTTCTCGCGGAATTCGCTGCGGTGAAGATGCGACCATCGCGCGTCCGTGAACTGCAGAACGATGGAGTCAGCGGCGCGGCAGCCGCAAGGCACGTCCAGGATCATCTCGATGAGT
>CAIXQV010001108.1 GCA_903921605.1 uncultured Planctomycetaceae bacterium | reverse complement strand
TCGAAAGTAATCCTCTGTTCTCTCGAGTCATCCTGCGTTGTGTGATTGGCTCGCGGGCTTATGGTCTGAACGATGATGCGTCAGACACGGATTATCGAGGCGTCTTTCTGCCAACAGCGGAAATGCATTGGTCGTTGTACGGCGTGCCGGAAGTGATCGAATGTTATGATACTCAGGAGCATTATTGGGAGCTGCAGCGTTTTCTGGTGCTGGCCCTGAAGTCGAATCCCAATGTGCTGGAGTGTCTCTACACGCCGTTGATTGAAAAAACCTCATCGATTGGTGACGAGTTGTTGGGAATGCGAGACGCGTTCCTGTCGCGACTCGTGTATCAGACTTACAACGGCTATGTGATATCGCAGTTCAAGAAGATGCAGGCCGACATTCGCAATCAGGGACAGGTCAAACCCAAGCATGTGATGCATCTGATTCGATTATTGCTGGCAGGGATCCAGATTCTGCGGGAAGGATTTGTCCCGATCCGCGTCTCGGCCTTTCGAGACGAGTTGTTAGCCATTCGTCGGGGTGAGATGCCTTGGGAAGAGTCAGAGGCTTGGCGTTTACGGCTCCACAAAGAGTTCGATCAGGCACTCAAAGAAACTAGCCTGCCCGAACGTCCGGATTACGAACGAGCCAACGACTTTCTGGTTCGAGCCCGCCGTTCGGCCGTAGAGATTTGAGGGGAGACCTCGTATTTCGTCTCGCTCAACGGATACCGCTCTTGCGGAGTACCTGGCCGATCGAAAACACGCCGTTTTCGCCGGGAAAATCTGCATCTTGCGGTAATTGCCGGTTTCCCGGTAAAAGACGGTGTGAGAGTTCGCTTCTGCGGGCTCCCTTTGCGCTCCTTATTCCTTTCCCGCGAGAGCATGGATGCTTGGCTGGGTTCGAAAACGATTCTGTGCTGATCTCGCGATTGATCTGGGGACAACGTCCACTCAGATTGGTCTGCCGGGGGACGGAATACGTATAGATGAACCTTCGGTCGTTGCTGTTCCGCGGGGAACAAACCGAGTTGTGGGGCGTGGTGCCGCCGTAGGAAAACTGGCGTACCAGATGTTGGGGAGAACGCCAGAAGGAATTACGGCAGTACGTCCGCTGAAACACGGCGTTATCAGCGATTTTGAGCTTTGCGAAACGATGCTGCGGTATTTCATTCGCAAGGCCTGTGGACAGTCGATGGGGTTGCGACCGCGAGTGATCATTGCTGTTCCGGGATGCATCACACCTGTGGAACGGCGAGCCGTCTTCAACAGCGCGGAGCGGGCCGGGGCAGGGCGGGTCTGGTTGATTGATGAGTCAAAAGCTGCGGGAATTGGTGTCGGGCTGCCGGTCTCAGAACCGCTCGCCAACATGATCTGCGATATCGGAGGCGGAACAACAGAAGTCGCGGTCTTGAGTCTTGCTGATATCGTCGCGTCGCAGTCGATTCGTACGGCTGGCGAAACAATGGACGAGGCGATCGTCAAGTATTTGCGACGGCGATACTCATTGCGAATCGGTGAACAAACAGCCGAGCAACTCAAGATTGCCATCGGCAGTGCTGCTCCTCTGGACCATGAGCTGACCCATGAAGTCAGCGGGCTGGACACGGCCAGCGGTATTCCTCGCAAGGCTCTGGTCACCAGTGAAGAAGTTCGTGAAGCGTTGTACGAACCTCTCGAAGAGATTGTGGACTGCATTCGCCGCACGATTGAAAAATGTCAGCCTGAGCTGATTGCAGATCTTGCAGATACCGGGCTTATTCTGGCTGGCGGCGGTTCTTTGCTGCGTGGAATCGATCGGTATCTCTCGCAGCATCTGGGCATTCCTGTGAGAGTAGCCGATTCACCACGAACGGCTGTGACTCGCGGAGCCATGATTTGTCTCGACCATCTGGACCGATGGAAGAGCGGGCTTGATGACGGAATGCGGCAGATCTAGTTCGGACGACACCTCATGCGAGCAGATCAGATA
Organism: uncultured Planctomycetaceae bacterium; assembly: GCA_903921605.1. Next base: position 4,759 of record CAIXQV010001108.1, on the reverse strand, counting down.
CGGCAGAGAATGTGGCTGGGGGCGACGGGAATGTTTTTCCTGTCGCTTGTGGTTGCCGTCGCTGATCGGACAGGATTGCTAAATCCGTTTCGGCCCATGATTCACGACGCGCTGAGTCCAGGGCGGCTGATTGTCGTGGCCATGACGGCTCGCGAGAAAATGAGTCCGCAGGCAGACGTATCCAGCGGCAAGGCGTTGCACGATGAACAGCAAAAGAAGAATGAACTGCTGCTGCGGCAACTGATGATCGAGAATGCTCGACTACGGCGAGATCTGAAACGCGAAAAGATGGCTTCATCGCTCGTTCAGATGATCGAGCCGCTGTCGTCGCTCGCACAGTTTCGACTGATTGAAGCGTCGGTCGTCAGCACCGGTGGAATGCCGAATTCGCTGCGAGAGCTGATCGTCGATGCCGGCAAATCCGCGGGCATTACGCGGTCGGAGCTTGTGATCGCAGGAAATGGCATCATGGTCGATGCGGGCACGGATCATTCCGTTAACTCGGGAGATCGAGTTCTCACGGGAGCCGTAGTTGTTGGTCGAATCGACAAAGCCGCGAGGTGGGTCAGCCTGGTTCAGCCGGTGAATGCGGCAGGGTTCAAAGCGCAGGTCACGTTGCTGCGACGAACTCCCGACGGTCTGCACTTCGGAGTGACGGGAACTCTGGAAGGAACCGGCGAAGAAGAATGCAGTGTCACCGGGATTCCGCATACGGAAGCTGTGGCGGTTGGCGACGAGGTGATCTCGGCCGACGTTAACGGTGTCAAAGGGCCTCAGCTTTACTTCGGCCGTGTGACTCGCGCGGAGTTTCTGGCCGGCGGACAGTGGGATGTTCGTGTTCAGCCAGCGGCGTCATTAAATGATCTGGAGTCCGTCGGCATTCTGCGACTGGGGCTGGAACGAGCGATCGCAGAAAAGGATCAGAAATCTGCGTCTGAGAGGAGACAAACACCATGAAAGGATGGTTTCTTTGCGGATGCGTGATGTGGGTCACACTGGCCGTTGAACTTGCCAATCCGAGCAGTCTGCCGCACGGTTCATTGTTGCTGCCTGTCATCTGTGGTTGCCTGTTTTGGCTCCGTTCGACAATGGGATTGGTGTTGTCCGGAACGATGCTGCTGCTCGACTGGATTGCTCGTCCTTCGTTTCTGCCGTTGTGTCCAATGCTGGTGCCGCTGCTGGCCGTGGTCTGTCTGGCACCATCGACGCGGTCCGATGAATACTCAACCGGACGAAGTTGGTTTCGAGTACCTCTTCCTTTGCAGTTACCACTGCTGACTCTGGCGGCCGTCGTTCTTCAGACGCTTGGCGATTTGTCGACTGAGCAATGGCTGAGTTTGCCAGCTCCGGCTTCAGCAGTGCGGGAGAATCTCAAGATGGTTCTGGTGATCGCTTTGCCCGTCAGTGCTGTGATATCGCTCACGATACGCATGGCTGATGAATTTGGCATGCGGCGTGTGTTCTTGCAGGGCTGAAAAAAGGAACCATGTACAACACGCCACACAACGCGGTCTTCTCCCCTGGCAACGAGCACGACGAATTTATCGCGCCGGGGAGCAGGGTACGTCTGTGGTTATTGGGAAGCGTATTCTCTCTAGCTGCGATGATCGTGATTGGACGAGTCGCCTGGGTTCAGACTCAGTTGCCGGACGACTACCTTGATTCGTTAGGCGTTACGACGATCGAAGAAGAAGCTATCCCCGCCAGGGATGGTCGAATCCTTGCCGATTCGTTGGTGCTCGCGGCTGACGTAGAACAGTACTCCATCCAGATGCACTATCGCTGGCTGCAGGACGAAGCAGACCAGAACTGGCTGAAGCAGCAGGTCCGTCAGGTTCTGAGTCGCGAAGAGCGAAAGAACGCTGATCTGGTCGCAAAGGCGGAACGGGGCATTCAGGAATCGCAGGATGCCATGTTCGCGGCTGTTTCTGAAGTCACCGGAATGTCGCAGGAAGATCTTCGTCAGCGTTGTGGAAAAATCGAGCTGCGAGTTCGAAAGATCAGCGATACGGTCAATCAGAAGATCAACGGAGTTGATGTCGACGCAGAAGCAGACGAAGAGTTGGACGATGATGATTCGCCTGGCCCGCTCATGCGGTGGGCATCTTCGATTCGCGATGCTCTGACAACGCCGCCACAACGAGAAGAGGCTGACCGAATCGTTGTTCGCGAAGAGGAAACCTGGCACGGTGTGCTGGAGAATGTTAGTGCCGAGGTGGCCGCCAGGATCAATGAATATCCCGAGCAGTTTCCGGGCGTTCGCGTCGTGGCTGTGACACAGAGAACTTATCCGCAGAATCAACTGGCGGCTCATGTTGTTGGAGCACGCACAAAAGTCAACGAGAAAGATCGCGATGCTGAACAGAGTTCTGATGACTCATTGTCAGATCAAGGACGATCTGATCAGACGCGATCAGGCCGGTTTGGTGTCGAGAAATCTTACGACCATCGAATCGCCGGGATGTCTGGCCTTCGCAGAATTGTGCGTGATCGACGGCAGCGTGTCGTCTCATCCGAAATTGTGCGACGACCAGTGAGCGGGCGGGATGTCGTTTTGACGCTGAATACAGAGGTGCAGAAAGTCGCCGAACAATTGCTGGCAGAGTCACTTGGTGATGCGGAGAAAGAGCTGCTGCTGCCTCCGCCGGAAGTCACAAACGAGTCTGAAGAGCCGTCCGAAGATCAACTGGCTCCGCCGGAACCGGAGCATATTCCGACGGGTGGTTGTGTCGTCGTGATGGAAGTTGATTCGGGGCGAATTGTGGCTGCCGCGAGTGCTCCAGCTTTTGATCTCTCCATGTTCACAGAGGGCACCGCAGCTCAATGGGAAATGGTTAACAGCGATGCGCGGCGGCCGTTTGTGTCGCGATTCACAGGGATGGCATTGCCGCCCGGTTCAACATTCAAGATCGTAACGGCGATCGCTGGCCTTCAGACCGACGTACTCTCGCCGGACATGATGTTTGACTGTCAGGGCTATCTGGAAAACCCTGACGAACATCGATGTCTCATCTATCGGCTCCATGGTCGCGGGCATGGCGACGTCAATCTTCGGACGGCGATGGCCCAGTCCTGTAACGTATACTTCTTTAATGCCGCTCGCCGCATGGGGATTCAACCTCTCGAGGAATGGACGCGGAGACTTCAGTTCGGCAAGGCATCGGGCATCGATTTGCCATTCGAGAAGGCTGGGACAGTTCCCGCGGCCCGTCGTCAGCAAAATGATTCCGAGATGACGGCTGCAGTCCATGAGGCTGCTCAGCGGCGCTTTGAACGTGAAGCACTTGGGCTTTCGATAGGTCAGTCGAGACTCACCGTCACGCCGCTTCAGATGGTTCGACTCCTGGCTGCGGTTGCGAACGGCGGATGGCTGGTCACTCCCCATGTCGCCAGCGATGAAGGAGTCGCTCGCCAAGCCAGCGAGCTTGATGATTCGCCGTTTCGAGTCAGCCGTCAGCGAATCCCGGGGCTGACGGACCAGATTCTGAGCTCTGTGCGAGAAGGACTGGAGGCTGTTGTTGAGGAGCCGATTGGCACCGGGTTCAAGACGGTCCGGCTACCTGGGATCAGGATCGCCGGGAAAACCGGAACGGCCGAAGCTTCGCCCGGAAAGCCGGATCATGCGTGGTTTGCGGGATATGCGCCCGCAGACAAACCTCGGTATGCGTTCGTTGTGGTTCTCGAACACGGCGGTTCCGGCGGCAAGGCCGCTGGACCGGTGGCCCGAGAGATGGTCCGCTGTTTATCTCAACAGGGATTGCTGCGGCCCGCAGAACTGACACGAGTAGAGCCGCGTTGATCGTCGCGAGCCGCGGGCCTCACAGATCAATCATCACTCGCCACCGGGCCTGCCCCGGTGGTTCAACGGCTTTTGCACCAGTCCGCCGGGACAATGAGGAGTAGCCGAAGGACGCGACTTCAGGAACGATCGCTGTTGGAGCGAGTGGAGTGAAGAAGTTGTGCAGAAGCCTGTCGACCAACGGGGTGAACCCGGGTGGGGTAAGGGCTTGATCATTGCGGACCGGAGTTCTGGATCTCCGGAGGCATGAACTTCCGCGAGTGCAAACTGAGTTGTTGCGATGCTTCTTACGCCGCTCGTCGGGAGACTTGGGATTCCCAGGCAACAGAGCTGATGCGGTTGAGGCGGTGCTGGAGAACGTGCTCGCAGAGTTCTCCTAAAGTGATCCCCAGTGCCTTAGCCGACATCGGCACGAGGCTGTGAGATGTCATGCCGGGGATCGTATTGATCTCCAGAATCCAGCAGCGACCTGATGCATCGACTCGAAGATCCGTCCGACTGATCGCGCTGACGTCGCAGACTCGACAAGCTCGAAGTACGCTTTCATTCAAGCTGTCAGGTAGTCCTGGTGGGGAAACTCGATACTGAGTCTGCTCGTCGTGATACTTCGCCTGATAGTCGTACCAGGCTCCGGACGGAACAATTTCGATGGCCGGGAACGCGACCCCGTTGATAACGGGAACGGTGATTTCGCGGCCAACGATGAATTGTTCAATCAGGAAACGAGGGCACCAGCGAGTTGCTTCACGCACGGCCTCATCCAACTGGCTTTCCTGCTGAACGATACTGACACCGACGCTGGATCCCTGTTCGGATGGCTTGACGACTAGTGGGTAGCCGACGCATCGAGCAGCCTCGTGAATCAGTGCTGGAGAAGAGATTCGATTCAGAGCGACACCCGGCGGAACCAGCAGCCCGGCGGCCTGCAGTGTTGTGCGGGTCGCAATCTTGTTAAAAGTC
>CAIXQV010001107.1 GCA_903921605.1 uncultured Planctomycetaceae bacterium | reverse complement strand
GATGCATCTGCTTTCACAGTATCGCTCACACAAAAGTTTCACCCCAAACGGAGGACTAAAGTCATGAATCCAATTGCCATCGCTGGCGGAGTTCTGGGAATTGTCCTGATCGTCGCTGGAGCCTTTACTTTTTCGAAAGATGGCCCACTGCCGGGTAGCTGTCCATTTCCCCGTGGAAACTGGGGTTTTGGAGAATTGAGGTGTCTGATAGACACCGTGTATGGACGGAGCAGGTCAACAACCGAGCTATGCAGATCTGGCGGCACTGGTGGTGCAGTTGCAGGCCACGGTGTCGCGTTTGACGAAGCGGATTGATGATCTGGAAGCGGAGAATGCAAGGCTAGCAACAGAGAATGCAAAGCTGGCAGCAGAGAATGCCGAACTGCGGAAGAAGAATCCGACACAGCGGCTCGACAAATCATACTCAATGACAGCAGAAGAAAAGCGACGGCAGGAGGCCGAGCAGAAGAAGTCCGGCACCGCGAATAAGCATGGTTCACATGGTGACAAACAATCGTCGGAGCGACGCGGTCGGATACCAAATCAGGACAAGATTGATCGAGCCGATCTGCACGAGCTTGTTCATCCGGAAGGCTTCGACATCACACAATGCAGGCCGCATGGTGATCGTCCGGTGTGGCGAATTCGAAATGGCAAAGCCACACTTGTCGTCTACGAAATCTGGCGTGGGCCGAACGGCGAACTCGGTGATATCGAAGGCGTACGACCGCAGTCTGAGTTCGGGCTTGAGATTCACACGGCCGTTGCGTTTCTCGTTTCGATGGTCGGACTGTCGATGGACAAGGTGTGTGAACAATTGAAGTTCTTCTGGGAGCTGGAGCTGTCGAAGTCTCAGGCCGACGCTTTATTGAATCAGCTGTCGCGTGAATGGGAGACAGAGTTTGAATCGCTTTGCATGCTGTTGGCTGTCAGTGCGGTGGTTCATGCCGATGAGACCAGCTGGAGCTTGAATTCCGTGTGGGCGTTTCTGTCTGAGAAGGCTCGCGTGTTGATTTTCGGATGCCGCAAAGATGCAAACACGCTGGCTCAAATTCTTCCGAAGGAATCGTTCGCCGGAGTCCTGGTGAGTGATGATGCCGCTGTCTATCAGGGATTTTCCAGGGCTCAGAAATGCTGGGCTCATCTGATTCGCAAAGCGATTCGCTTCACGCTGCTGCAGCCTGACAACGAAGAATACAGAACATTCCTGAATGGACTGCTGGATGTGTATCGCGCCGCCAAACGCGCATCGGCAGATCAGCGTCTGAAAGAGATCGGTCGTGCCACACGAGTTGCAGAGCTGGTCGACGCTGTCTCTGCGTTGTGCGTCTCCCGATGCACAGCGGAAGATGTGCCGGTGAAGTCAGATGATGAAACCGATCACGAGTTCAACAATCTTGTTCAGGAAGTCGCTCGGCTGATGTGCGACTGCGAACTGTTTACGTTCGTGCTGCATCCGGAAGCGAGCGGAACCAACAACGAAGCCGAACGATCACTTCGCGATGCCGCTCGGGATCGACGAACCGGTCGTACCAGCAAAACTCTTCGCGGTGCTCAGCGACGAACGATTCTGGTCAGCGTGCTGGAATCACTCAAACTGCATCTTTCCGAATTCACACTTTCCAGTGTTCAAACCGAACTCCAAACCTGGTGGCAGACCGGTGAAAGTCTGTTTGCCCAACTGCTGAAGGCGTGCGGTCTCGACCCACCAAGCGAGTCCCGCCTAAACAACCTCGTCCCTCTCCCAACAGCCGCCTGACCCAGACGGCCAGCCGATATTCTGCGCGGGAATGGACAGCTACGGAACAAGGGGCTTGGCTCAAAAGAATGTCAGCGGAAGCCCGCACTACGCGCTGCATAACG
>CAIXQV010001106.1 GCA_903921605.1 uncultured Planctomycetaceae bacterium | reverse complement strand
GCCGATCTCAGTCAGGTTCGGCCCGATCTCACGACCCATGCCGTCAACCACATGGCACTTGTGACAGGTGCCGGTGGAGAAGTACACCATACGACCATTAGCAACATCGCCCTGCAACTTGGCCAGTTCGCTGATTGGCGGGGTTGGCATATTGTCCTTCGATGGAGGCAGCGGGAACAACCGTTGAGCCGCCTCGCGAGCATTTCGGTGTGGAGAACTATGCAGAGCTGCCGCAACGGACTGCTCCAGCTCCGGATCGAGAGTCTTTTCGTCAACCAGTTTCACCAATTCCATCGCCGCATTGCCCGCCTTCGAAGCCGCTTTCACAGCCGCTCGACGAACATCGATGTTCACTTCTGCATTGTTCACAACCGGCAGAAGCAGGCCGCTGATGGCACCATTCTGCGAATTGCCAAGAGCGTCTGCAGTTGCAATTGCTGCGACCGAGTCATCGGATCGCAAGGCAGCACCAATTAAATCCCACTGTTGGAGTTCGAGTAAAGCGGTCATGGCTTCAACTCCAAGCTGCTCCGATGGCTTGGACTTCGCAAGTGTTAAGACTTCGGCATAGCTGTCGGACAGATGGAATCTTTTGACAAGATGAACAAACTCACCAGTACCGCGAGCGACCTCAAGCGTTCGAGCCAGTGCTTCTTTCGCGGCTGGCTGCGCGGCTTCTTCACTGCTGATTCTTTCCAGACAGTCGACAATAAACGAGGCTTCCCGCTTGGGAGATAGCTTCTTTCCGCTAAGTTCTCGAAGCACACTCGAACAAATCTCAGCGGACATTCTCTTGTCGTCGAAATCAAGACTTCGGAACAACTTCGCAGCTGAACGTGCGATTTCCTCATCATGACGTGCTTCGGGCGACAACTGCATCTGAGCGGTTTTGATCAGATGAATGATCTCCGCGAGCTTCAGTTTTGTCGTTTCTTTTCCTCGAGATCGCCAGATGATTTCAAGGCTGGCTGGTTTTGAATCCTTTTTGGCCTTCATATAGCTGGGGAGAGCTCTATCCCAGCCAAACTTTGAGTCCGCGTCCAGAGCGACTCCAAGGGATTCAAGGTACCATCGATCGTGTGAATCGAATGACAGCGCAAGTGCTGTCCACTCCGCAATCTTCTCCTCTGAAACCACGTGACGGAGGGCTATCGCACATTCTCGTCGCACTTGAGGTGACTCGTCCTTCACCAGGTTTCGAATGACAGGAATCACATCCACTTCCATGCGTCGCGCTAAACGCAGTCCAGCAATGCGAATGTCTTTGTCCTTATCCGCAATTGCCAGGTCCACATACTTCTGAGTCTTCCCCTCAATTTGGCCAAGCAGCCACAGGGCTCGTGAGCGGAAACGTGGATTGGGACCGGATTCGAACATCTTCGCCAGCACGGCTTCAGCCGCGGCACCGGATTCTTTCAGTTTGGTGAAAGCCAGATATCGGGTCGCCGTGTTGGGGCTCTTCAGAGCTTCAGCGGCGCCCTCGACAGTTGAAAAGTCGTGCTTTGGAACAGAATACTTCTGGCCGGGCAAT
>CAIXQV010001105.1 GCA_903921605.1 uncultured Planctomycetaceae bacterium | reverse complement strand
GGATGGGGAGTCTCAGCAGTTGCAAACGGTAAAGTTGCAATCACAGCAGTCTCGCAGAGAGAACCAGTGTTGGATGGAGGTGTTTCATGGAACACGCACCTGATTCTCGATGCGGGTTCCGGAACAACTTCAGGTTACGGATGGTCCGGTTTTCTTAGCGGAACACGCATTCTGTTCTGTGATGGCGACAATCAGTATAGAACTGGAGTACGACACGGGTTCACGCCGAGCGGTCGTCGCGCAGATTACGCAGAACCATTGTATGTCGAAAGTTACGGCACCGACGCGAATGCGGAAGATTTGCGCGAGACAGATTTTGTTGGTGTGTATGCCGTGGGAACTAAACAAGTATCAGGAATAAATGGCTGGTCATCAAAAACACTCTCGCAGAATTTCAGAACGGCAGAGCAGTTCAATTCCAGTCCGGCAGCAGGAGCAGGCTACTCCTATAGTGCACCGTGGTTGACTGAAACAACTGGAACAATACCGGCAGGCAGTGGATACCCCTGGGGATCTTTTCGTCGAGATTTTTTCTATCTGATGTCATCTGGTACGAGATTCAGTGCAGGGACTGAGTGGCAGTTGCTTCATGGCAGCATTGCCGGTGGAATATTCTATCCGCACAAACAGACATCATGGTTTTCGCTTTACGTATCACTCGACACGGTAAAGGATGAACTCGAAGCATGGTATGGATCGATCGCAGGTGGTGGAAATCCGATCGTCTATGTGAATCCATTCGGCGACTCTATAGACAGAGAGTCAGCATCACCGCCATTGCCAACATGGCAAAGGATCAATGAAATCTGGGTGTATCGTGACGCCAATACACCGAACCCGTTTTCACCACTCGCACCACGGTTCGCGGATGCCATGTCGCTGAAGCTCCGCAACAAGCGAAAGATTCTCACGCATCCGCTTGTTGGCCAGAATCCAGCAACTGGTGAGATCGTCTGGCAGCGAGACATCGGCATGCACCCGACAATTGAGGATGAGCCAGTTGGTGGAAGAATCGTGTCGTTTACCAACAACACGATTGTTGTGGCAACGGAATGCAAAGCAGGCGTTGATACGCCGATCTTTCCGAGGGGAACGTAATGCTTTGCAAAACGTGGAATCTTCTGGCGGCAAAGTATTTCAATCCGTTGTGCACGAATCGCTTTTTTCCAGAGCCATCGAATCAGTCGTGTTCGATCTGCGTGACACCAAAGAAAGTCACTGTGGGTTGCGGTGGTGCATGTTGGGATGGATCGCCACCGGCATCGATCACGGTATCGGTTGGTGCCTTTGTCGCTGCAAACGGCGCTGATCTGTCGGCCTATACAGGAACGTTCGGTCTCACTCGCACTGGAGTGAGAGCCGACTGTTGTGTGTACACGGGCCGCAGTCCTGGCATGAAACCTTACGTTCTGAATTATGGAACGCCATGGGCGACAACTGTGCCAGTTAGCGCTCAAGTTCCTGACATGTCTGCGGAAATTTGTTCTGGAGGCAGTGGCTTCTTTCGCATGCGAATCGCTGGCGATCCATTGGCAAGTTTTTTCACTGGAATTCCGGGACAGCCAGCCGGATTCACATGGGATCTTTTCCCTGCCAGCAGAGCGCATCAATGCACGTCACCATGGACATTGCCGCGAGCGTCGATGACTCCAGCAAGTCCAGCGGGGCCAGGTGACAGCTCAGTGCTCTTTGTCGGTCAGGTGACACCACCATCAACCGTCTCGCTTCAGTGGTGATGTTTCAGGAGTCTTTCCATGCCATGTAAAACGTGGAGCCAGCCTGACGGAAATCACATTCGTGGTCTGTGCACGAACAAGCTGTTTGCCGAGGGGCCGCTAAAGAATTGCGTTCTGTGCATCACTCCAGTTGATATGAGTGAGTCAACTTGTGGTTGCGCTGATCCACTGACGGTGAGAGCAATTCACTATCTGCAAATCGAGTACATCGGAAGTCCACCAACGGGCAATACATGTGTCGTTGACGATCCGATCGGCGACTTTGTTCTTGTTGGAAATTGTGGGGCAAAGACGCCACAGGATCAGATCACCGTCAACACGTTGGCACCATCCGGCACACCAGTTTGCGAAGGGTATGCACCAGCAGTTGCGGAGGAAAGCAGAGTCAAGAAATACCAGATGGATCTTGTTGGCACGCCATACATGTCCGGAGGAAGGCGACTGCAGGAGATCACATTGACGTACAACAGAAGAGCGGCAACATGGACAGGGCCAACGCCGCCAATTTTCACACAGCAGACACCGTACGTTTTCGATGGGGCAATTCCGTGGTGCACCGATGAGCAGGGATCCGCAACTTTGCTGCAGCGAGGCACAACTGAGAATCCGTCACACGCCGGGATCTTTCCACCTTCAGTAAGAGCAATAATTTCTACGGAGCCATTCGAGTCATGATTAGTTTGGGAAAGACAGACATTGCCAGCGCCGAAATATTTGTTCAGCAGAACGTCGGTTCAATGCTTCGAAGCCTGTCTGGAAATGGTTTACGACGCGTCGGTACTATGGCTCGTGGTGAAGAGCTCGAACACCAGAAAGCCGCGTTTGCATTGATTGCAACGGAAGTTGCCCGGCATGAGCATACTGTTGTTGGTTCGGAACCAGTTCCGTGTATTCATCGAGGCGCGAAACGAGAAGTGTGTTGCGGGTCACCTGAGCTCTGGATCTGCCGAAAGCTCAAAGAGAACTGTGTTGCTACACAAAATGATAAGCAAAGACTGCAGAACCTTGTGCAAACTCCCGAAGCGGCTGGTCTCCACGTTTGTGAAGCGTGCGCACTGCGACAAGAGTCGGCTGTGACGAAAGTTGTGGAGATGGACATGACAACAATCGCCGTAGTTGTCCCATGCCACAATTACGCCAGGTTTCTTCCAGAGTGTCTTCAATCACTGAAGGAACAGTCATTCAAAGTGACGCAGATCATCGTTATTGATGACAGCAGCACGGACAATCCCGAGGAAGTCTGCCAACAGTTCGAAGGTGTTGAGTACGTTCGGTGTGAAGTCAAAGATGTTCACGAAGCCAGAGCCATCGGGCTTGCACGCGTGAACACAGTCTTTGTGGCATTTCTGGATGCGGACGACAAAGTAACGCCGGGTTACTTCGAGGAAGCCGTCTCGTTGTTTCGCCAGGATCGTCGGATTGCAATCACTTATCCGACTCTGGAGTATTTCGGCGATGCGTCTGGGCCAGCTCACGGTACGCAGAACGCGCCAGAACAGCTGACATCGGACAGTATTGAGCAGCGAAACTGGGTCTGTGCAGGTTCAGTAATTCGCGTCGAACTGCTTCACCAGTCCCTGGCCTTCCGAGGCAAGAAGATTGACGGCAGCCGATGTTGGTCACAGGATTGGAGTGTGGCAAAGGCGGTCCTGCGATCAGGAGTATCGTGGATTGCAAAGAAGATGCAGACGCCGTTGATGTACCGCAAGCACGGTACGAACATGTCGGCGCGTCCGAATGATTCCTATTGGAACGACGCCTATTTCGAGAATGAAACGATCACGTTAGTGATCGCTTTCAGTGGCCGATGGGATTGCTGGGCAAAGCTTCGCACGTGGCTTGTC
>CAIXQV010001104.1 GCA_903921605.1 uncultured Planctomycetaceae bacterium | reverse complement strand
CATAGTAAATTGGCTTGTATCTTCCCTATGAAGTCCCGCTTCAATGGCCGTCCGCATGAAGCCTTCTCTGAGCATGCCCCTCGCTTTGGTTCGACTGAACTCAGATCATGAACGTTCGAGCCCGGCAGCTTCCGGGATTTCAGTCAACACGCTGGAGTGTCAAAGAGTGAAACGCATACGGCTCCTGCATTTTGGGAGAGAGATTCAACCGGCCTTTGCTGTTATTGCCCATACCTGTCGGCGGACATCAATCAGCGGTAGTGGCGAGCTGGAGAGAGCATCAGTGCTTCAGGATAGTTCAATTTCGACTTCGTGATCGATGTGATCATTGAGGAGTTGAAGGAAGACGTCTGATTGCAAAACGCCGTCCAGACGTAGATTTCCGATCGACGTCCCGGGTCCAGGGTTCACGACCTTGATATGGTAAGTCGTGTCATAGTGCCGATAGTGGATCTTGTAGAACTCCCAGCTTTTGGGCGGCCGTGGCTGGAATCGCAAAACAGTTCCATCCAGTTGCAGGCCCAGTAGTGATTCGGTAATCAATCGATACATCCAGCCTGACGAACCCGTGTACCACGTCCAGCCGCCGCGGCCCACATGAGGTTCCACTGCATAAACATCAGCAGCAACAACATAGGGCTCAACTCGATATGTGCTGATGGTCTGAGGTGTCGATCCGTGATTGATGGGATTGATCATGTTGAACAACTCCCACGCGCGTTCGACATTTCCAATGGCGGCGAAAGCCATGACCGTCCAGATCGCACTGTGAGTATACTGGCCGCCGTTTTCGCGGACGCCCGGGACGTAGCCTTTGATGTAGCCCGGATTCAAGTCCGAATGATCAAACGGCGGATCCAGCAACTGGATCAACTTCGCATCTCGTCGCACGAGCCGTCGATCGACGCTGGCCATGGCCTGCAGAGATCTCTCCTGAGTCCCCGCGCCGGAGAGAATCGACCAGCTTTGCGAGATCGAATCGATCTGGCATTCCGTGTTCTCCGACGAACCCAGCGGTGTTCCGTCGTCAAAGTATGCCCGACGATACCATTCACCGTCCCAGCCGTTGTGTTCGATGTGGCCTCGCAGACGACCGGCTTCGATCACCAACCGATCCGCCGTGACAAAATCACTCTGCCGCTGCGCCAGTTTGGCGAATTGAGTCAGCACGTCGAACTGAAAGAACGCCAGCCAGACACTTTCGCCCTGTCCATTCTGCCCGACAAGATTCATGCCGTCATTCCAGTCGCCGCATCCCATCAGTGGCAACCCATGAGCACCGAATCGCAGGCCGTTGTCGATGGCTCGAAGGGCATGGTCATAGACCGTGCCAATATCTTCCGAGATTACCGGCAGGTCATAATTTGCTTCTTCATGAGCATGTAACGCTCGTGAACTGAGGAACGGAACTCGCTCGGCCAGAATCCCCGTATCTCCCGTCATTTGAACGTAACGACACAGGGCCACTGGCAGCCAAAGAAAGTCGTCGGAGAAATGAGTTCTCACACCACGGCCTGCTGGCGGATGCCACCAGTGCTGGACATCGCCTTCGCGAAACTGCCTTGAGCAGGCTCGTAGCAGATGCTCCCGCAACAGTCGCGGCTCAGCATGAATCAGAGCCATCGCGTCCTGCAATTGATCACGAAATCCGTATGCGCCGCCGGATTGATAGAAGCCCGTGCGAGCCCACATGCGACAGGCCAGTGTTTGATAAATCAGCCAGCCATTCGCCAGGAAATTTACGGCTGGATCGGGAGTTTCCACATGCACAACTCCCAGCGTCTGACTCCAATAATGCCAAACGCCTTCCAATGCCTGCTGAGCAT